>CAVOCG010000044.1:0-17817 GCA_963694095.1 Gammaproteobacteria bacterium
GAGAATAGGGTGAACGATCCGCCAGGGATGGTGTGGCTGGGGCCAAAGAAGAACACAAGCGTCACGCCAGAGACGACATGTGCAACATAGCAAAAAGCTCCAATCAACCAGTCCCTCAAGCAAAGTGATTTGCAGTCTTGCCCTAGAGACGGGTGTACGCAATCCAAAGATACCTACCGAACGATACAATAATAAGGCGAATAAGAAAAACTTGGCCTCAAGCACCCCCCCCTATAAAGTCTGGACATTTTAGAAGCAGACGTTTATTTTACGGGCTGACTAAAGCGTGAGGGAGATGGTAAATGAAAATTCGATTCGTCGCAGTAATAGCCATGTCTGCATTGCTTGCTGCAACAATGTTACTAAAGTCTGCAGCGTTTGCTCAGCAGTCTTCTGGGACAGACTCTTCCAGCGGAGAATACAGCAAGAATACACCATGGGGAGATCCCGATCTGCAGGGTAAATGGTCCTACGCCAGCCTAACTCCACTGCAGCGCCCGCTGCGCCTTGGTGAGAAAATGTTCTACACACTCGAGGAAGCGGCTGAGATTAATGCGGCAACATTGCTGGAGACGACAGATACTCCGGGGGATGTAGGCAACTACAATGTGGGGTGGTTCGATCGAGGAAACATTTCGCTGGACCTACGTACATCACTAATAGTTGACCCTTTGGACGGCAGGCTGCCTTTTAGGGAAGAGACCATCGAAAGGCTGGCAGCTGAAGCAGCCTATGGGCGCGATCACCCTGCCGACTCCTGGCTGGATCGTACCAACTGGGATCGATGCATTACTTACCATGGCGTACCGGCAATTTCTTCTGGTTATAACAACAGCTACCAGATCATTCAGAACCCAGGTTATGTGGCCATCGTGGTCGAGATGATACATGATGTTCGGATTATTCCGGTGGATGGTCAACCTCAGCTCGATAATAAAATTCGCCAGTGGAACGGAGATTCTCGTGGCCATTGGGAAGGTGGTACGCTCGTTGTCGAGACTAGCAATTTCAGTGATAAGACACAGCACCGTTTTCCCTCATCCAAAAACGCACGATCTATAGAGCGCTTTACGCGAGTCAGTGACGACTTAATCGACTATCAATTTACGGTTGAAGATCCTGAGGTTTACACCAGGCCCTGGACCGTCATTCGTCCGATGCCAGCTTTGGAAGAAGGCTATACGCTTTACGAGTATGCCTGTCATGAAGGCAACTACGCTATGACAGGCATACTCGGAGGAGCTCGTATGGAAGAAAGTGAAGCTAGGTCATCCAGATAGGCGCGTGCGGTGGGCCCATGATTGCCAAGTGCAATCACGTGGGTTTAGATGCGATTAAGCGAGAAGAGTTTTATTTCATGAAATCTGTTCCTCTATCCGAGAAACACTGAAACCTGCCAGCTGACCCTGGCGATCAAGGGAGGTAATTAATGAGAATTTTATTCGTTTTACTATTCATATTTCTGATATTGAGCCGATCATCATGGGCGCAAGATTCCGGAGCACCAGCTGCTTTATACAAACCTGGGGCGGAGATTACGGCGGAATTGGAAAGAGCCGCAAGCGGCTCAGCATCTGCTGCCGGTTCGGCTGTTAGTATTTCACCAGGTATATCAGTCCGGCGTCGGAGTAGTGCTGTTGCCCATTATGCTGTGCTCCATCCCTATAGTGTCGAGATTTACCGCATCCTAGAGGGCAGTGGCACACTTGTTACCGGGGGCCTGTTGAAACTTCCACTGGCTGAGTCAACTAGTCCCAATATTATCAGAACTCAGGAAGGTATTATGGGCGGACTGGCCCGCCACGTCACCGCAGGTGATATCCTAGTGCTGCAACCTGGTACGCCCCATTGGTTTAGCGCTATTGATGGAGAATATATTACCTATATGGAGTCTAGGATTCAGATTACTGCACATCCGGTGCAGTTCCAGTAAAAATAGTTCAAGCAAAAATAGTCCAGCAAAAGATGAACAAAGAGGTAAATTATGATCAATGCCGGTGAGGCGCTAATGCGGCTCAGAGACGGGAATCGCCGGTTTCGTTCTGGTGAGGGCTATCACATAGATATCGCAGGCCTGTTGCGATCGCAGCTGATCCAAGAGCAAGAGCCTTTTGCTATTGTATTAGGTTGTTCGGATTCACGCGTACCGGTAGAAATCATCTTCGGTCAAGGGGTAGGCGACCTTTTTGTCATTCGAGTTGCTGGGAATATTGTTGCGCCCTCTCAAATTGGTAGCATCGAATTTGCTGCCGAAAATTTTGGTACGAGGCTGGTGGTAGTTTTAGGTCACTCCCAGTGCGGTGCGATTGCTGCGACTTTGGAGCAACTGCGACTACCGCCTGCAAATCGTTGCCGAAATTTGCATGCTGTGGTTGATAGAATTCGACCAGCCGTAGAGCCTTTGCTCGGTTCAGCTGGGGCTGAAACTACCGAAGACTTGCTAGATCGAGCCGTGCGAGCAAATATTGATACCTCAGTTGAAAATCTACGCCATGAGTCAGCGCTGCTGGAATTACTCATTAAAGATGAAGGGTTGTTGATAGTAGGTGCCGAATATTGTCTGGAAACCGGTGTTGTCGATTTCATAGAGTGAGCGGAGCTTACTGACAAATATTTGGAATTCCAAACGACTTACTTGTTTTGCCTCATCACGTTGGTCCGGACTTGGTTGATGTGCACAGTAAATCGGTAACATGATTGGCTGGAACGATTTGTGCAATCTCGAAAGGCTGTGTTTGATAGCGGTTTGACTAGACCGTTAGGCTAAAGAACCTCCTGCAGGAAATAATCGTCGCTGACTAGTTCCCTAATCATACGATCGAGAGAGGCTCTAACAGCAACAGCCATACCCTCATCGAGGGGGACTCTGCCGCGGCCAAACAATGTGGTTTGAAAGGCAGTACGACCGCCTGCAATGAGCTGGACACTTGCCCGTATGGTTAGCTGGAGTAATTGTGCTCCGTCACGCTCAATGATCTGTGCTTCGGTACTTACCACACTACCTGACACGCTCATATCTGCATCTGCGCTGGCCAGTTCGGCACCACCACTGGTGAAGCCCTGCACCAGTGCATCCTGAATCATAACCGATAGCTCTTCTTCAGCAATAAAACCGCCGTTACCGCTACCAAGGTCATTGTCAGTAATCAATTTACCATCATCTACATCTCTGTCATCGGTAAAAGCACCGACACTAAAGGACCCCTTCATTGAGCTGAAGTCAATTCCGTGGTCTTCGCCATATTCATACTGCACAGAGACTTCTTCTGCGGCAAATACGGAAACGGTTGAGAGCGAAGCGGCAATGCCTAGAATAATCAGTTGTCGAATTTTCATGATAATGTATATCTCGTTTAGGGTGGTCGGTTAAATTATTGGCAGAATAATGGACATTACCGGATTGATCAAGCCAGTGTAAAAGCTTGACACAAATTCCTTCTGGATTGGGACTAGGGGTTAGTTGGCTGGCACCAAATAACGCGCAATAAAAATCCGTATCGAATTTCTTCGATACGGATTTTAAGTCACTTACCAGCGGGTGTTACAGTTGCTCAGCAGGCCAGGTTGGGGCTCGCTCACGCGTGGTAACAGCTCGAATTCCCTTATTAACGAATTTCTGTACGCGGGCACCTTCATAGGTTTCCGTTGTATAGAGGTTACCTGAGGAATCGGTAGCAACACTGTGAGGCGCATAGAATGTACCAGGCTGTCTGCCGCCTTGGCCAAACGTGTAAAGTACTTCCATCGTTTCGCGTTCTATCACAGAAATTTTGAAGTTCTGACCATCTGCTAAATAGATGTAAGTCTGATTTTCATCTTTAGAGAATGCGATATCCCAGGTAGAACCCTGGTTTAATGTAGCTGGGTTGTATACCGCTTCTCTTACATAAGTACCGTCTTTGCGGAAGACCTGAACTCGGTCAGCACCACGGTCACAAACATATACCAGGCCATCATTTGAAGGCTCTGCGCAGTGAACCGGGCCACGAAATTGCTGTGGACCAGGTACGCCAGGTGTGTAAGTTACATCGGTATCATCATCAGGTGTGTTGCCGTAGGCGCCCCAATAGCGCAGCAAGTCACCAGTAGATACGTCAACAACAGCAACGCGCTTGTTACCGTAACCATCAGCGAAGTAGGCTTCATTGGCTTCAACATCGATGGCTATTTCAGCAACTCGGCTATAATGAGTCTCGCTGTTACTGTCATTACCCTCGCCTTGCTGGCCAATTGTCTGAACGTATTCACCTTCGCGAGTAAAGACAAGAACGTGTGAGTCACCACCACCGTTACCACCTATCCATACGTTGCCATTTGGCGCGATTTCGATACCGTGATTGGATGCGGGCCATGTGTAGTCTGCATCTTCATCAGGTCCGCCCCAGGCATTTACCACATTACCGGCTGCGTCAAACTCAATGATTGGCGGTGCTGGTGTGCAGCATTCTGAAACGCCACCTTGCAGGCCAATTTCAGTATTGCCACCAAACTGAGAGGCATCGTTACGGTGCACAACCCAGACGTGATCTCTCTCGTCTACGTCTACACCAATCGTGTTACCCATTGCCCACATATTTGGCAGTGGTCTTGGCCAATAAGGATCGACCTCAAAGGCAGGCGCCATTGCACCGCCGCTTGCCGCAACACTTGGTTGTTGAATTTGTGTTTGCCCTACAGCTAGAACAACTAAAGCAACTGCCATCGTTGCTCCGATTAATAATTTAGTCTTTGTCATTTTTATTTCTCCTATGATGCTCAATACGGACCAACTAACTCCCCGAGCAGCTACGCAGTATACTGTGTAAAAACGGGGCCGTACACTAACAACCCGCTTTTTAGGTGGGCTAAAGGTGAATAATTGCAATATTTTTGTGGTGATTGTTCCTAGAACAAGTATTTTAGCCCAATAAGGCACTGGAATTCAGCTATATTGGATCTTGTCGGGTTGCCCAGCCTCGGCGTCGGCAAGGGTTTCATGCCGGGAATATCAACCCGGCCCCAACTCAAGTGGTTTAGAAGTGTTGTTCTGGATCAAACACTGGGTAGTCAGCGGAGTAATTGCCAGGCATAAATGAACTATTTGTTAACTCGAATGGGACTGGCTAGAGAATTGAAGTCTGGGACTGTAGCGATTATTAGCGAGTGGCCTCTGTTTGAGCGAGCAATGGAGTCCACTATAGGACAACTTAGGGACACCAATACAACAGCTACGTAGCTGTATTCACAAACAACCAAGAATGTAAAGAAAATGGAGGTAAGAATGAAAGTAGCTTTTTTGGGTCTAGGAGTTATGGGCTATCCAATGGCAGGTCATTTACAGGCTGCTGGTTTCGATGTTTGTGTTTATAATCGGACTTCAGGCAAAGCGGATAAATGGTGCGAGGAACATGGAGGGGAGAGCGCCCCTACTCCAGCACAGGCGGTGGTTGGCTGTAAAATTGTAATGATTTGTGTTGGTAACGATGATGATGTCAGACAGGTTGTTTTGGGAGAAGCAGGCGTTTTTTCTGCATTAGAAGAAGGCGCCATTCTGATAGATCATACCACTGCTTCAGCAACACTTGCGCGAGAATTAGCAGAAGTAGCAGCCAAAGCAGGGTATTACTTTCTTGATGCGCCGGTTTCAGGCGGCCAGGCTGGGGCTGAGAATGGCGCACTCACTGTCATGGTGGGTGGGGAAGAAAATATTTATCAACAAGCCAAACCGGTTTTCGATGCGTATTCCAAGTTCAGTAAATTACTAGGGTCTACTGGCTCTGGCCAGCTGGCCAAGATGGTAAACCAAATTTGTATTGCAGGTGCAGTTCAGGGGTTGGCTGAGGGGCTGAACTTCGCAATGCGGGCAGGGCTGGATGGCGAAGCGCTGATTGAGACGATTTCCAAAGGGGCCGCCGGTTCCTGGCAAATGGATAATCGGCATGCAACCATGTTAAAAGGTGAATATGAATTCGGTTTTGCTGTCGACTGGATGCGCAAGGATTTGGGGATTGCTTTCGCAGAGGCAGTCAGCAACGGAGCGGAATTGTCAGTGGCTAAGATGGTCGACGGTTTTTACGAAGAGGTTCAAAAAATGGGCGGGGCCCGCTGGGATACTTCAAGTCTTTTGGCTAGATTAAACAAATGAGCTTAAAGAGTTAATCAAAAAGTTTTAGGCTGGAATTAAACAATTACTCGGACCAATTCGGATTAGGTGATAACGGATTAGTTAATATATGAGGGGTGATTCTGGAGTATGGTAAGTAACTCTGCCGGGCTCATATAGGCGCCACCGCCGCCTTGGATGGTGCTGATTTTGCCAGAGCTTTCTGTTAGTCTGCCTCGAACAAAATTGGCATGATCATATCTTTGCCAACCAAGACCGTAATCCACCAGTCGTCTGTCAGTAGCACGTTCAAACTGAATTCTGCAATCGTTGAGTTGGCATATTGCATCAACAGCAATGTCGAAGAATGATCGATCAAGATAATAGACAGTGTGGGCAAGTTCATGCCCGATAATGCCGATTTGAGCGTTGAATGGCTGATTTTTTAGTAGCAACGCCCCGCGTCCACCATCCCGTGCAGTGTCTATGATTACTTTGTATATTCGATTGCGGGCCGATCGCAGCATGCTACCCCAGTAGGGTCTGGAAGACAGGGGAATGCCGACATCATCTACGATGAATTGGACAGTAACTTGTTTTAATTCTGGGTAATGACTCAGGGCCAGTAACGCTTGCAATTCATACCCCTGGGGTAGTTGTTTGTTTTGGCCATATTCTGCAAGCAATTCCGAGTAGCTGTCACGTTGCTCCTTTTCCACATATTCTCGCACAACTCGAATTTCGGGTTGTGCGGGTTCTGCGGCCAGGCTGAAGCCGCCCCAGCCGAGGAGTATACCTAATAGAACAGTAGGGTGCAGGGCTCTGGTTAAGAGGCTTTTCATACACCGAATTCTATTTCTGGAGCTAACAAAAGGCAACTTTGCCCCCAATCATTAGGCATGTCCTTAGGAGTGTGTGGTAGTTCAACAATTGCACCGCTTTTTTCTAGTTAAATGTAGTGTGAGTCAAGGTTGTCTATTTTGTGACATTTAAAATGAGTAATATGAACAGCGAAAGACGAAAATACCCGAGAGTGGTGCTAGCTGGCGAAGCTAGGATAATGTAATCGAGCACTTTTCTCGCCACAAATCTGACTCGGATTAATGCCCTGATTTTGAGTTTGAATTTACCTTGCCCAATTCAGTTAGTAAGGCAATGACCACTAAGTCAGTTTGCAAGGTTTCCTATTGCCGTCGGCAGCGATAGGATCTATACCATCTTGGATTAAGCTTCCTCAAGCTAAATAAAAAAGATGCGAAGACATTGGATGCATAGATTGGCGAATCAGCTGGCGGACTATACATTAAAGATAAACAGAGTGCCTTATAACGATTCTCATTCCGGTTAATATCCTTTATTATCTTGCTATGAAATTCGTATTTGTCTTTTTTCTCTCAATCACCTGTAGTTTTTCCGTGTTTGCTCAGGAGCAACCTTTTCAGGATTGGTTGGCTGAACTGCGGGGTGAAGCGCGTGCACTTGGTATTGGTGATTCGACTCTCGCTGCGTTGGATACGCTGCAACCGGCAGCGCGGGTTTTGGAACTGGACAAAAGCCAGCCTGAATTTGTACAAACCTTTACACGCTACACGAGCCTGCGTATTACGCCGGGTCAAATTCGTCGAGGCCAGAACCTGTTGCTTGAGCATGGCCCTTTATTGAATGCAGTCAGGGGTAAGTACGGGGTACAACCGCAATACCTCGTGTCGTTCTGGGCGCTGGAAAGTAATTATGGCAGTGCCACTGGGGGGTTCTCGGTTTTACAGGCGCTGGCGACACTGGCCTACGATCCACGCCGTGCAGGCTTTTTCCGTAACGAGTTACTTACTGCGCTAAAGATTATCGATGGTGGGCATATCTCAGCCAAAGCCATGAGTGGATCATGGGCAGGTGCCATGGGGCAGTTGCAGTTTATGCCATCCACTTTCGACCGTTATGCCATTGATGGCGATAGTGATGGCAAAATTGATATCTGGAATAGCCTGCCGGATATATTTGCCTCGGCTGCAAATTTTTTATCCCAATCTGGTTGGCGGGGAGACGAACGTTGGGGCAGGGAAGTTATCTTGCCCGATGATTTTGATTTCAGTATGTCGGGTACCGGCACCAGAAAAACCGTCAATGAATGGCGTGATTTAGGCGTCATGCAAGTGTCCGGCATGGTCTTGCCCATTGCCGATATGCAAGGTTCTATAGTATTGCCAGCCGGTGCCAACGGACCAGTATTCCTGGTATACAGCAACTATCGAACCACTATGGTCTGGAACCGCTCCACCTTCTATGCGCTCTCGGTTGGCCACTTGGCCGACCGCTTAACCGGTGGCCCACAGATTCAACGCATGCCGGTGGATGAGAGAGCCTTAAGGCGAGAGGAAGTGCTTGAGTTACAGCAGTTGCTGAACGATGAAGGCTTCGATGCCGGATCGATTGATGGCATTCTGGGTTCTCAAACCCGAACCGCGATACGCGGATTTCAGGCGGGTAGCGACTTGCCAATGGATGGCTATGCCTCTTATGCGCTATTGGAATTATTGCGTGCGGGATTGCATTGAGCTGACGGCTGGTTTATCCTCCCGCCCTTCACTGTACTCAGCGATAAATAACACCTCTTAAAAGCGCTCAAACCAATGACTTTTATTTCAGACAACCAGGTTAACGCCCTGCAGCGTTACCGGTCGATGGCTTGGATAACGCTCGCTGCAGTCTATTTCTTGATTCTTATTGGTGCCAGCGTGCGCGCATCCGGCGCAGGCATGGGTTGCCCCGATTGGCCCACTTGCTTTGGGCAATGGATTCCTCCCACGAGCGAAGCGCAATTGCCGCCTGACTATCAGGAAATCTATGCTGACTTAGGTTATGCGGATACCCGGTTTAACGTGGTGAAAACCTGGACTGAATACATGAACCGGCTAACCGGTGTGATGATCGGTTTTCTCATTTTGTTAACTGCTATTTTCTCCTGGTTTTGCCGCAAACATGAGCGCTCCATTTTTATAGCATCTGTTACTGCTCTTTTTATGGTTGGATTTGAGGGCTGGTTAGGCTCCCAGGTTGTAGAGTCCAATTTGCAACCTGGCTTGATTACCTTACATATGCTGATGGCGCTGGCACTTGTTGCTACGTTGTTATTTGGTTTGGCACAATCGAGAAAGGGGATCATGGAGGCACAACCGATTGATCAAATCGATCCCAGTTTTGCGAGGTGGTTATATTTAGTGCTGGCCTTGACAGTGTTGCAGGTAGCGATGGGAACCCAGGTCAGAGAGATGACCGATTTCATCGCCAGGGCCCAGGGCGAAGAGCTAAGGTCGAGCTGGATCGAAGCCATGCCGTGGTTTTTCTATGTGCACCGGAGTTTTTCTGCTGTGGTTTTGTTTGCTAATCTTTGGTTGGCGCGGTTATTGATTTTATCTATTGGCTGGCAGCACACACTGACGCGATTCACTTTGGTAATGCTCGCAGTGATTGGGGTGTCAGTAGTAACGGGTGCAACACTAGGCCATCTAGGCATGCCAGCATTCGTACAACCTACACACCTGCTGGCGGCATCCCTGCTATTTGGTTTGCAATTCCTGATCTGGATAGGCTACCGGCACTCTCGCGGCAGCGCATCTAATCCCGACAATGATCGTTATTTCAACTCATAGGGCGGTCGGCTATCGATCATAATCATATTCAGGGTATTCTGCGCTTGCTCCGGTTTGGCTAAGTCCTTCACTTCTAACATTTCGCACCCATCTTCTATCATCTGATTAATAGTCACGGGGTAGAATTTGCATTCGTCAGGGCGATCGAAATAGATATAGCAAGTATATTTGTCTTGATTGGGCGCGCGCCGGAGCCACGGACACCCTTCCAATTGTTTATTGGTATCGGGATTTATCCAGATCCCCCCTTCGTAGACATATTTGAATATATCGGGTCTAAATACTTCCCAATGCTCTATCTCGCTTGTCAATACAGATAGGCCGTTGCCGCCGTACTTCGTGCAACATTTTCCGCATTGATTACATTCTTTCAAAAGTCGGGTTTGTTCCTAAAATTTTTTAATGTGCTGGCTCAGGCTCCAAACAAAGTGATATTAAATACTCTCGCCATAATTAATATCAAACTCAATCCAGTAAATACAAACAGGCTTATATACGAGAAGTATTTGGCAAAATTGGACGGGTAAAAAGCCTTATCCTCTTTCGGTATGATTGTGAGGCAATAATAGACGTTGAAAAAGTAAATTACCGGCGCAACGAAGTATGCCAATGCAGACGCGACCAGCACCAGATACACAGGTCGGGGTACACCAATAATTATCCCAAGCGCAGCGATCAGTGAGAAGATCATGGTAATACGATAGATATTGTATTCAGAATACCATTTAGATTTGTGCTCATCGCTCAACTCAGATTTATCCACGCCTTGCAATGCTGCAGTAGCCGGGAAAATGTTGCGGCAACAAGCCCCCACGATCCGTGGCCAGCCATCAAAGTAGTTGAATGCCGTTGAAAAAGTTGCGGCGAAAGCCCCGAGAAGAAATACGATCATCAAGCTATTGCCGACGCTTTCGGTAAAAATTCTGGCAATGTCTCCAATCACTGCTTGTCCTTGTACGTCGCTGGGGTACATCCATACAGCAGCGAGAATAAGGAATATGCAAGCGATGATGAATGACACGATATGGCCAAGGCGAAAATCCCACAAGCTAATGGTAAGCCAACGCTGACAGTATGTTTGTGCATGGGCTGGAAGCTTAGACATGTCTACCGTTAAATGGTCTTTGTTAGGGGCGAAGGGATCGAAGCGCTGGGCCAGGCCCATCTCTTCCAATGTGCCTCTTATTCTTCCCATGCCTACCTTCTTGGCTTTGCCCCATTCCGATGCCTGCAAAGAAACATCGATGCCTGTTGGTAATAGCCCCAAAAACCCAGCGATAATAAGCCATGATCCGATTGGGAAGTCGATGATAAAAAAGTATTGCACGATTGATACTGATGGGGGTTCAACGAAAAAGACGAAGACGGTGGTAACAAAAAGAAAGCCGGCGGCTGATTTGGCTACCTGTTCCACTATTTTATAGTTGCCGCGCAGAAGAATAAAAACGGATAAAGTGCCTAGTATGAGAGCGAAGGCTTCAATTGGTATTTCAAATCCCATTGCCTCGCTGAATAGATAGCTAAAGAGAAAGAAGAGTACCGCCGCCGCCGCGATCAAACGACCTGCCTGACCGATAACACACTGGAGTAATGTCGTGGCCATCACATACCAAAGAGGCCATTTTTTCCACGCTGTGCCATAGGCTTCAATTAAACTTTTGCCGGTGGCATTAGTAAATCGAAAAGCCATTTCAAAGCCATAATATTTAAATACATATGCCACAGGAATACACCACATCAGCGCGTAACCGAAACGGCCCCCTGCAGTTGGTGCGGTAATGATGTGACTGGTTCCGATGCCAGTCATCATAAGAATAATGCCAGGGCCAAAATGCGACAACATTTTCTTGAAGGACATATCCGGCAATTCCAGCGCCGCTAAGACATCCTCTCCGGTCTGTTTGTTTAGCTCATCGTTGACGGCGTTTTTCTCGGTTACTTCTTTCACTTTTTATACTCCCCAATGAAAACCTATTCTGTATAGGTATAAATAATTATTGTAGTTCTAAACTAGACCTAATTTTTCTGCTAACCCGATACGTTGCAGTTTTCCAGTTGGACCCTTGGGGATCTCTTCCAGAAAAACTACTTTTTTGGGTACTTTGAAATCTGCCAAACGGGTTAGCGCATAATCGCGCAAACCTTTTTCATCGAGTTCGGTGCCTGCTTCCAGCACAATCGCGGCGGCCACTTCCTCACCCAACTTTGGATGAGGCATAGCAAAGGTAACTACCTGTGCGACGCTTTCGTGATCAAGCAGTATTTCGTCAACTTCTCTAGGTGAGATTTTCTCACCACCGCGGTTGATAATTTCCTTAAGCCGGCCAGTTAGCGTCAAATATCCTTCATCGTCTAGTTTGCCTTGATCGCCGGTGCGAAACCATCCGTCGGTGTACGCAGTTGAGTTAGCCTCCTCATTATTAAGATAGCCAGCGGTTACATTTTCTCCCTGAATCACTACCTCACCAATCTCTCCGGCGGACAAATGAGCACCCTGCTGGTTCATAATAGACACCTTTGGGCCAGCGGCAAGCCCAACTGATCCGGGCTTTTGGGTTCCACGCGGTAAGGGATTACAGGCCATTTGATGAGCCGCTTCGGTCATGCCGTAAGCTTCAATTACCGGCGCGTTAAAGGTTTTTTCTAGGTCTGCCATCACTTGGGGTGGCAGGGAAGCGGAGGAGGACCGAAGAAAATGCAGCCCTACGCTTTTTATAATCTCCTGATTGCGTCCTGCCCGTGACAAGATCGCCTGGTGCATGGTCGGAACACCGGTGTACCAAGTTGGTCTTACTTCCTCCAACCAATTAAAAAATTTCAGTGCGTTAAATCCCGGGGTGCAACTAACGCTTGCACCTGCATGCAAGGAGCCCATCACTGCAGCGATAAGGCCGTGTATATGGAACAGCGGCATGATATTCAAACATTTATCTGAAGATTGCAGCGACAGAGAATGGGCAACATTGCGCGCGGAGGCACAGATATTCTGCTGGCTCAGTGGCACCAGTTTGGGCCTCGAGGTGGTACCAGAGGTATGCAATACCAGCGCGATATCGTCTGCGAGGGCAAGCCCGGTCGTTAGGGAACTATTAACTACTGGTTCACCGAGCAATTCAAATTTGCCGGCCGGGTCACTTTCCTTGCGTCGTAAGCTTGCTACGTTAATGCCCAACTTGTGGGCACTTGCAACGGCCGGCGAATCGGTGCCATCGGCAACCACTAGAAGCTTAGGCTGCAGATCATCCAGATAGAATTCAAATTCTTCGCCACGATAATTTGGATTGAGTGGTGCAGTGGTGGCTGCGGCGCCTATACAAATAAATGCGCTGGCCATTTTCGGGCCATTGGGCAGCACGATGGCTACCGGGTCATTGCGTCCGACCCCTAACTCGTTCAGACGTGCAGCCGTGTAGTCAACCTGAGTCCGCAAACCATCAAAGCTGAGTGGCTGCTGGCCCGGTGCTGTAATTGCGGTGTCCTCGCCGTTACCGCTACTAACCAATTCTCCCAATGTCTTCATACTTATTATCTCAGTGCAAAACAGCCAGTGTGCTAAAACCCTATGTAGTATGTCAAGAGCGAGGGTAAATCTTTTGGTGTCAGGATTTTGCCTCGTTGTAACCTCAGCATTGAGGTAGACTTGCCTGACCAGCAAATTATCATAATGGTGCTCAAAAACGCGGGGAATAGCTGTGCGAATATGTATATATGGCGCCGGTGCCATAGGTGGCTATCTGGGAGCTATGCTTTCCAATACGGATGCTGAAGTTTCATTGATTGCTCGCGGCCCTCATTTACAGGCAATGCAAAGCCAGGGTTTAAGGTTGCTCACTGAGAAAGGTGAGAGTGTTCATCAACTCAATTGCACCGATAAACCGGAAAACCTGCCGCCGCAAGATTACGTTATTGTTACCTTGAAAGCCCATTCAGTGCCAGCGATAGTGCCGCAAATCAACGCGTTGCTGGGAAGCGAGGGGGCTGTGGTCACAGCTGTCAACGGGATCCCGTGGTGGTATTTTTATGGCATAGAAGGCCCTTTGCAAAACAAGCGCCTGCATACGGTGGATCCGGATGATCAGCAGTGGCAGCAATTGAGGCCGGAGCGGGCAATTGGCTGTGTGGTGTACCCGGCTTGCAATATAGTGGAGCCAGGCGTCATTCGACACGTAGAAGGCAGTCGCTTTACGTTAGGCGAACCCAGTGGGGAAAAAACGGAGAGAGTAAAATTGCTGAGTCAAGTTCTCATTCGGGCGGGATTGAAAGCGCCAGTACGTCCAAGAATTAGAGACGATATATGGGTAAAACTCTGGGGCAATTTATGTTTCAACCCAATTAGCGCACTTACCCAAGCCACGTTGGATGTTATAGCCACTCAACCGGGAACCAGAAATATTGCAAAGGGGATGATGGAAGAAGCTCAGCAGATAGCCGAAAGTTTGGGTGTAAGATTTTCGGTAGATATAGACAAGCGTATCAATGGAGCGGCAAATGTAGGCGCCCATAAAACTTCAATGTTGCAAGACTTGCAGCAAGGGCGTCGGATGGAAATTGACGCGCTGCTGACGGTGGTGCAGGAGATGGGCGCAATGACCGGGATAGCAACGCCGACCATTGATATTATTTTAGGGCTCGTCATGCAGCGGGCACAGCAGGCAAATTGTTATGAGTAAATGGATACGGTTCAGGCGCCAGAACTCGCAACTGGAGGAGTTCGGAAAACTGCTCGACGATGTTGGATTCGAACAACAGCGAGTTGCTGTGTGTGGTGGCAATCTATTCGATGACCCCGAACCCACTGACGAAGTGCTCCCAGTTAGTGAACTAGATTTGCTTACACCGTGCTGGCCAGGAAAAATGATCGGTTTGTGGAACAACGTTAGAAGTGTAGTTGAAAAACAGGGGTTGGCAATTCCCGAAGAACCGCTGTACTTTCTTAAACCGAATAATTGTTATTTACCCCACCTTGGACAGATTCGACGGCCAGAATATTATAATGGCAGAATAATTTATGAGGGTGAGCTCGGTATAGTTATCCAGAAGGCGTGCCGAAGTGTTTCTGAGGCGGAAGCCGACGACTACATATTCGGGTACACCTGTGTTAACGACGTTACCGCGCTGACTCTAATCGAAAAGGACCCCACCTTTCCCCAGTGGTGCCGCGCCAAAAGCATGGACACGTTTGGCGCGTTCGGGCCAAGCATAGAGTCAGAAATTAATGTTGAGCAGTTAAGGGTGCAGACTCACTACCGAGGAAAGTTGCGGCAGGATTACGCGATTAGCGATCTTATTTTCTCGCCGCAGCAAATCGTGAGTCTGCTGTCTCAGGATATGACTTTGCTGCCTGGCGATTTGATTGCCTGCGGTACGGGCGAGGGCGTGCTACCGATCAAACCAGGCTCTACTATAGAGATTCAGATTGAAGGCCTGGATTCATTATCAAATACCATGGCCTCAGACTAAAGGGCTGTCGACACCGATACGTTTGGGGTTCAACGGAGGAGATACGTGAAAAAGCTACTTGGCGGTATGGTGATAGGTGTATTTCTTGGCCTTGGCGTATTGCTATTTTTGTCGGTAACAGGCGAGACGAAGCTGAACGGAATATTTCAGTCAGGCCCTGATTCGCTGGCAACAACTGATAGCTCTATATTCTCCGGTAACGTCTTAAGCGCATCGGGTGCTCTGACTGTAGGCGCTGACGCTGCTGATCCCGGCCATCCAGTTGAGAATGCGACCGTTTATCTGGTGCCAACCACGGCCATTGATATCACGACGAAAATGACTGCCAGCGCCATCTATGAGGCACCTTACCCTGCGGAAGCTTACGATGAACCGCTGGAGGATGCCATCCGATTCGGCGGCACTACATTTCCGCAGGGCACGACGGATGCAGTTGGTAATTTCACTATTGAAAAGTTGCCTAGTGGCAATTATTTTGTCCATGTGACGCCAGCGGTAGAAGACACCGAACACCTGCCCGGCGGAGACAAAAGTCGACAAGCTTATTCTGCGGAACAACTGGTCAGTGCAGCGATGACCATTGAATTATCCAGCAGTCCCTCACCAGAGGCTCGTGCTGTCGGTAGCTCAACCTGCCTGTCCTGCCATCAAGATCAGCGCCATTGGCAGAAGACTGGCCATAAGATTGCCTGGACTGCACCCGGCGCTCCCGGGCCAATGCAGGATTACTCCAGGTTTCCAGATTTCTTCGATGCGCTGGAGTCTTACGCCGAGACAGATGATTACCGAAACGGTACTCATCTTGAGCTGGGCGATTACGACCCTGGCCGAGGCAATGATAAATTCAAGCTCCGGATCGCAGGCGACGAACGACTTCCGATTGAGACAGTATTTACTGATGTGTACCTGTGGCAGGAAGCAACTGAGGCAGCTGATGGTAAGTATTACATCACCATGGTTAACAGCCTTAATCCGGAAGACCCCAACAGTCCAGCACACCTAGAAGTGAAACTTTTGTATGGCGGCGCAGTGCACGATCAAAGGTATATCGTTTCCGCTCCAGCGAGCCTTGGCAATCGCCCGGGTTGGTATACATTGCTGCGGTACAACCTGACAGGCAGTGACAGCAGATTGAATCGATCGCGTCGGGTCTGGCACGACTATAAATTCTATCTGTGGTGGAACGCAGGAGCGGATGCGAATTACGGTACAGCGGATGATGTGATCACCGCACCGCCTGTTAATGAGAATACCATCCAGACCATGTGCGCCAGTTGCCATTTAACCGGTTGGGAACGTTATGAGGATGAGGCCACGGGGCAACTTTTGGTACGTGCGGTTAACGATGTTGGGGGTGCATTAAATATCGATGATGACCCCGAGATGGACGAGATTAATATCGGCTGTGAGCGATGTCATGGTCCCGGTTCAGAGCATGTAGCCAACGCGGGTCGGAGCCGATTTATTGTTAATCCCAAACTGCTTTCGGCAGAACGTTCCAGTGTAGTGTGCGGCCGATGTCATGACCGGCGGCAGGGTTACGGAGGAGAGGTCTTCGGCTATACCCAGGCACTCAGCGCGGATGGAAAATTGGCCCGGCCCGGCATAAGCCGACACGAACTGCTTACCAAGTTTACTGACCCCGTGAAAAAGGGGCCAACCATGCGCGGAGCGGATACTGAATTCAATATTTGGCCTGACGATATTCACTCGAGTAAGCCACATCAACAATATTCAGATTTTCTAAAGTCGAAGATGCACCGAAATGATCGTCTGCTGGTTACCTGTTCGGACTGCCATAACCTGCATGGTGACACGTCGAATTTCCGTTGGCTTCTGTATGATCAGAATGACCCCAATTCTCCTTTGTGCCAGCGCTGTCATGAGGTCGACATTAATGATCACATGCAAACCAAACTGGGAGCCACAATGAAGGGGCATCTGACCCGTTGCATCGATTGCCATATGGCGCCGACGGTTAACACCGGGGGAATTGCTGGTAGCTATGGCAGGATGATCCATCCACCACCGTACGCGAACGCCCAAGAGGAACAGAAGAATGCTTATTGGGAAGGGCCCATGCGCTCCCATGTGTTTGATGTGCCGTTTAAGACTAATGTTATGGTTAGGGGAGTGGAGCCGGGCCAAGCAATGCCTATTCCCTATACTAATTCCTGCGGCACCTGTCATGTAGTGGAGGAGTTGCCTTTTAAATAGACGTTTGAAACTTGTTAATGATTTTTGCTTGTATTGGATAAAGCTCGGAACTATCCAGCCATAACAGCACGCAAGGAGCGAAAAATGACTGGGGGTATCAAGAAGCAAGCGAAAGAAAAACACTGGCCGCAGCTCAGATAATTACTTGTATTCCAGCTGAAACTTTACACTGGAGCATTGTGTGACATTCTCCTAAGCGCTCTTTCGATCGGCGAATTTATTATAGACCTGGTGTTGCAAAATACGGGAGTAGAGAGTTTGTTCGAGCGGGCATTGCATGTTGGTAGGAAAACTGACAAGGCAATAAATTTATTCAATCAGCACGACCCGGAACAACAAGGCAAAGGCAGTGTTGATAGTGTTCCCAAGGAGATGGGAGGCAAGTGAGAGAAAAATGATACTAAAGAGTCG
>CAVOCG010000045.1:0-17775 GCA_963694095.1 Gammaproteobacteria bacterium
GTTCAATTTCCGTAATTCTTGAAGATGATGCGGGCAAGGTAGTAGTGATAGCTTATTTAAATCCCATGACCTGTCTGAGTTTTTGACCGGGGCTGGGCGCACGCATAAATGTCTCCCCAATAAGAAAACCAAAAATCCCGTTATCCAGCATTAATTGCACATCTGCCGCATTGTTTATGCCACTTTCGGTAATTATAAACTTGTCGCTCGGCACATTTTTTGCGAGTTGCAAGCTTGTTTCCAGCGTGGTCTCAAAGGTATGAAGGTTCCTGTTATTGATACCAATCAATTTCGTATCTAGTTCCAAAGCTATTTCTAGCTCAGCCTGGTTATGAACCTCAATAAAGATATCGATAGCAATTTCGCTGGCATAGCTGGCCAACTCAAATAATAGTTCTCTATCCAGAGCAGCCACTATTAACAAAATACAGTCCGCGCCCAATGCTTTCGATTCAGCTATCTGGTAAATATCCACCATAAAATCTTTTCTAATTACGGGTAGTTCACAGGCAGCTCTGGCTTGTTGCAGATGTTCATCGCAGCCCTGAAAGTATTGCTGATCTGTCAACACAGAAAGGCAAGTAGCGCCTTTGTCCGCATAGTCTCTGGCGATTTTTTCCGGATTAAAATCCTCCCGAATTAAACCTTTCGATGGCGAGGCCTTCTTAATTTCAGCAATAACAGCCGGCTGTTGCCTTTCTAATTGAGTTTGAATAGCTTTAACGAAAGGCCGGCTATCCGCGCGCGCGGCGAATACCCTCTCAAGGTCGGTAATGGAAGTAATCTTTTGATTCGCTTCAATTTCACGATGTTTCTGTTCAACAATCTGTTGCAGGATAGTTGGTTGGGTCATGGGCCTAGGTCTTGAGTCTGATTAGGATTTGGTCATAAAAATTAGAGATCAAATGAATGGGTGAATTTTGCCAGCTCATCCAATTTATCAACGGCGACACCAGCGTTTAAAACTTGTTTCGCTCTCTGCACACCAGTATTCAAATCTTCGGTAAGATTCGCAGCATAGATTGCTGCACCTGCATTTAGTGCAACGATATCACCGGCCGCCTGATTTTCATAAGTCAAAGCCTGCCTTAGCATAGCCAGGCTTTCCTCTGCGCTGGATATTTTCAACATATCGTAGTTTTCATATCGCTTTATGCCAAAATCTTCAGGCGAGACATTGTAAATTGTGATTGCTCCGTCTTTCAATTCACCTACCGCACTGCTTGAGGCAATACTTATTTCATCAAGGCCATCATCCGCGGAAACGATTAACACATGATTGCTTCCCAATTCCTTTAATACTTCTAACAAGGCAGGGATCCATTCCGCGTCGAACACACCAATAATCTGGTTCGGCGCAGATGCAGGGTTAGTCAATGGGCCTAACAGATTAAATACGGTGCGCACACCTATTTCCTTCCGCGCCGTAATAACGTGTTTCATGGCGCCGTGATGTGCTGGTGCAAACATGAATCCAACACCCACTTGCTCGATGGCGCTAGCGACTTGAATCGGGTCCAGCATAAGATTCACATCAGCAGCCTCCAACACGTCTGCGCTTCCACTCTTGCTGGTGGCACCTCTGTTGCCATGCTTCGCGACTTTAGCGCCAGCGCAGGCCGCCACAATTGCTGAAGCGGTTGATACATTGAACTTATTCGAACCGCTGCCACCGGTACCGCAGGTGTCAACCAGATGGGGACTCTGGGGTACTTCAACAACGGTAGCCAGCTCGCGCATCACAGTGGCACCCCCGAGTATCTCGGCTGCTTTCACTCCTTTCATTTGCAAACCAACGAGAAAACCCGCATTTTGTGCATCCGTTGAATTGCCTGACATGATCTCTCGCATAACAGCGACCATTTCACCTTTACTGAGATCGCCGCCTGAAGTTACCTGTTTGATTGCTGCGCGAATGTCCATGGCTTACTCCACTTTTCAATATCCTAGCTAGACTGTAAAAAATTCCGTAGTAGATCGTGCCCCATTTCACTCAGAATAGATTCGGGATGAAATTGCACGCCTTCAATTGCAAACTCTTTATGGCGCACACCCATGATTTCCTCCCGCTCACCATTCTCATCTTCAGTCCAGGCTGTTAGTTCCAGGCACCCTGGCAGAGAACTCGCTTCGATTGCCAACGAATGATAACGGGTTGCAGTAAACGGATTGCTCAGATCTTTAAATACACCTTCGCCAGTGTGATGAATTTCCGACAGTTTTCCGTGCATGACTTTGCCCGCCCGCACAATCTTACCACCAAAAACCTGCCCAATACTCTGGTGTCCAAGGCAAATACCCAGGAGAGGAAGTTTACCTGAGAAATGGCTAATCACCTGCGTAGAAATCCCAGCTTCATTCGGTGTGCAGGGTCCGGGGGAAATAACGATTTTTTCTGGTTCTAGTTTCTCAATGTCCTCGATGGTGATTGCATCGTTACGGTACACCTGCACATCTGCCCCCAACTCGCCCAGGTATTGCACCACGTTGTAGGTAAAAGAATCGTAATTGTCGATCATCAGTAACATGGATGCTGACCTGTAATAGAGCAACTCAGAATAGTGAGTCAGAGCTGCTTCAATCTACTTTAAGTGTGTTGTCTGCCATTTGTACGGCCCGTACTATTGCCCGGGCCTTGTTAATTGTTTCTTCCCATTCTAATTCCGGCACTGAATCGGCCACAATACCTGCCCCGGCCTGTACATAAAGTTTGCCATTTTTGATAACAGACGTGCGAATGGCAATTGCCATATCCATGTTTCCATTCCAGGCCAGGTAACCCATTGCACCACCATAAATACCGCGTTTTTCTGACTCTAGCTCGTCAATTATTTCCATTGCTCGAACCTTGGGCGCGCCACTCAGCGTTCCAACTGGCAAGGTAGCCTGCAATACATCGAGTGCAGTTTTGTCACCAAGCATCTCACTCTCTACTATGGACGCGATATGCATGACATGGGAATAACGCTCTACAAACATTTTCTTTGGCACTGTGACTGATCCGGTTTTGGAAACCCTTCCTGAATCGTTGCGACTTAAATCGATAAGCATCAGATGCTCGGCTCTTTCTTTGGCATCAGCCAGCAACTCTGCTTCCAGCGCCAGGTCCTCTTCCTCTGTGCTACCTCGCTTGCGGGTTCCTGCCAAGGGCCTGACTGTGATCTTTCCGTCTTCTACTCGTGCCAGAATCTCGGGTGACGCACTAACCACATAGTGATCACCCAAATCGAAATATACCATATAGGGCGAAGGATTCAGAAAACGCAGAGCGCGATAAACATTTAACGGCTCACCACTAAAATCAATAGACATGCGCTGCGCAAGCACTACCTGCATAACATCCCCAGCAACGATATAGTCTTTTATGGTGTTAACTGCCTGCTCATATTCCTGCTGGCTAAAATGAAAGGAGAAGTCGGCTTCCGTAATCGAATTGCTTGATTGCTGGCTAGGTAATGGCGCCGGTTTTTTCAACTGTGACTCAAGATAGTCTAGCCGTTTTTGCGCATTAGTGAGCGCGTTGGATGACGATGGATCAACATTGATAACGAAGGAGATAGTGCCCCGAAGATTATCAAATACTACCACTTCTTCTGACAGCATCAATAAAATATCGGGCGTGTCAATCTTGTCTATACCCTTTGATGGCCCCACGCTCTTTTCCACATAGCGCACGGTATCATAGGAGAAGTAACCAACCAGACCACCAGTGAACCGTTTTCCGGCAGCGACATCAGCAACCCGGAATCGGGCTTTGAATTCTGTGATAAAAGCAAACGGGCTTTCTGCGTGCAGCTCTTCAACTACTTCACCGTTAGTCTCCACTCTGATTTTATTGCCGACAACCTTGAGGACCGTCTGGCAGGGTAAGCCAATAATGGAGTAGCGTCCCCATTTCTCACCACCTTGAACAGATTCAAAGAAATAACTGTGGGGACCCTTGCCGAGTTTTAAATAGATACTAAGTGGTGTCTCGGTATCTGCAAGCACCTCACGCACAACCGGAATGCGATTATATCCTGACTGTGCCAATTCAAGGAACTGATCTTGATTCATAAGGAAGTTCGTAAAATAAAGTGTCTGAGTTAGTGGCTCTTTCCCGGGCTCTGGCCCAGCTCCGCGCGCATACTGGCAATGACATTAGCATAATCACCACTGCCAAATATTGCGGACCCAGCGACAAACATATCAGCGCCTGCATCAGCAATTTTCCGAATATTACCTATACCAACGCCACCATCGACTTCCAGTTGAATGGGGTAGCCGCTGTGATCAATGAGCTTTCGCACCTGTTCGAGTTTTTTCAATGTGGCGGGTATAAATTTCTGCCCGCCAAATCCCGGATTAACAGACATCAGCAGGATTACATCAACCTTGTCCATTAAATACTGCAAACAGTCTATTGAGCTTCCTGGGTTAAACACCAAGCCTGATTTACAACCTCGATCACGCACCAGTTGCAGGGATCGATCTACGTGCCCGGTAGCCTCGGGGTGAAAGCTGATGTAACTGGCACCGGCGTTAGCAAAATCCAGTATTAACTGATCCACTGGGGAAACCATAAGATGAACATCAATCGGTGCAGTTACTTTGTGCTTACGCAGCGCCTCACACACCAACGGCCCTATGGTCAGATTCGGGACATAGTGGTTATCCATCACGTCGAAGTGAATTACATCCGCACCTGCATCGAGAACAGCGTCAACCTCCTCTCCCAATCGAGCAAAGTCCGCTGAGAGAATAGAAGGTGCAATAAGGTAGTCTTTCATGTGGTGTCCAATCCTTAAACTAACGATCACATTAAGTTCGGACTGCTATTCTACAGAATTATGGGAGCGGTTACCTCAATTATGAAATTCCTTAACTACCCTCAGAATTCTCAGCCACCATGTCGTTAATTTCTTGCAATCTCTCCGGTGTTCCTATATCCATCCACATTCCGCCATGAATTTCACCACTCACTTTGTTTTGCTCCATTGCATCACATAACAGCGGCACCAATGATCTTGGTTGGATTGGATAGTCGGCAAACAAATTACGGTGCAGCACGCTTATACCGCTGAATGTTAGGCGCACACCTTCTGCATTCGGATCCTCATGCACACGACCTTGCTCGTCAATATAAAAATCTCCGAAGGGGTTGTGTTCGGCATTTTCCACAAAAATCAGGTGAGCCAGTCGTTCGATACCATCGATGGGGGACAGCGTGTCGAACGGAAAGTCTGTCCAGATATCTGCATTAACTACAATAAAGCTGTCATCCTTGAGCTGTGGCAAAGATTTTATGATACCTCCAGCTGTCTCTAAACGAATCGGCTCTTTTGAGTAATAAATTCGAATCCCAAATTGGGATCCGTTTCCCAACGCCTCTTCTATCATAGACCCAAGGTAGAAATGATTGATAACCACCTCGGTAACACCGGCTTCTGCCAGACGCTCTATTTGGTATTCAATAAGTGCTTTCCCCGCTACTTGAAGTAGGGGCTTGGGAGAAGTTTCGGTCAGTGGCTGCATGCGTTTACCCAAACCCGCCGCCAATATCATTGCTCGCATAGTGAATCCAAACCCAGCTGTTTGCCCGCTACCGGTAACAAGTCCTGCCTGAACCAATCTATAAATTCAGCCAACTCGCCGTACTTGCTGCCCACTTCAAGGAAATACGCTATAACCAGTGGGATATCGGCCAGATAACGCGGTTTCTTATCTCTAATGTAAAGTCGGCTAAAAATACCAATGACCTTGAGGTGTCGCTGTAGCCCCATCATGTCAAAGTGTCGAATGAATATTGCTTTATCGATGTCGGCGATGATGCCATTTTGCTTTGCCATCGATAAATATTGCAGTGCCCAGGTCGTTACTTGCGCTGGACTCCATTGGATATAACAGTCCCGCAACAAAGAGACTAGATCGTAAGTATAGGGGCCTGCTACTGCATCCTGAAAATCGATAATCCCAGGAGAAGATCCCTCACCAAATTTTTCCGGATCGAGAATCATTAGATTTCTAGAATGGTAATCTCTATGCACAGCCACGATGGGTTGGGCTAGGGCTTCGCCTTCTAAAAACCTGAGTGTGGCCGCAATTAATTCACGCTCTCTAACTGACAGTGGCATTGAAAGAAAGGCACCACAGAACCATTCTTCAAATAATACCATTTCTTTATACAGATTTTCTTGACTATAAGGGTCAAGTATCTTTGTTTTTACATTGCTCTGTAATTTTATGAGTGCTTTTATCGCACTGAGGTAAAGGGAGTCAACTTGATCATTGCTATGACTGCCAGGACTCTGCTGGCAACGCAATAGCTCGCCCAGATATAACTCATCACCAAAATCATCCAGCAACATAAACCCGTTCTCATAATCTACGCTGATTACTTGCGGTACAGTTACGCCTGCGGCTCTAAATAATTGTGCAACTTCTACGAAGGCGTGACTGTTTTCATTTTCAGGCGGTGCGTCGACTACGATATAACTTTCCCCATTCACTGTAGCTCTGAAATAGCGTCGAAAACTGGCATCACCGCTCACAATATTTAAGTCAAGCACCAGACTAGGTGAAGATAAGTAAGATGCCAAAGTGGTCGCGGCCCAGTTCGCAATTTCGGTTTTGCGTCGATTTGTCATAATCGGTCGGTTCACTGTTAAGGTCAGGGCTGAATTAAGAATGTGGCCGAACAAGTCTACTAAGTGCAGACGCGCGCGATAGTACCATGCCACTACGCTATCATCTGGCGATCGATCTGCTATGCAATAGAGGACCAATGAATTATTATGCTCGTATTATATTAGTCGGTTTGGGCAGCGATTTATTTAAATGTCCTTGCTTGGACCCGCGTAGGCTGTTTTTCGGATTTTCTTCTGTATGCTGTTTAAAAGGCACCTGTTCTGCTTCCAAATATCCCTGGCGATATCCGCCGGTCTGTTGCTAACCCCTTCGCTGACGCCGGCCTATGCCCAGCTACCCCAATACAGTTGCCAGGTTGACACTGCCGGAGATGGATGGATATGTGCGAGTACTGATCTAACAAACACTGGAAGCACCGCCCAAGCTCCAAACCGGTATAACAGCCAGGATGCACAACCTACGCCCAGCGCACCAAATAATCGCCAGCACCTCCCCCCAGTACAATCAACTGCCTCATCAACCCTGCCATCAACTCCCCTTTCGGTGAATCGCTCCGAGCTGGATTGGGTTTCGATTGAACAGTTGACAGAGGAACAGCAGGCAAACCTTATAAATAATTGCTGCGGCACCTTTATCGAGCCTGACAGACCAGGCGTTGATCTGGATGAGGATCCCTCTCAGTCCACCACCTCCTTCGACACCGTTGGGGGATTCTCTCAGCCTAATTCGGACCTGATCACCATCGATGGCGAGGTGATTGTACGACAAGGTAATCGCACTATAGAAAACAACAATACCACCAGTATTAATCAGACCGCTGATACCGTGCTACTGGACGGTAATGTTCAATTTCGCGAACCAGGCATTTTGCTGCGAGGTAGTTCGGCTTTTATAGACAGCACCAATAATCAGAGCCGGGTTGAAAATGCGCAATATGTGTTACATAACTATGGCGCCCACGGACAAGCTAGCAGCGTCGTCTATAGTAGCACCACAGGTCTGGTTACTATCGAAAATGGTGAATTCAGTCGCTGCGAACCAGACAGCAACTTTTGGTCCCTGGAAGCGGACAGTATTGTATTAAATCAGGAAGAGGGTCGGGGTTACGCACAGGCAGCAAGTCTAAAACTTAAAGGGGTCCCTATATTTTATTACCCGTTCACCCTGCCCTTTCCGTTGGGTGAGGAACGCATGTCAGGGTTGCTTGCGCCGAGCACCGGCTCAACCCGCAGTGGTGGTTTTGATTTTGCACTGCCTTATTATCTCAACCTTGCGCCAAACTATGATGCAACTCTTACACCTCGGTTAATTTCTGATCGCGGCGTTATGACAAGTGCTGAAATCCGTTATCTGGCGGGTGGGTCGACGAATAGCCTGAACATGTCCCATTTGGGTAATGATAAATTATTTGATGCATCTACCGCAAATTTGCCCGGATCTGATTCCCCTCCGGTGGAAAATCGCTGGTTTATAGGCTACGAACATTTTGGCAATTTGGGACGTAATTGGACAACTTTTGTTGATTACAATGCAGTGAGCGATGAAGATTACTTCTATGACCTTGGCAGCACCGGGCTTAATGTTGCTAGCCGCACGAACCTAAACCGGCAAGCCAGGCTGAACTACCAAAGCAGCAATCTTCGCGCAGGGTTGAACGTACAGCGAACTCAAATTATCGACCCTTTCATATCCACCGCCAGCCTAAGCAAACCGTTTGACAGATTGCCGCAGTTTTATTTTGATACGGGAGCAGATCTTTTTGGTGGTTTTCGTCTAAGCCTGACCGGAGAAATCGGCGCGTTTGACCGGGATTTAGATGAATCGCTGCTGTCAACCACCGAGATAAATAACGGAGCACTAGTTAACGGCGAGCGGGCCAATCTCGAACCTGCTATCGAATGGTCGCTGGAGGCACCAGGCTGGTTTGTAAAAACCCGTGCCAAATACAATTACATGAATTACAAACTACAAAACCAGGCTGCAGGCACAGTTGATGACCCAGATGTAGGTGTCGGTGTTTACAGTTTTGACGGCGGCCTGGTATTTGAGCGACAGATGGGTCTGGGCGGCGGGTCATTGACCCAAACTCTGGAGCCGAGGTTGTACTATCTATTCAGTGAATTCGAAGATCAAAGCCTGTTGCCAGTATTTGATTCCTCCGAAATGAGCTTTAGCTTCAATCAACTATTTCGTGATGATCGATTCAGCGGCGGCGACCGTATAGCTGATGCCAATCAGGCCACCTTCGCAATAACCAGTCGAATCCTGGATGACGTCGGCAAAGAAAGAGCTCGCTTTAGCCTAGGGCAGATCAACTATTTTGAAGACCGACTAGTGAGCCTCAGCAACCCATTGCAAACGTGGCTGACCCGCACCTCGCCAATCGCCACCACGTCGGCTCTCGCCAGCGAAATCGGCTATGCATTTGGCGAAAGCTGGCGAGTAAATGCGGAAATGCAGTGGAACCAAGACACGGAGGAAGTGGACGAAGGCAGCTTTCAGCTGCGCTACCAAGCCGATAGTAGCCATCTTTTCAATATTGGCTATCGATTTAGGTCAATCCTTTCCACCAACCCGGCATTTGTGATACCGGCGAACATTGACCCCCGCATCAAACAAACGGATGTTTCGGTTATCTGGCCTCTGGCAGGCAATTGGAAATTACTATCGCGCTGGAACTACGATCACAGCAATTCGAGGAACCTTGAGAGTTTTGTCGGTGTCGAATATAGTAACTGTTGCGCTACTATTCGGATAATTGGGCGCGAATGGGTTGACGAAGACGAATTGTTTCTTCCTAATATCGAACCTAACAGGGGGGTATTTGTCCAATTAACCCTAAATGGGCTGGGTAATATCACCGGTGGTGGTCTTAGTAGTCTGTTAAATGACGGCATTCCAGGAGCCTCGGAATATGATTAGTACAAGAATAGTTAAGCCTTCGATACGCAGCTTTGGGGCGCTGCCTATCGTATGCCTGTGTGCTCTCCTGATCAGCAGCCCGGTTGCAGGGCAGAAAGTGCTACTAGATAAAGTAATCGCTGTCGTCGATGAGGATGTTGTTTTACAGAGCGAACTGGTCTCCCGCAGCGAGTTAGTTCGAGAGCAGGCTCAGCAAACTGATCAGTTCCTCCCGGAGGGCGAGGAGTTCCGGGATGAGGTGATAGAATTGCTCGTAATGGAAAACTTGCAAATGCAACTTGCCAATCGCATGAGCATTCGCTTCGATGATGATGCTATTAATGGTGTCATCAGCAATATGGCTGCCCAGGCCAACATGAGCTTTGACGATTACGTCGCGCAGATAAGAGGAGCTGGTGACTATCTGCAAACCCGCAATGAAATCCGCAAGCAAGTTACAATGCAAGACTTACAAAGAGGTGTGGTTAATCGACGAATCACTATTACCGATCAGGAAATAGAGAATTTCTTGACTTCAGATGCGGGCAAAGAATTTACCGCCGCCAATTACTTCGTGGATGATATTCTCATCCCCACATCATCCAGTGACAGCACTGCGGCCAACAATGCCAAGTTGGAATATGCAGCAGACCTGACAGCCCGTTTACAAGAAGGTGAGGATTTTGCCACCATGCGGGTGACTGCCCAGCAAGAGGGAAAGTTTCAGGTTGGTGGTAGCCAGTTAGGCTGGAGAAAGGCAGACACGCTTCCCAGTATCTTTACCGATATCGTACTGGAAATGGAGGTCAATGACGTGAATGGTCCCATTCCCGCAGGTAATGGCTTTCATATCATCAAATTACTGAGTAAACGGGGTGGAACAGAGCAGATTATTCAACAGACGCGCATTCGACACATAATGCTTACTTCCAATGAAGTCCGCGATGAAGAACAAACATTTGCGGCACTGCAAGTAATTCGACAGCGTATTATTGATGGGGAAAGCTTTGCCACACTGGCCAGGCAAAATTCAAACGATGCGTCATCGGTGGTTGCTGGTGGCGATCTCGACTGGATCAATGAGGGGGGAATGCCAGCCCAGATGGCAGTCGTCGTCAATGAACTTGAAGAGGGCGTCATCAGTGATGTGTTTCAATCAGATGTAGGTTGGCACATTACCGAAGTAACGGGACGACGAGAAACCGACATGGGGCGCCAATTCAGTCGCAGCCAGGCAGAGCGTGCATTACGCGAGCGAAAATATGACCTCGAGCTGCAGAACTGGCTAATCGAGATTCGAGACGAAGCCTACGTCCAATTCATCGAATAACAAATTGCCAGGACCGGCAGCGTGAGCTATAGAATTGCTATTACCCCAGGGGAACCTGCCGGCATCGGACCTGATCTGTGCATAAAAGCAGCTCAGCGGCCTCCCCCGGATATCGAAATGGTGGTTATTGGCGACCCATCACTGTTAGAAGCGCGCGCAAAACTTCTCGACCTGCCACTAGTATTACGCAAATTTGTTGCCAGCAAACCCACCCAGTGCAGCACTGAATCTGAATTAAGCATTATCCCGGTACCACTAAAAGCCCATTGCACTCCCGGTCGCCTTGATGCGGCAAACTCCAGCTACGTACTTGATACACTGCGACTGGCAGTTCAACAGATTCAGATGAAAAACATGGATGCCCTAGTTACAGGTCCTGTGCATAAAGGCATTATTAATGATGCGGGAATCAATTTTTCAGGGCACACTGAATTTCTCGCTGATCTTTGCGCACAAGAATTGACGGTAATGATGTTGGCAACTGAAGGACTCCGGGTCGCTCTGGCAACAACACATCTGCCATTGGCAGAGGTCGCTGGCGCCATAACACAAGAGTTACTTGAAAAAATAATCACAATACTGAATTCAGACTTACAAGAAAAATTTGGCTTGCACAATCCGCGCATTCTGGTTTGTGGATTAAACCCCCATGCCGGCGAAGGCGGCCATCTGGGGACGGAAGAAATCACTGTCATCGAACCGGTTTTAAAAAAGAAAAGAGCCCAGGGTATAGATCTAATTGGCCCGCTCCCTGCCGATACTTTATTTACCGATAAATATTTAAATAATGCCGATGCAGTGCTTGCGATGTATCACGATCAGGGCTTGCCAGTGCTAAAATTCAAGGGTTTCGGCAACGCCAGTAATATTACATTGGGGCTTCCACTAATTCGCACTTCGGTCGATCATGGCACAGCAATGGATTTGGCAGGTTCAGGTGATGCCCAAACCGGCAGCCTATACAATGCAATAGCTACCGCAGTAGAGATGGCCGGTCACTGGAACCAACGTAACCCACCACCCCAACAACATGGCTAATGACTCCATCAACGACGATAAGTTCAAACATCGGCCTCGCAAACGATTCGGGCAAAACTTCCTGCACGACACCAATGTAATCGAGCGTGTTGTCGATTCAATCAACCCTTCCGAGAACGATCATATTCTTGAGATTGGACCAGGCCAGGGCGCGCTGACTAAGTATTTACTCCCCGCATGCAAAAAATTAGATGTCATCGAACTCGATCGGGACCTGGCCTCCTACCTCGCCAATGGATTGCAAAAGGAAAAGTATTTCGAGATTCACCAATTAGATGTACTGAAATTTGATTTTAACTCACTGGGCGCGGAAAAAAAATCATTGCGGATTGTGGGCAACCTGCCCTATAACATATCCACGCCAGTGATGTTTTACTTGTTAAGATATCACCATCTGATTAAAGACATGACTTTTATGTTGCAACTCGAAGTAGTTAATCGACTCGCTGCAAAAGCCGGTAACAAGAACTACGGCAGGCTGGGTTTGATGGTGCGGTACCACTGCCAGGTCGATCATTTATTCAACGTACCATCCGACGCGTTTACTCCCAAACCCAAAGTCAGCTCAGCAATCGTAAGATTAACACCTCACCAAACCTTGCCAACACCGGCCAGGGATATTGACTGTTTAAGTGTCGTTATAAGAACCGCCTTTAACCAACGCCGCAAAACTCTCAAAAACAGCCTTAAAACCCTTATCTCAGAGGATGTGCTTAACACGTTACCTCTGGATATTAGTCTTAGACCAGAAAACATTAGCCTGCAAGATTATGTACTGATCAGTGATGCTATCAGCGCTTTAGCTGGAAATGATTGATACATAACCCTAAGAAACCGAAAAAACGTTATAGACTTCAGGGGAAACAGACCTTATTCTCCATAGATGATCATTTAGTTCACAATACCACTTTTTCAGTGAAGCGGAGAAATCAAAATGAACAGCTATAAAAAAGTTATTTCTCGAAGTCTTGGACTCACAATTCTTATGCTATCAATGGGCGTATTCGCCCAGTCCGCAAATGACCAAAACCATGGAGCGGAAGTTACCTTCGCAGATGACATTGCGCCAATTCTCTATGAAAATTGCGTCAAATGTCATCGGCCTGGAGGTGTGGCACCCATGGCATTGATCAGCTATGAGCAAGTCAGACCTTGGGCTCCACTGATCCAATACAAAACCGAATTGCGTGACAAAATGGGTGCGATGCCGCCCTATTACCTGGAGCGGCACATCGGCATTCAACAGGTCAAAGACGATGAAAGATTGACTGAAGAACAAATTGGCTTGATTGCCGCCTGGGTGCAAAACGGTGCGCCGATGGGCTCACCAGAAAACATCCCCCAGGTGCCAACCTTCGATGATTCCGGAGCGTGGCGGCTGGGAGAGCCTGATTTAGTGGTAAAACTAGGCGATGTCACGGTGCTAGGCAATGACTCAGATTCTTGGGTGTCCGGCGATTTAGTCCCCACAGGCCTTGCCGAGGACCGGTATATTAGCGCAGTCGAGATGCGAGAGGTGAATGATGCAGGTTCGGACTCAATAGGCGGCACTAGTGTTGGCGGGCTGTACATATTTCATCACATGAGTTGGACCACAGGCATCCCTGGTGATGAAGAGACCGATGTGAATTGGCCGGTACACGAACTCGGCCGCAATCCAGACATATTCGACCCGCAAGCAGGCCGGCTCCTGCAGGCTGGGTCTAGTATCAGCCCGATAACCTACCACCTCCATTCCAACGGCCAAGACACAACAGGTCACATGGAATTCGGTTTTTATTTACACCCGAAAGGTTACGAGCCCAAACACAAAAGAGGCTTTATGTCGCTCGGTGACGGCTTGAACATCAGCATTCAGGGCAATATGAAAGACCAAGAGTTACACACCTACACGGTACTTCAACAGCACACCAAGATCAGTTCTTTCGAGCCCCATCTGCATGCACCCGGTGCAAGAATGTGTCTGGAAGCGATTTGGGGCAACCAGATTGAAACACTGGCTTGCAGTGGTTACGACCATAACTGGGTAAAACAATACACTTTCGAAGATGATTATGCTCCGCTACTCCCCAAGGGCACCATCGTGCACATGATAGGTTATATGGATAACGTCGCTGAAAACACTAACGTGGTCGATCCCAGGAACTGGTCAGGTTCCGGCAACGCGTCGATCAGCAATATGTTTTTACACTTGGGTCAATCCGTCGCTCTCACTGATGAACAATTTGTCGTGGAGATGGCCGAGCGCCGGAATAGATTGGGCCTCACCAAAAACGATCACTTGGTTGGCTGCCCACTGTGTATGGCGAATATTCCACCACTGGAACCGCTAGTAGCTGAGAAAGAAGGGGCTGGTGATGACTAAGCCACTGGCAGAAATTAAACCGGTAACTGGTACTGGCCGCGGGTTCAGTTTGGCACTCTCCTTACTGTTGCTAAGCCTAGTTAGTAGTAGTGCACTGGCCCAGACTAAAGCCTATTACGAAAATGGCAGAGGCGCCTCGCCGGTTTACGAAGGTTGGCTAAATAATAGCGATGGCTCATTCACCATGATGTTCGGGTATATGAATGATAATTGGGAGGAAGAACTGAACGTTCCTATTGGTCCCAATAATTCCATCTCACCGGGCGCGGCTGACCAGGGCCAACCAACACATTTTCTGCCACGTCGTAACCGCTATGTATTTAGAATCAGAGTACCTGCGGATTTTGGCAATCAGGAATTAGTCTGGACCTTGATAACAAAAGAAGGACTGACACACCAGGCATACGGCTCGCTGCGTAAAGACTATGGCGTGGAACCAATCACCATGATGTCCGAAGGAGGAACAGTTGGTGGTGGTGCAAACAATGCAGACGATGTGCAAACCAACACTCCTCCAGAAGTCACCCTGGAAGGTGCAGAAATGCGAACCGCGCGAGTTGGTGAACCACTACAGTTAGTAGCGATTGTGAATGATGATGATAAGCCAAACCCTCGCGGGTACAGAGAGAGCGTCGTTAGTAGTAGACAGGGTAGTGGTTTCACTGAAGATGAATCGCCACGGGAACGCTTTGACAAGGCCATGAGGCCACCCATAAGAGGCACGGTTAACAGAGTAGTAGGCATGTATTTCAGTTGGTTTGTTTATCGTGGTAAAGGAAATGTGACATTTGAGCCCCTCCAAGCTAAACCCTGGGAAGACACCCGTGCGTTTCAGAACTCAGCCTGGTCACCTTTCTGGGTGTCACCTGAAGTACCTGAAGACGGTCGCTGGGAAGCGACCGCCACCTTTAATCAACCCGGAACCTACATAATTCGAGGACGCGCGGACGATGGCGGTCTGATTGATGATGTGGAGGTGACCGTGCAGGTGAGTGAATAAAAGGCTGTCTAAAAAAACGCCTTTTAAATTAAAGTGGATAGAAAGCTGTATCGCAACAACTAAAAAATTTTGGGCGTTTCACTAAGCTTTGATCAAATCCATTCCCTGCAAGCAGGCATATAGAATTTGAGCAGGTATGTGCTAGACTCTCCCGTCAAATAACCAATAAAAAGCCGGAGGCATCTCGCCAAGATGGGCTGCCGGCACTGACTAGTTATTTTATCGAAACCCTGTCGTTGATCTTGTCGAAACCTACGCGGTAGTAATAGGAGAAGACAGCCAATTCAGTAAAGCGATTCCTGAACTGCTGCTCTCAAGTGAGCATTATCCGCTCATAGCGAATAGCTATATGGTAGCTGCCGACTCCGGCGGGAGCCATGATGGATACCAATCTAGTGCTGGTTGAGAACTTCACAGAGGAATTTCGGCGCCTGGCGAACTCCTCTTCGCCCACAAACGAATTCATATTAACTAGAGGAGGGGCAGGCAATGCAGGGTCCAAAATTCAGATTTAAATACATATTGTGCGCTCGGTCGCTGGGCGCGATTGCTTTGATTTTACTTTTACCATCAGCCTTTGCCCAACAGCCCCCTCCACCGCCTGGCGCTTATGATGCCACACCCTACCTTGGAGAAGTCCGCAATAACTATGTCTATGGTGATATATGGGAACGTCCCGGCCTGTCAGCCCGTGACCGCAGCATGATTACCGTCGCGGTAAATCAAGCGCTATATGCCACCTACGAGCTGCGCTTGCATATGGGCCGAGCACTGGATAATGGTGTCACTCAGACAGAAATTTCCGAGATCATTGCCCACGTTTTATGGTATGCCGGTTTTCCAACTGGCGTGAATGCGGCTCGGGTTGCGGCAGAGGTTTTCGAAGAACGCGGCCTGCCCGTCACTCCACCTGGCGCATCATCGCGACAACCACCAGTTGATCCCGAGGCGGAATTTCCGGGAGCATTCCCACAAACACCGTACCTACGCGATATGCTCAATCAGCTAGTCTATGCAGAAACCTGGAAGAGAGAGGAGTTATCGCCTCGTGACCGCAGTATGATTACGGTCGCAGTAGGTACTGCACTTTACGCCTCCAGCGAAGTACGCTATCACGTGGGCCGCGCACTGGATAATGGTGTCACCCAGGAAGAGATTTCCGAAGTAATCACCCACGTAACCTTTTACTCCGGTTTTCCCACTGCTGTGAATGCCGCCCGAATAGCGGCGGAGGTATTTGAGGGCAGAGGATTGCCACTTCCCGATGCGCGCTTTCCCGGCGCACCCTACCTCGATGAGTTAATCGAAGGTTTGGTTTATGGTGAAACTTGGACTCGTACGCAACTGTCGGAGCGTGACCGTAGCCTGGTAACTATCGCCGTGACCCAAGCCGCCTATCAGTCCGATCAACTGCGAGTACATCTGGGCCGTGGGCTGGACAATGGCCTAACCGCGGAAGAACTCGCGGAGTCAATGGCGCAGGTGACGCTCTATGCCGGTTTCCCTTCTGGCGTCAATGGCGCCCGGATTCTCGCAGAGGTATTGCGGGAACGAGATATACCACTTCCTGATTAAGAAAACTCCTGGAGCTAACTCTATGTTACGGACTGTTTTTCCCTTTGCGCTCGTCCTATTTCTTTTCCTGGGTCTGTTCAGCGCCAGTGCATTCGCAGCCGAGGCCTGTGGCCCTGACGGTGAGATTCAATTTTTATGTGGTATGACAAACCCTGAAGATTTATACCCGGTTCCCAATACCCCCTGGGTTATTGCTTCTGGCCGGGTGTCCGATGTGGAGGGGCCAATCTACGCAGTGAACACCTGGGACTACAGTATCCAGGAAATATTTCCGCAAGGCGCCGCTGCGGCTGAGCATGACACCAATACCTATCGAGATTGCCCCGGTCCAAACTCCAGCAGCTTTCAGCCCCATGGGCTTACACTGCGGGAAGGCGCTGCTGGCGTGCATACTTTATACGTTGTAGGTCATGGCGAACGAGAAGCGATTGAAGTCTTTAATTTGAATTCGCGTTCCAGTATTCCCTCTCTAAAATGGATCGGTTGTATCGTCGCCCCGCAAGGCACAGCCCGAATCAACTCGATTACCGCCTTACCAGGTGGCAGTATCGCCGCAACAAATTTCGATACATCGGGTGGTGAATTATGGGAATGGCACCCTGCTAGTGGTTGGGTCGAAGTACCAGGCAGTCAGATGCCGGGTCCCAATGGCCTGATTTCTTCTGCAGATGGTCAATGGTTGTATGTCGGCGGTTGGAGCGATCAGGCTCTGGTTCGTCTTTCACGGGGGCAAGACTCACTGCAAATTGCCTCCGCCGATGTCGGATTTAACGTTGATAATGTGCGCTGGGGAAGTAATGGGAATATCGTGGTTGCCGGTCATGTCACCCGATGCGCTGATTCCAGCCCCTGTGAGCTTGCAGTTGCTCGCGTTGCGAAAGTAAACCCGACTACCCTTCATGTGCAACAACTGGTGAACTTTAAGGGCAACGATTATTT
>CAVOCG010000046.1:0-17351 GCA_963694095.1 Gammaproteobacteria bacterium
AACTGGCACTTCAACCAATATACCGACCACAGTGGCTAGTGCGGCACCCGAATTAAGACCAAAAAGACCAATAGGTGGAGTAGCGACTGTGCTCATAATAATTATTTCCCAATTCGGGTATTAAGAATAAATGGGGTCAATATTTAGCAGAGCTCAGCACTGATCATTATACCATTGGAACATAAAGAGTCTCGAGTCAATTGAGCCCTTGACACGAGGATTCTCAATAGACAGCTATGCTAAGGCTAACAATTGAGACAGTGATCTCAGGGTTTCTGTACAATGGTGTTTCGAAATCTGTATCGATTAACCGGATTAAAAAGGCGAGCGATACCTTTAGTGAAAGTCAGAGGGCTGTCGAGAACTGCGAAGCAGAGGCAACCTTCTTCACTTATAGGCTGGTGCTCATCTTTACCGCTCCGGACAATAAAGTCAGCAGGCTCATAGGTGCCTGATGCGTCACTAAAACTGCCATCGAGCACTAGGGTTATTTCGTTTCCTTGGTGCTTGTGCATCGGGGTCTGACTGCCTGGGCTCATATAGATAAATTCACATTGAGTTTCTGTGTCTATATTTAGCTTGGCCTGATTGATACCTCCCGACAATTTCTTCCAAACCAAGCCCTCGTTAGCCGCTTTGGCTAGAATTCGTGGCAAGGTGAAACTGTGGTCCAACATATGAATCTCAGCTATTGGAGATTCCCCAGATACCGAAACATCAGATGAATCCCCTTGCGGCTGGTTGATGATGTTGGCGACCAGATCGGAAAATTCTTGTGTCCCTTGATCTGTTGAATCATGGGGCCAATATTGAGCTGCATCTGATTCCAAGTCTTGATATTGTTGTTTACAGTTTTGGCATAATTCCAGATGGGCTGATAAAGCCACACTCCAGCCTGTCGGCAGGCTTCCTTGTACATACCCCTTAAGTATTTCCGTCGTGGGATGACAGTCTAGATCGGTATTCATTGATCAACCCCAATAAGTAGTTTTAGTCTTGAAATGCCCAATCGCAAACGGGATTTTAGAGTCCCTAAAGGAATCTCTAAAATCGCGGCTGCTTCTTCGTGAGTGCGATCGAGAATATAAATTTGTTCGATAACATCTTGTTGCAGCTTCGGTAACTTTCCGCAGTACCCTGCAATTATTGAAGCCTCGGCTGCCAAACTTCCTTTTTCCTCATGAAGAGCATCTTCATTAAGAAACCCGGTTTCCGCACCACTTTCCCGTGGCCAAATGTCGTCAGCGGTTAAGCAATTCGGCTGGCGCTTAATCTTTCTTAACATATCGAAACAGCGGTTTCTGGTCATAGTGAAGATCCAGCTCTGCGCTGATCCGCGATCTAGGTCGTACAGGCGTGCTTTTCGCCAGACATTCAGCATAGCCTCTTGAACCAGATCCTTTGATAGTTGCTCATTACGGGTAAGCTTCATGCCCATGGCGTAGATCTTGCTGGAATAGCGTTGAAACAAACGGCTGAAGGCCTCTGTATCCTGGGTATTTCCCGTAACAATCAACAGATATTCATCGCTATCGGGATCTCTGCTGGTATCGAGAGCCAACTCTGCATCCACCACGACAGGTTCCTCAGAATCAGGCGTAGGCTTAATATTCGGGTAGTCCTCGTTGCGAATCACACTGTACATACCTCAAATTAACGTGCATCTAGCGTATCTGGATCACTTCTATTCAAAATTAGGTGAAATGTGATCCAAACTCTATCAAGCGCCGTAGTTAATTGGAACCAACTTTATGAGACGGTTATACAATGAGCGTGAACCCCATATTGACGTCAGCATCAGAACTGTCCAGTGCAGAGTACATTGCTGATCGCGTAAAGTCTGCCTATCAGTCGCTTGGCACGGATGATCTGGCCGAACTCGAGACCCTTTACACCGAAGATGTGCACTTTGAGGATCCGGCGCATGCGCTGCAGGGACGCAAACCGCTTATGGACTATTTTGCATCCCTGTTTAGCAACCTGGAGAGCTGTAGTTTCAAATTTCACCAGACTCTGATTAGCGATTCGAACATCTTTATGTCCTGGACCATGTTCTTCACGCACCCAAAATTGCGCAACGGCGCGACGATTCGGGTCGAAGGTGGCAGCCTGCTAAAGACCCGAAATGGCCGAATTTATTACCACCGTGACTATTTTGATATGGGTGCTATGGTCTATGAGCAACTGCCAGTACTCGGACTGGTTGTTAGAAAAATCAAACAGCAGCTCGGACAATGAAGATTCTGATTACTGGAAGTAGTTCCGGTATTGGGCTACAACTCTCCGGGCCAATATTGAAGTTAGATTAGCGTCCTATGTGTGCACAAAAAATAGCAATTATAGGTAGCGGTATTTCCGGACTCACAGCGGCCTATTTGCTCAACAAAGAGCATGATGTGACTGTGTTTGAGGCCAGTGATTATATCGGAGGTCATACGCATACGGTGCCGGTAACCTTGGATGGTCAAAGTTTCAAGGTCGATACTGGGTTTATTGTTTGTAACGATCGAAACTATCCGAACTTCCTGAAATTCATGAATAAACTGAATGTAGATATGCAGCCTACCAAAATGAGCTTTAGCGTTCGTAATAATTCCATGGACCTCGAATACAACGGTCACAATCTAAGCACTCTATTTTCGCAGCGCAGGAATTTTTTTCGGCCTTCTTTTTACAGCCTGTTTTGCCAAATACTTCGATTTAACAAAATCAGCAAGTTGGCAATCGAACAAGGGATGATCACTGATATCACCTTGGATGAATTCGTAAGCCAACATAAATTCAGCTTACTTTTCAGGGAGAACTATCTGTTACCCATGGTGGCTGCTATCTGGTCATGCAGTGTTGACCAAGCGGGAAAATTTCCGCTGGAGTTTTTTCTTAAATTTTTCCATAACCATGGATTGCTGGATATCAAGAACCGTCCGCAGTGGTATGTACTTAAAGGCGGTTCAAGTAGCTATATCGAACCTATGACGGCTGAGTTTGCTGGGCGGATCAAGCTGAACACCGCTGTGCGCACAGTTATGCGCAGCGAAGATCAAGTTCGGGTACAAACCGAGGAAGGTGTGGAAGAATTTGATCAAGTCATCATGGCTTGCCATAGTGATCAGGCGCTCAACTTGCTGCAACAGCGCACGACTAAGGAAGAATTAATCCTGGGGGCAATGGGCTATCAGAATAATGACGTAATCCTGCATAGCGATGAATCGATTATGCCGCGTAAAGCATTATCGTGGGCAAGCTGGAATTTTCTGACAGGCGAAGAAAATTCCGATGAGCCGCCTCTGGTCACCTACTGCATGAATATCTTGCAGGGGCTAAGTAGCTCTAGCCCGTTCCTGGTTTCATTAAATGCACGGCACAAGATTAACCCTCAGAAAATACTGCAGGAATTTAGCTACACGCATCCTGTGTTCTCCAAGGACTCTATGGCGGCACAGCAACGCCGTCAAGAAATATGTGGCACCGACCGCATCCACTACTGCGGTGCCTATTGGTACAGCGGTTTCCATGAGGATGGAGTGCGAAGCGCTCTTGACGTGTGTGAGCGATTTGGGCTCGAGCTTTAAACACCCATGAAATCCGAACCTCTAAAATCAAGCAGATTAGAAAGCGCTATTTATAAAGGTATTGTGCGACACCGTCGCTTTACGCCAAGTACCCATGAATTTGATTATTCAATATTCATGTTGCTGCTAAAGGCAGATGAGATCCCTCGAGTAATGCAGAAATTCTGGCAACTCGGCACCAACGGACTGCGTTGGGCGCGTTTCAACAGGGAAGATTATATCGGAGACAAGGGTGGGGATCTTAGCCAGGCTGTTAAAACCAAGATTGCAGAAAAGCTCGAATTGCAAGCTCGAGATATAAGTGGTGACGTCTATTTCCTCGGGCAACTTCGCTATTTCGGCTTCTACTTTAGTCCATTAAACCTCTACTACCTGAAGCAGGAAGGTGAGTTTAGATATATGTTGGCTGAAGTAAGTAATACGCCATGGAAAGAAAAATACTACTACCTGGTTGATCTGCTGGATACTCAGCGTCACCAAAAGGAATTCCACGTATCACCCTTTCATTCCATGGAACAAGACTACCAGTGGAGAGTGGTTCCCCCTAACGCCGACCATAAAAAGTGCCTAGTGCATATCGATATATTTGATAAGTCCGAAGATCAAAAAAAAGTTTTCGATGCAACGTTAAATCTGAATAGAGTAACACTGAACCAAACAGAACTGATGCGCGTACTATTAAAAACGCCGGTGCAGACATTTAGCATTGTGACGGGCATTTACTGGCAAGCTTTGAAACTACTACTAAAGCGAATGCCGCTCTATCACCATCCGAATAGAATGAACCGAAAAACAAAGAAGGGTATTGTATGAATCAGAAGCAATCGGCATTTCTTGCCAGCAGTACAATTGGACTTGAAGAGAAATCCTCGAAATCCGTCGGTTTTCTGCGTCGAATGCTTGTGCAAGTGCTCAGTAATGCAGAGCATGGCTATTTCCTATTGAAGGAAAATGGAAGAGTTATTGCCGAAGTTGGAGACAGAAGCGATTGTCTGCACGCAGAAGTCAATGTTCTCGATACTAGAAGTTATGCAAGAGCTTTGGTGGGAGGAAATGCCGCAGCCGGGGAGGCCTTTGTCGATGGTTGGTGGACTTCACCCGACATTACACAGGTTTCCCGGTTCTTTTCCCGCAATCTTGAGATGATGGATCTTTGGGACAAAAAATTTGGCTGGATAATAAAGCCTTTTAGCAAATTGCGATTACTCAGCCGCACTAATACTGCTCGCCAGGCGAAGCACAATATTCTCGCCCATTATGATTTGGGAAATGACCTGTACCAAGCTTTTCTGGATGAGCGCATGCAATACTCTTCTGCGATCTTCAACCAGCCGACCGAAAGCCTGTCTCAAGCGCAAATCAATAAGTTAGCGCGCCTCTGTGAGAAGCTTGAACTTTCCGATAAGGATCACTTGCTTGAAGTTGGTTCCGGTTGGGGTGGGCTTGCCATCTTTGCAGCTAAGCATTATGGGTGTAAGGTAACTACTACTACTATATCCGATGAACAATTTAATTTTGCGAAAGCAGCAATTAGAACCGAGGGCCTGGAAGATAGAATCGAGCTGTTGAATAGAGATTATCGCTTACTCGAGGGGCAGTACGATAAAATTGTTTCAGTAGAAATGATAGAGGCAGTCGGTCGCACATTTTTGCCCGGCTTCTTTGAAAAGTTAAACAACCTATTGAAGCCGAATGGTTTGCTTATGCTGCAAGCAATTACAATCGCAGATCAGCGTTTCGATTACTATAGTCGTAACGAAGACTTTATTCAGAAACATATTTTTCCCGGTGGTTTCCTGCCTTCGATGAGCTTGATGTCGGAGTTGATTTCCACGAAAACTGAATTCGTGATTCGTGATTTGCGAGACATCGGCTTGGACTACGCGAAAACCCTCGCTCATTGGCGCGAGACATTCCTAGAGAAGCAAGAACAGTTACATGCACTTGGCTATGATCAGAAATTCAAGAACCTCTGGCTGTACTACTTAGGTTACTGTGAAGGCGGTTTTCTGGAGCGACGCATTAGTGCTCAGCAACTACTGGTAAGCAAGGCGCCGCATTTCTAGAGGTAGCAAGTTATGCGGTTCTTATCCAGCAAGCCATTTAACCTGATCGTAAACAATCTGATATGGATAGGGTGTGTGATCGGTCGCGAAGAAACTATCTGGATAGTTGGACCTTTAGTTATTGCCTACGGCGCTATTTTAATTGTCAGAAAAACTGTCAGATTGGAACAAATAGCTATTCCCGCGTTTATTGGAATAGCACTCGATTCAATTCTCACCTTGGCGGGTGTATTTCAGTTTGATAACACGTTCTTTTTGCTGCCTTCATGGATGATATTTTTGTGGATTGCTTTTTCCTCAACCTTGACCAGTTCATTGTGTTTGCTGGGAAAGAGAAAAATCATTGCATCAGCCGTTGGATGTATAGGCATACCGATAAATTATCTTGCTGGAGAAGGTCTTGGCGCCGTGACTTTCGGATACTCCTATTTGGCGACAACTATAGGTCTCTGTTTTTTGTGGGCAATATGCTTACCCTTATTGTATTTTTCAACGCAGGTACAATTTACTAAGATCCGAGAATTCTTTAAGACTCGCGCGACAGATGAGCTCGGAGTGAAAATTCAATAGTGTGAAACGTGTTGTGTTATGTCACTTCCTCAACAGAGCCACTAAAGCCACCACTGCTGTGGTGAATTCATATCCCAACGCTCCATAGGTGTATGTGGTGACAGAATCCGGTCCGATCAATAAGGAGGTCAAACGAGCCAGCGCCAGAGTGCCAATTACTAGAACGAGAAGAGTTAGACCTGCACGGTAGAATTCCGGCTTCAATAGGGCCATTGCACAGAACAGGCCTACGCCTGTTTGTAGCCCGCCATACATGGCTCGGATTTCGGCAAGAGCGTCACCGTTGCTCATTACCAGGCCGGCAAATCCGGCGGGTATCCCTGGAGATGCCAGGCTGACAAGACCATAACCAATGAAGACAAGAGCCGAAACTCCCAGTACAGTTTTACCGAAAAGCATGATGTTCTACCTTTTTTTCTTGATTGAAATTAAATCTTACAGCTGGTTTGATCTATACGCAATGTGGAGCCCGATAGTGCAGGAGGGAAACAACCAGCAGGAATTTTAGTTAGGCAGTACAAACTGACCTATAACGTGGATTACACTATTGCCTGACATACACTGCCTGTATTTGTTGGTGAATCAGAAATTGGAAAAAGAATTATTCCAATTCTTATTAATGAGTAAAAATGACGAAATCAGAGTGTGCTGTGAATTTACAGAATTGCAATGTTCAAAATAATGTATAGTTACTCTGACCCCAATTAATTTTCTCTATTTTCTGGAAGGTCAATAGTTATAGTTGCCTCATCCGCATACAAGAGTAAAATCTGGACTAATAGAGGCACAATATTTGAGTACAATATCGCATTATGGCTGATTCTACGGAAGAACCACAAGACCCTAGTTTTTTGCATTCCCTGATCTGTTTTAGCGGTGTCATCGTGATCGTGATTTCTGGAATGTTATGGTTGGGGATCAGCCTGCATAGCCTGCTGGTACTCTCAGTCGTGTGGGTTGCGAGTCACTCTTCACTGCTAGGATTCAACTACCTAGAGATCAAGTCTGCAATGATTTCTGGCATTCAGAAAGGGCTAGGTGCGATTTTTATTTTTTTCTTGATTGGCATACTCATCGCTGCATTAATCGAGAGCGGCACTATCGGTGGGCTCATCTACTACGGCCTGGATTTACTCCATCCAACTTTCTTTCTGCCTGCGGGTTTGGTGCTATGCAGTCTCATGTCGCTTGCGACAGGTACAGCATGGGGAACAATTGGTACGATCGGTGTTGTCCTCATGGGACTAGGAGCCGCGCTAGGCATTCCGCTGCCACTCGTGGCTGGCATGGTTGTTTCCGGCGCGAGTTTCGGTGACAAAATGTCGCCCGTTTCAGACACAACCAATCTCGCGGCCATGAGTGCAGACACGGATCTCTACTCCCACATCAAGTCGATGCTATACACTACCGTGCCGACGTACATCATCAGTATTATTCTATTCACATTATTCGGATTGTACTACAGCGGACAGACTCTCTCAGCGGAAGAGTTATTGATATTAAGCCAGCATCTCCAAATTGAATTTGCCATCAGTCCATTGACTCTGTTACCGCTATTGGTGTTACTTACTCTCAGTCTCAAACGAGCCCCGGCCGAAGTCAGCATGCTCGCCAGTGTCGGGACAGCGGTGGTGCTGGCCGTCGCAATTCAAGATAGAACTATCGCGGAGGTTCTAAATAGTTTGCACACCGGCTACGTTGCATCTACGGGGCTTGAACAACTCGACACCCTCCTTAGCCGCGGAGGTATAACAAGTATGATGTGGACGATGTCTCTTGCGCTAATAGCATTATCTCTCGGCGGCATTCTCGATCGCGCGGGCTTTGTACGGGTACTGTTGAGCGGGATGCTGAGGCGCATCAAGCGTTCCGCAAGCCTTATTGCGGCGACGATTGGCGCCGGCGTTGTCTCCAATATGAGTATGGGTGAAGGCTATCTCTCTATCATATTCGGCGGGCAAATATTCAAAGATTCTTACGAAGAAGATGGCCTCGAGAAACACATGCTGTCTCGTTGTCTGGAAGAGGGGGCGACATTAAGTACCTCGCTAATTCCTTGGACAACTTCGGGCGCGTTTATTACGGGCGTGCTCAGTATGTCACCGTTAGAGTATGCCCCGTGGGCATTTTTTAACTACATCAACCCGCTGTTATCTATAGGCCTTGCCTATATGGGTTTTGGAATATTCCGGAAAACTCAAATTACCGACGACTAATTGACGAATGCGGGCGATCATACGACAGAGAAGCAAGGCAATATCATCAGAGCCATTACTGACTGCCAGGATAAGCGAGTGATTGGGGACAGCGCATTTTGAACTCAGTATCACTGTGTCTTAGAATTGCGCCACCCTCAATGCCTTGTCATATCTCGGCAGGCTTTGGACCTTTTCCTTGGGAAGGTTCTTCACTAGTGGAGAGGAATTCACGCACTGATAGATACAATCCTGTGATCATCAGGCCAAAAACAACCATCGCGATATAAAATAATGTCATAGAATTCATGATATTGAACCTCTTATCGCTATAAGTTTGAAATAAATCCCAAAACATAGAATCGAAGGCACCCATATTGCAGTAAAGAGCCCTTCTTCATGCTGACCTGTGAACCAAAGATAGCTGGAGACGGCAAATGAAACGCCTACGGCTAAAAGTATAAAAAAGTCGGATTGTTTGAACATGTTTTTTCTCCAATTATTCGTCATAAAAACCAATGGCAGCGAGCAAACAGCCAGCTACAAAGATGCCGGCAAGAGTTCGTACTCCGCTATGGCCTAAAACTGCGAATGATTCCAGCTCAAAAACACTGAGCAATGTACCCACGAAGAGTATGCTAGACAGGATTAGTAGTCCGGCCCCAATATATACACATACTTTCCGCGTCCGACTCAGATTTTCGGTGTGAAAGGTTTTCATCATGTTTTGGTCGTTCGCATATTGTAGAGATATACGCACAGTCTGGCGCATTGGATCTATAGCATCTAAAAAAAATCTCGGCGAGTTAGAATAGAGATGCTAAGCAGGTAGAATGAAGCTGGGTCGATTAGAATTTTTCTGGTCTGAACTTGATTATGGAGGGGACTGCTCAAACAAAGTAAACCTAAAAAATTTTTTTATCCTCAGGTCAGGTTTGATAATTACAATTCAGGAGACAGCGCGACCGATTTTTATGTGAATCAATAAATTATATTTGCGAGGTTAGAGTGTGCTATGGATTCTTCTGCCCCTGGTTGCATCTCTATGTCCTTATATCCACACAATCAGCTCGCTGGCCAGATTCTGACACCAAATAACATCCGTTGCTAGAACTTACCAAGCAGGATCAAAGTAATCTGACCTCTTCTGACTAATAACCTATTCGATAGCAGCAATAAACTCTTGTGTTGAGAGCACGTTCTGACTAATTACCGGATAGTCGATTTCGACTGCCGCTTGCATTTCCTTCATATTGAAAGCACCGATAGCATCGGTAAGCATGGTGGTGTGGTAGCCAAGTTCAACTGCATAGCGGGCTGTCGATTCAATACAGGTGTTAGCCCGCATGCCAGCCAGAATTACGTGGTCAATATCATGCATTTTTAGTAAGAAATCCAAGTCTGTATTTGCAAACCCGCTAGACTTCCAGTGCTGACGGGCTTCTAAATCACCGGGTTGTTTCTGCAAATCTGGATGATACTCAACATTCCACGTACCCGCCTTAAACACGCGGCCTGATCCTCCGCCAAATTTCCAATCATCGTAATCACCTTCATCGTAATGATTGTGTGGGACATAGATCACCTTAATACCGGATTCTCTGGCCGCATCCACTACGGCCTTCATATTGGCGATGGCATTGTTTGCATCCAGTGTTTCTTTAGACAGAGGGTAGAGAAGCCCACCTTCGGATAGAAACTCATTGTAAGGATCAATTAGTAAAATGGCAGATCTTTGTGGGTTATAGGAATAGTCTTGAGCAGCTAATTGTGACGAAATAATGCTGAAAAAAAATAGCGCTATTAATTTGTTAGCGTTGAGTAATAGCTTCATTGGTTTGCTCCAGTTCATTCAAAGTTTATTGAGAATCTATAAAAGCATTATGGAGAAACTGCCTAGATAATTCTGCTCTTTCAGAGCTGAGACATTCTTCACCCATAACGCGTTGTTCAAGAGAGCAGTTCAATCCGCTCCAGACTGTGCTCTTAATTAGTCCTGATGCAGTTGCTGGGTTCTCACTCAGAAATAGCCTAAAGATGATTTAATCTTATAGTAATCACTTTAAGGAAGTCAATTTAGCCATGGTAATCTAGAATAAGTAAAAGAGCGTATCAGTATTATTACTCTAAAGCCTGAAACAAGCGGAAGCAAAGGATAGGGAATTACCATGTCAAACTTATCCATATCACAGAAACGCGCGGAAGCTTCTTTGCGATCCATGTTTGTGGGAGATTCTCTGGCTATGCCAGTTCATTGGTATTACAACCCAATGGATATTTTCAAACAATTTTCCGGTGGCATTACGAAACTAGAGGCCGCTCCCAAACATCACCCGTCCTCAATTATGTCACTGCATTCCACCAAACATGGAGGACGTGACGCAAAACGTCCCGGTAGCTCGCAACCGGAAATCGTGGGCGATGTCATTCTTAAAGGAAAACGCCAATTCTGGAATCAACCAAACCAACACTATCACCAAGGTATGCTCGCTGGAGAGAATACATTAAATGCACACTGTGCCCGAATAATAATGCGAACTCTCGCCTCCAACGGTGGCCATTACGATGAGGAAAAGTTCCTCAAGGCTTATATCGAATTAATGACAGCCAATCCCGCATTGCACCCAGATACCTACGCTGAGTCCTATCATCGTGGATTCTTTGCCAACCTATCTGCGGGTAAACCTCATAACAAGTGTGGTGCCGTAACGCACGATACTGCGTCTATAGGAGGTTTGGTAACAATCGCCCCAATTTTCATTTCTGAACGTTTGCTGGGCACCCCTCTTAAAGACGTAAAAGTCATCTGCCACAATCATATCCAGCTCACTCACCCAGATAAGTCCCTAGCAAAAGCCTGCAGTGACTATGTTGGTCTGCTAGATTCCCTGCTATTTAGCTCAGACGCGCAGCATGCTCAGGAAATCATCGCCGTATGTGCCAAACGCAGCATTGGAATAGCCATGCCTCAATTGTTAGGCAAGGTGCATTCCGACTATGAGGTGGTCGGCCGCTTATTCTCCTCCGCATGCTATATAAGCGACTCTTGGCCGAGCGTCCTCTATCTGGCGTATAAATATGTTGACAAGCCTGAGGCCGGATTACTGGCAAATACCAACTTGGGTGGCGACAATGTCCATCGCGGTTCCGTATTAGGGGTTATTCTAGGTCTCGCGAGCAGCTATACCCCGAGCAAGCTGTATGGTGAATTGCGGGATAAGAATTTAATCGAAGAAGAAATATCCGCACTCCTTAACTGAAGATTCTGAGCGATTAAACTCATGTGACTTTTTGTGTAAGAGCCAATGGCTTTCGCCCTCTCCACAATTATGTCCAGATCAGAAGAAATAAGATCGACTTAGTCCAATTCTACCTTGTTACTCCGTGAGAAGTTTCGAGTAGTTCGTTATCAACCTATGGGCTTCCTGGTCCAATCTAGAAACTCCGCGCCGCTGTCATGATCTAGATTCTCCATAATTTCTAGCAATGAGCTCGCAATGAAAGCGGGTGTAAACAGTTTTTTTGGCACGGGGTACTGAAAAGGCTTAGATAGCTTTGTGCCTGTAGTTCCAAGATGAAACGCAAGAAGGTTTACATTACTGGCTCGGCGCTGGTACTCAATACTTGCTTTCTTTATGAGCATATTCAATGCCGATTTGGATGCGCGATAGGCATACTAACCGCCAGATCTATTGTCTGTGATACTGCCAGCCCGTGCACTGAAAATCGCCACTGAACAGTTTAGCGCACCATTTAGTGCGGGCAATAGGCTTGCCAGCCAGTGCATTGGAATGATGGTGTTGGTCTGCAAGACTGTCTCTAGCTTCGCTGCTGTTATATCTTCAAAGCGTTTTTCCAGACCTAGCTACTCTGCATGCAATACCCCATTGGAAATAAATACATGAGAGAATTCGTTAGTATCGCTTGCAAGATTTGCACACACAGTTTTTATCGATGCTTCAGAATAGTTACAACGTATCCATTGCATCCTAGATTGCAGGTCAGAGTTTGAACTTCTGCTTATCGCAGTAACGTGTTCGACCACGCCGCCATTCAATAACTGTTCGATGATGGTCCAAGCAATACCGCTATTCGCTCCTACTATAATCGCTCTCGTCATTGGGTTTTCTGTTTTATAGTTCGTTGCTGATAAGTCAGCAAGATACTTATGTCCTGCTCTTTGATACAGTAGAAACACACACCTAGAAAACGGCCGTGAAAGCGATTGATGATTAATTTAACGCAACAGAAGTAACGGATAACCCACAATGTTCATATGGTATGTCTAATCGTAACTGTAAGCTATTGGGCCACACCGCTCGGATTTGTTTTCAATGACCAAAAATCTACTAACTCACTCAGAGGCTTGGTCGGAAAGAACCCTTCTGGCGCAGGGTCATTAGCCGATCCTTCGCTCATAAAATTTGAGTAACTCTCAGCAAATTGATCGACCGTCATACCAACATGCTTTTTAAATGAGCCTGGGAACCCTAATGCCCACATGTCCCTTGGAATATCTACCCACATTACTTGAAAAGAGGTTAAATAAGCGAGGTAATAAGCGGCTATTGCCCACTCACACTGAGGTTTCCTTATAACGCCATCAAAACCCTTACCATCACGCGCCCCGATATAACATCTTATGCCAGGATTAACTATCAGTTTTGACCATTTTGTGAGTACTATTATGTAGTGAGCTATACCCTGCTAGGCGGTTATGCTATTTCAGAGCGGTCTGACGGGTAAGTATAGTACTCAACAAGGTAGCAAATGCGCATTACGTCATTAACGGCAGCTTTTACCAGCAGGTAGGGCTGAAGGGATTAGCGGGTTGAATATATGATGGAATCAAGTCAATGAAAAAAACTCTGTGCATTGCCCTGCTGGGTATAGCTGTCGCTTCTCTGAATTTGACAACGAGCGAAGGACAAGCAAGAGTCCCCGGGTGGAACCGGGTAGCGCCACCGGGTGGCCATCAGAATGACCCACAATTAGTCAGGGCCACCGGCGGGCCTGTTATCCCAATTTTTGAAGGCTGGTTCCCCAACCCTGACGGCACTTTTCAACTATGTTTCGGTTACTTCAACACCAACACGGTAGAAATCTTTGACATACCCATCGGTCCCAACAATTATATTGAGCCGGCCGAGTTCAACGGTTTGCAGCCCACTCATTTCATGCCGCAACCTAATGGGGGGCGCCGCCACTACTGTATGCTCAGTGTAACGGTGCCAGAGGATTGGGGAGATCGCGATGTGGTGTGGACATTGATTGACCAACAATCCGAACAGGAATTCAGCTCACCGGGTCGCCTTAAATTCAGCACCTATCGCCATGATGAGCCCTTACAACCCTCACGCAAAAATAGCCCGCCCAAGGTCAGATTGACGGCGGAGGGTCCAATCGCTGAGGGCCGCGTCGGGTTTAACCGGGGCATGGTGTCCGAAACTCTGACCACCGAGGTGGGTGTGCCGGTTACACTTACCGCCAGGGTGCGGCGCGACAATCCATTCCGTGACGAGGATAACCGGGGAATTCGAGTACGGTGGTTCAAGTATCAGGGGCCGGGCGAGGTCATATTCACCTCGAACTGGAATTCATGGAAGGAAGATACTATTGGCGTGATTGATGCCTCGAACTGGCAGGAGTCTGAGTTTGCTTACGGACAGGCGGCAACCGATGCCGTGTTCAGTGAACCGGGGGAATACATTGTGCACATACAGGCGTACAACCAATCCGGTCGTGCAGCCTATGAGACGTCTGATTTCGAATTCTGGTGCTGCTGGACCAATGCCTATGTCAGAATCAATGTGAATTAAGAGTGGCGCGTCATAACAAACGACTTTACCCTGAATTTAAACAAGTAGAAATGCGAGGACAGGCAGATGCAAAAACAACTAGATAAGGCACAATCCGACTGGCCACGACCAGGTAAAAATCGGTTGCTATTGTGGCTGAGCGGACTCACGCTCCTGTTTGTTCCCCTGCAAGCGACCTGGTCTGCTGAGAGCGCACTGACAGTGGACAGCCCCCCGACTTACTCCAACGAAGTGGTGCGTATCCTGCAGCAGAACTGTCAGCGTTGCCATCAGCCCGGTGGCATAGCGCCAATGCCGCTGCAAACCTATGAACAGGTTCGGGCCTGGGCACCTCTCATCAAGACCAACGTGACCCGACGCGTGATGCCACCCTGGCACCTCGATCCGACTATCGGCATTCAAGAATACAAAAACGACTTTTCACTGAGCAGTAAAGACATCGACACCTTGGTAGCCTGGGTCGATGCCGGTACACCCGAGGGCGATTCCGCCAACCTGCCACCACCGGTGGATTGGCCGAACTGGCTGGAATGGGAACTCGAGCCTGACCTGGGCCCACCCGACATGGTATTTGAAACTGGACCCATCGCAGTTCGCGCCGAAGGAGGCGATTTCTGGCCATCGGTGGACGTGGAATGGCCAGAGCTTCTAGCACCTCGATTTTTAAAAGCGGCAGAGATTCGCAACACTATCAAAGGCCGTGCTGCGCTGCATCACAACAATGTGTCGCTGAGACTCGAAGAGGGGCCTTCTGGTCGTGTGGTGGGTGCTGGTGCTGGCAAGCGCTGGGATTTCTTCGGTGAGGATACCGGCATCCTCTTTGAAACAGGTCCTGGGGTCATCAATTTTGGTGCCCATTACTTCCCCATCGGTGAAGAGTTCGATGACAATATTGAGGTCGCGTTCTGGTTCCATCCCGAAGACGAGCCGCCTGCAACAATCGCTAATGTAGAGATACATCATCTGGTGGATCAATTTGACTCGGGCCAAGCTCGCGGGCGGGATATCCTGATCCCACCCCACGGCACCCAGACCATGTATCGAACCTGGGTTCTAGACCAACCGGTCTTGCTCAACAGCTTTCGTGGCCATATGCACTTGCATGGCGTCGCCATGTCGATCGAAGTGGTATGGCCAGGCCGGGTGAGAGATTACTACGGCCCTGGAGCCAATCGCAGAGATATAATCGCGTCGATTAATAACTACAATCACAACTGGCAAACTTCATTCGTTTTTGCCGATGATGCCAGGCCCATTCTTCCCACCGGCACAGCCATTGTTATGCGCACCCATTTCGACAACACGGAAAACAACCCTCTTTCCATAGACCCAGACCAATGGGTGGTATTCGGGGGGCGTAGCGTGGATGCCATGTCCCACTTTCACGTGAGCGTGACTTATCTGGAAGAAGACGAATACGATTCCATGGTGGTTGAGCGAAAGTCGCAGTTGATGGAAAGAAAACAGCGGGACGGGTCTTTTGGCACGGCTTTGCTAAGCCTTCACCCGGACGAGCGTACAGCGTTGGAGAGTGGTAACGCATTGGCACAGGAAAATTAGCGAGCTCCGCTTCAGCTTCTTAACAGCGGTTTCCCGCGTGTTTTATCCCCAATCTGTCCGTTATATCAGACAACGGCGGAGCGGGATTGGGGCGGTCAAGGTCCACTGACAAATCAGTTTTCTCGGTAGAGCTTGATCCACCAGTTGGTCTTCTAATGTAGAGAATTCACACTAATTCGCGTAAGGGTTACCTGGCAGCAATTGAGTTGGTAACCCGGCTCTTACCGTTTTCATAACCTTGCATTGTCTCTTTTTCTCTTATAAACCATCCGTTTTTCCTATCGCAAAGGAAATAATCCATCCCCTGGCAAACTTCAAAAGATCGATCATAAAAACCCGGTAGTTTAAAGCCAGTCCTCACTGTGTGCTCCAAGTCGTAAAACTTTTCGTAAAGAAAAAGATCAGGGAAAATTACAGCAGAGCCTTCGCTCCAAAACGGTGGCACATTAAGCGCGACTCCGCAGCAATTACTTGAACCTTCCATATCCAACATACCGTCAAGTGTGTGCATTCTCTGGAAGTGATGAAAGTACTCATGAAGCAACCCATGTATTATCGAGTAAGGGTAAAGATCAAGCCCATCAACACTGCGATCATTTTCAAAGACCGGATCAGTGAAAGGGTTAGGTTGTATACAAAAGTCATAGCCTCGCTTGGTTGGATTTGCACCATCTCCACCAAAAGCAGAAAAGCCTGCCAAGCAACCTCTCCGAACATGAATATCTTCAATAGTTTGAATATCCCCCCTGTCACTCCCAGCTCCTATCTGATTGCGTGTTTGAATCGCAGCAGTATTATCCCCTTCCAGCTCATAGGTAATATGCACCCAACGGTCGTAACCCAAACCCATCTCTATAAGCATTGACATGATTTGTTTGTAGTCTCTTATCCAGTCCTTAGAAATATTGTCAGAAAATAAATAGTGATGCTCTGGGTTTAAATTAGGAATATTTAACTTGGTGCATCTCATAAATTCAGCGACAGTAAAGTTACTTGCACACGCGAAAGTGATTTCAAACCCCTTGCTTAAATCATTTATATCCGCAAGCATGCGAAGATCGTATCGCAAATTATTATCGCTATTACCTTCAGCCAATACTAATGATGTAATATTATAATGTAAGCCGCTGGTGCTCTAGGATAGCCTAACGCAATTTTTTTTGGGGTCGTAAGAATCCCCAAATGTATCTACGGTTAGCGCTGCAGGTAACTCAGCAGCATTAATTATTTTTAATGCAGAAGTGCCTGAATTATTTTGCAAGGCAAACTGCGCTTTGTATCGTTTTCCCGCGTAATCTAAACAAGGCTCATTAAGTATTTCGGCATTCAACTCAAAATAGCGCGTTTGATCTGAAACAATATTTTGAGCATTAGCGTAATTTACGGTTATTAAAAAAATTAGAGCGACACGCCGTACAGAAGTAAAATTCATAATCTGTTTTCCAGTTAGCGAAGAAAGATTATAGCAATAATATGCTATAGATAACGTAATTATTAATTTTTTTAATGCCATCAAAAATATCCTGAAGAGCTGTGTTTTCGGCATGCGCCTTGAGGCACTTTAGTTAG
>CAVOCG010000047.1:0-17297 GCA_963694095.1 Gammaproteobacteria bacterium
GTGCGTGTGGGAGACGATGTGGAAATCGGGGCAGGTACTACAATCGACAGGGGGGCGATCGAAGATACGATTATTGAACATGGGGTGAAAATAGATAATCAAGTGCAAATTGGGCATAACTGTGTAATTGGTGCCCACAGTATAATTTGTGGTTGTACCGCAATTGCGGGAAGCGTGACGTTAGGGAAATATTGCATCATGGGCGGAGCCTCGGGTGCGGTTGGGCACATATCTATTGCCGACAAGGTGCAAGTTAGCGCCATGTCACTAGTTAGCCAATCGATAAAGGAGTCAGGTATGTATTCTTCTGGCACGGGGCATATGAAAACCCGAGAGTGGAAGCGAAATATTGTCCGGTTTAGGCAGTTGGACGATTTTGCAAAGCGGGTCAGAGAAATAGAGAAGCTTGCCGACAAAAAAAAAGAGTCTGAAATTGCAGATTAAAATGATTAACTAATACAAAGATTCAGGTCGATTAGCCGGGCTACTTGAAATAAACTAGGGATTGTCACTTATGTTACTAGATGTCCAGGAAATTAAAGATTACCTACCACAACGCTACCCCTTCCTATTGATCGATCGCGTATTGGAAATGGAACTAGGTAAGTCCATTAAAGCGTATAAAAATGTCAGTGTTAACGAGCCTTTTTTTCAGGGACATTTCCCCAATAACCCTATTATGCCTGGTGTGTTAATTATAGAAGCTCTGGCTCAGGCTGCTGGTGTTCTTGGGTTTAAGAGTCAGGAAAAGAAACCCAAAGACGGCTATCTATATTATTTTGTGGGGGCTGATAATGTTCGACTAAGGCGCCCTGTGGTACCAGGCGACCAGTTGATACTGGAAGCGACTATAATGACTAACAGACGAGGGCTCTACAAATTTGCAGGTAGGGCGTCCGTAGGTGAGGAATTGGTTGGCACTATGACTATTTTGTGTGCTGAAAGGAAAATACAAATTGATTGATCCCAGTGCAAAAATTGACCCGAGTGCCGAAATAGCGAGAGACGTTTCGATAGGTCCCTGGAGCATTATCGGCCCCAATGTCAATATAGGGGCAGGTTCGGAGATAGCCTCTCACGTAGTGATTCGAGCCAATACTCGTATTGGTAAGAATAACAAAATATTTCAATTCAGTTCGGTTGGAGAAGAGCCTGCGGATAAGAAGTTCGCTGGCGAAGAAACCTGGATGGAAATAGGCGACAATAATATATTGCGTGAATCTGTTTCTCTCCATCGTGGAACTGAGGCGGGTGGGGGGGTAACGCGTATCGGTAGTAATAATTTATTAATGCCACACGTCCATGTCGCGCATGATTGCAGAGTTGGAGATAACGTGGTGTTTGCAAATTATGCGGCTATCTCAGGGCATGTTGAGGTCGATGATTGGGTGATCTTGGGAGGCTTCTCGGGAGTGAAGCAATTTGTAAAAGTCGGCGCCCATGCCATGGTCGGCGCCATGACCTATATCCACAATGATGTGCCAGCGTATGTCATTGTAAGTGGTCAACCAGCAGCAGTTAGAAGCATTAACACAATCGGTCTCGAGCGACGTGGTTTTGAACAAGAGACAATTTCCCAGCTTCGGACAGCATTCAAGATTATTTATAAACGCAATTTAGGTTTAAAAGAAGCAATTGTGCAGATTGTGGAAATAGGAGGCAACAGTGATGCCTTGAAGTTGTTGATTGACTCATTGGAATCTTCCGAGCAAGGAATAGTCCGCTAATTGTCTAACCTCTACCCAAGAGGTCCCAACTCATCCATTCAACCTGACTTATGAAAAAACCTTTGCGTTTCGGAATAATCGCCGGAGAAAAATCTGGTGATAACTTGGGGGCCGGCTTAATTAGCGCCATTCGAGATCAATTTGCGGATGCGGAGTTCGAGGGAATCGGTGGACCAACTATGTTGGCGCAGGGATTCACGAGTTTGGCTCCGATGGACCCGCTTTCAGTCATGGGATTTGTCGAACCGCTGACACACTTGCCACAAATTCTCAAAATAAAGCGCACAGTTCAGGATCACTTTATTAATAACCCACCCGATGCCTTCATTGGCATCGATGCGCCTGATTTTAATTTGCGTGTGGAATCGGTGTTGCGGAATAAGAATATTCCAACTGTCCACTATGTTAGCCCAAGCGTTTGGGCTTATCGTGAAAAGCGCATTAACAAAATCAAGCAGTCTGTGGACTTAATGCTTACTTTGTTTCCCTTTGAAACTGCGATTTACCGACAACATGATATTGCCGTTAAGTGTGTCGGGCATCCTTTAGCTGATGCCATCGGGTTTAAGGACAACAAAGTTTCGGCCCGTCAAAAACTAGGCTTGGAAGCTAATGCAAAAATATTAGCCTTGATGCCCGGCAGCAGGGCCGGAGAAATTCAGCGCCTTGGTCCGATTTTCATCGAGGCAGGAAAACAGAGCCTGGAGACAAATCCAGGGCTGAGATTTATAATCCCCTGTGCCAGTTCGTCTAGAAAACAACAAATTGAAGCCATGCTGGGTGACGCCGAGAATGACAATTTTATACTCCTCGATGGTAATTCTCACCTTGGCATTAGTGCGGCTGATGCGGTTCTGTTGGCTTCAGGTACGGCAACTTTAGAAGCGATGTTGCTGAAACGGCCTATGGTCGTCTGCTATAGAATTGCAGCTCTCACCTATGCTGTGGCGTCACGTATGATGAAAATCCCTCTCTTTGCGTTACCCAATCTATTGGCCGGCAAACAACTAGTGCCAGAATATATTCAGGATCGTGTGACGGTACCTAACTTGGTGGCTGAAATTAATAGCATCTTTCGAAATCCAGCAGCATCAGAAGAGCTGCTGGTAGAATTTGAAACCATTCATAAATCCATTCGTTTAAACGCGAATCGACAGGCTGCTGATTCAGTGTTGAAATTAATTGGTGTGGTAGCATTCAATAAAGAGTCCTAACTTATGCCATTCGCTATGAGTCTAATTCAACCAGGTGCTGGAATTGAGATTTTCGCCGGTACCGACGAGGCAGGCAGAGGGCCATTGGCGGGTGATGTGGTGGCGGCGGCTGTAATTCTCGATTCACAGCTTTCAATTGCGCGTCTCACTGATTCCAAAAAACTTTCCGAGCGCCAGCGCAATTATTGCTTTGAGCAGATAGTGGATAAAGCGCGGTCATTTGCAATAGCGCGGGCTAGTGTAGAAGAGATAGATGAGCTTAATATTCTACAGGCGAGTTTATTAGCAATGCGACGTGCAGTTGAAGCTCTGCAAATTCAGCCAGAATTCATCTACGTGGACGGTAATCGCTGCCCTCAATGGAATTACCCATCTGAGGCCATTATCAAAGGTGATTCCAAGGTTCAGTGCATCGCCGCGGCATCGGTATTAGCGAAGGTGACCCGAGATGGGGAAATGGTGAAATTCGATAAAGAGTATCCTGGCTATGGATTTGCGCGGCACAAGGGGTACCCAACTAAATTTCATTTGCAGGCGCTTAAAGATCTCGGTCCCTGTCTTATTCACCGTAAATCGTTTGCTCCGGTTGCAGAATTACTAAAGCCTACGTGTAAGTCGGGGTTTGCTCCTGCAATCCGATCTGTATAGTGTTTACTTAAGTAAAAATTACAGGATAAGATAAGCCGTATTATTGGCGTTGTAACAATCAGCAGCAGACACAAATAAGAACAGGCGATTCTATTATGGTTAATTTCTCCAATATTAATTTTTGTACTCGGCATGGCATCATAAAATTAGCTTTGATGATTCCTTTGCTGTTTGGGAGCGTGTTATCCCTGGCAGCCGAGCAATCTCCAAGGGCTTGTCAAAATATCACTTCACTGTATTTGCCCGGTGCATCCATTACCGCCGCTGAGGTAGTTGGCGCAGGGGAATTTGTTCCTCCTTCAGGAATTACTAATAGAGAAACACAAGAGCGTAACAGGGTTTATGGTGTGTTACCTGAATTCTGTCGCGTTGCAATCACGCTAACGCCTTCTGCTGACTCGGAAATAAAAATGGAAATCTGGCTGCCGACTGATACTTGGAATGGCAAGTACCTCGCTATAGGTAATGGAGCATTTACTGGCAGTGTTCGTTATACATCTATGGTAAACCCGCTTACACGTGGTTATGCAACCAGTTCAACCGACACGGGACATCTAGGCAATACGGCGAGCTTTGGGCTTGGTCATCCGGAAAAAGTTATCGATTTTGGGTGGCGTGCAGTACATGAGATGACATTAGCCTCCAAGGAGATAATTGCGGCTTACTATGCTGAGGCTCCAGAATATTCCTATTGGAATGGTTGTTCTGCTGGTGGTCGTCAGGCCATGAAAGAAGCACAACGTTTTCCTGATGACTACGATGGCATAATCGCGGGCGCGCCGGGACTTGATTGGACTGGACGGGCTGCAGCATCATTACGCGTGGCCAAGTTTCTAGAAACAAATGAATCTGCCCGCTTGTCAGCAGAAAAGCGACAACTCGTGCATCAAGCCGCACTGAATGCCTGTGACGCAGGCGATGGGGTGGAGGATGGCATTATCGGTCATCCTCAGCAGTGTGGTTTTGATCCAGCTGTACTGCAATGCAGCATTGGAGAAACTGCTGCCTGCTTAACATCAGAACAGATTAATACTGTTCAAATGCTCTATTCTTCGCCGGTAAACCCTGCCACCGGACGTGCCATTACAGGGCTTTTGCCCGGCAGTGAATTGGGTTGGACCGATCTCGGTTGGACCAGGTCAGCAAGGGATACAGGCCTAGAACAGTATAAATACCTGGTCTATGCCGACCCAGACTGGACTATAGACCGTTTCGACTTTGCAGTTGACATCGTTAAAGCAGAGCAACTCGACAACGATACGCTAAATGCGCTGGATCCTGACCTGAAGCCTTTTTTTGAAAGTGGGGGCAAGTTAATTCAGTATCATGGTTGGAGCGATCCGCAAATTTCTCCATCCAATGCGACGCAATATTATCAAAGGGTAGTAGAAGCATTGGGAGGTAGAAGCGAAATCAATGATTCGTATCGGCTGTTTATGGCACCGGGAATGGGGCATTGCTCGGGAGGAGAGGGGCCAAATAGTTTTGATATGATCTCGGCACTGGAAGCATGGGTCGAATCGGATGAAGCGCCTGAGAGTATTCTTGCTGTTCATCGAACAAATGGTGAAGTAGATCGAAGTCGACCATTGTGTCCTTTTCCAGAGGTGGCGGCGTACACCGGCACTGGCAGTACCGATGAGGTAGAAAACTTCGAGTGCCGAGTGCCCTAAATAGGCTTAACGGTTACTAATACGGGTAAACATCTCGGTTCAAAAAGAGTATATTGTGCGTATCCTTTTGATTCGGTCTTTGTACTTTTTCCATGCCTGAAATTTCGCCCCCTAATTCTATACCCCAGACTTTCATTCATCTGCGTTTACATTCCGAATTTTCCATTAACGATGGGCTGGTTAGGATTAAGCCATTAATCCGGCGTCTCCGTGACCTGTCTATGCCCGCAATCGCCCTGACTGACCAAGGGAATCTGTTTGGACTAATTAAACTTTACAGTAGAGCTGTAGATCAGGGCCTGAAGCCAATTTGTGGATGCGACATTCAGGTGGAAGATGATGAAACTAATGCGGTCACGAAGCTGGCTTTACTAGTAAAGAATCAGACAGGCTATCTTAACCTTACCCAACTAGTATCAAATATGTATACGGAGAATCTAGGTCATGGGCAGACCGCCGTACTCAAGTCGCAACTGCAAGCGCATTCTGACGGCTTGCTGGCGCTTTCGGGTGGGCTGGAAAGTGATATTGGCAAAGCGCTGCTGGAAGCTGATATGGGAATAGCAAAGGCCTTGCTTGGCCAGTGGTTAACTATTTTCCCAGGCAGCTTTTATCTAGAAGTCCAGCGGATCGGCAAAGAGGGTGAAGAAGAATATATCGAAAGTGCTATGGAGTTAGCACTGGCGGAAAATTGTCCGGTTGTTGCGACCAATAATGTCCGCTTCATTGATGCTGAAGATTTCGAGGCCCATGAAGTGAGGGTTTGCATTAATGATCGGCGTACTCTTAATGATCCTCGTAGGCCGCGTGACTATACGGCACAGCAATACCTGCGTAGTAGCGATGAAATGGCTGAACTGTTTGCCGATATTCCTGAGGCGCTTACAAATACGGTAGAAATTTCCAAACGTTGTAATTTGGACCTTAAACTAGACGTACCTTGCTTACCCAATTATCCAGTACCAGCAGGAGTCGGTCTGGCAGACTACCTTTGCCAGCTTAGTTCAGATGGTTTGGAACAGCGTTTGGAGAGCTTATATGATTCGGCTGCGGATGACTTTGCGGCTTTACGCAAGCCCTATCATGAGCGACTTGAATTGGAACTTGGAACCATTAATCAAATGGGTTTCGCCGGTTACTTCCTTATCGTAATGGAATTTATTCAATGGGCAAAAGATAATGACATCCCTGTTGGGCCAGGGCGTGGTTCGGGAGCTGGCTCGATCGTTGCCTATTCGCTGGGCATCACTGACCTGGATCCATTGCGCTACGATTTGCTATTCGAGAGGTTTCTTAATCCAGAGCGAGTTTCGATGCCAGACTTTGATGTGGATTTCTGCATGGAAGGCCGAGACCGCGTGATTCAGCATGTTGCCAATATGTATGGAGCTAACGCGGTTTCGCAAATAATCACCTTTGGCACTATGGCGGCCAAGGCGGTAGTCAGGGACGTGGCTAGAGTGCAGGACAAGCCCTATGGTTTAGCGGACACATTGTCAAAACTCATTCCTTTCGAACCCGGTATGACCTTAAAAAAGGCATTCGAAGAGGAGCCTCAACTGGGAGAGTTTGTTGACAGCGATGAAGATGCTCAGGAAATCATGGAGATGGCTTTCAGGCTTGAAGGTATTACCCGCAACGTAGGCAAGCACGCAGGAGGTGTTGTAATTTCACCTACCAAGCTCACCGATTTCACGGCTCTGTATTGTGATGAAAACGGACAGGGTTTGGTTACTCAGTTTGACAAATATGATGTTGAAACAGCTGGTCTGGTTAAATTTGATTTTCTTGGACTGCGTACGCTGACCATCATCGACTGGGCAGTAAAAATGATCAATGACCAGGAGAATCTAACAGGCGAGCAGCAGATAAATATCGAAACCTTACCCCTAGACGATGCGCCGGTATATCGATTGCTAAAAAAAGGAGAAACAACAGCGGTATTTCAGCTTGAGTCTCGCGGCATGAAAGACCTTATTAAAAAGCTGGAGCCCAGCTGCTTTGAAGACATTATTGCACTGGTTGCGTTGTTCAGGCCCGGCCCGCTGCAATCGGGAATGGTAGATGACTTTATTGCACGTAAGCACGGCAGAGAACCTGTCGTGTTTGCCCATCCAGATCTTGAACAGATCCTATCCAATACATATGGCGTAATTCTTTATCAGGAACAGGTGATGAAGATTGCTCAGGTGCTGGCCAACTACACATTGGGCGGTGCGGATATTTTACGTAAAGCCATGGGCAAGAAAGATCCAGCGGTAATGGCAAAGCAGCGACGCTTGTTTATGGATGGTGCAACTGCTCGTGGAATCGATGAAAAGCTGTCTGGGTCGATCTTCGATTTAATGGAGAAATTTGCTGGCTACGGCTTCAATAAGTCTCACTCTGCAGCTTATGCCCTAGTCTCCTATCAGACGGCCTGGCTCAAAACCCACTATCCAGCCTACTTTATGGCGGCGGTGCTTTCGGCTGACATGCAGAACACAGACAAAATTGTAACATTGATCGATGAATGTCGCTTCATGGAATTAATACTGGTCCCGCCGGATGTAAATCTTGGGCAGTTCAATTTTAAGGTAAATGATGAAGGCGAAATTATTTATGGCTTGGGTGCAATCAAAGGTCTTGGCGAAGGACCAGTGGATTCCATCACCGCAGCTAGAGATTCCAGTGGTAATTTCCACAATTTATTGGATTTTTGTCAACGAGTGGATAGTCAAAGTGTCAACAAACGGTCTATGGAAGCGCTAGTTAGATCTGGAGCGCTGGATAGTCTGATTGAACATAATGTTGATCTCGCTAGAGCTATACTTTCAGCGACGCTGCCTGAGGCGATACAGGCGGCGGAACAAAGTAATCGCAATCAAGCGGCCGGGGTGGATGACTTGTTTGGTGAGATAGCGCCAGTGAGTGAACAAGAAGGCAATAGTGGTAGTGGTGCACGTGGTAAAAGTATTCGCCCGTGGGCAGAGCAACAACGCCTTACTGCAGAGAAGGAAACTTTAGGGCTCTATTTGTCCGGACATCCTATTGATGAATATTTACCTGAGCTAGCACAAATTACCCGAAGTCGTCTGGCCAAGCTGAGACCAGAAAGAGGCACTCAATTGGCAGCTGGGCTATTGCACTCTATGCGTACTGTGAAGAGCAAGACTGGGACCCGAGCAATAATGGTATTGGATGATCGCAGTGGCAGATTTGAAATTACGTTATTTGCCAAAGAATACGAGAAGTATCGTGATATGGTTCAATTAGATCAGGTTCTGGTGGTGGAATGTACTGTGCGGGTAGATGGTTATGACGATACTATGCGAGGGCGAGGTAAGCGGGTTATGACATTAACGGAGGCGCGAAATAAATTTGTACACCGGTTGGCTGTTAATCTTGCGGAGGGCAGCCTGCAGAGTGGGTTCTGTGAGCATTTAGCCAATATCCTTGCTCCTTATCGACCCTTGCTTATGCCAGCGAGACCAATCTCCGTACCCTCCGCAGATATAAAGGCAAGCGCACTCAGTAATGGCGGTGCAGCTGAAGCAGCAAACAAGGACGGTTGCCCGGTGGTAATACAGTATGAACGCTCAGGCTCTCGTGGTTGTATAATGTTGGGGCAGGAATGGGCAGTTTCACCCAGTGATGATCTCATACAGAAGCTGCGCAGAGAATACGGAAAAGACAAGATAGTGTTGGACTACAATTAAGCTGGACTAAGGTCGCATGGATCCCAATTATTTAGAATTCGAACAACCAATTGCAGAATTGGAAGAAAAAATCAGTGAGCTGCGACTGGTGGGCTCGGATAATGAACTGAATATTGGTGAGGAAATTGAAAACCTCAAAGCTAAGAGTATTAAGCTGACAGAAAAAATTTATTCCAATCTGTCTCCGTGGCAGATTTCACAAGTTGCACGCCACCCGCTCAGACCTTACACTTTAGATTTCGTTGAACATATTTTTACGGATTTTGATGAGCTGCATGGTGATCGACAATTCGCCGATGACAATGCCCTGGTTGGTGGTATCGGGCGAATCGATAACAGACCAGTTATGGTGATTGGGCATCAAAAAGGTCGTGGAACAAAAGAAAAGGTCAGACACAATTTTGGCATGCCGAGACCCGAGGGTTATCGTAAGGCGCGACGGCTGGTGCGTCTGGCTGAAAGGTATCAACTTCCTGTGTTGAGTTTTATTGATACTCCTGGCGCTTACCCTGGAATGGACGCAGAAGAGCGTGGCATCAATGAAGCGATCGCAGAGAATATGGCAATGATGTCTAAGGTCCGCACACCGCTAATTGCAACGGTTACAGGTGAGGCTAATTCTGGGGGCGCAATCGCAATTGGTGTGGCTGATCAATTAAACATGCTGCAATATTCCACGTACACAGTTATCACTCCGGAAGGCTGCGCAACAATTTTGTGGAAATCATCTGCGTTTGCCTACGCGGCGGCAGAAGCTATGGGTGTCACTTCCGAGCGTCTGGAAGAGCTCGGAATCGTCGATCACACCATCGCCGAGCCTCCAGGTAGTGCGCATCGCGATCTGGTTGCGGTATCGGCAAGTATCAAGGAAGCCTTGCTAGACCAACTTGATCGCCTTACGGTTATGGATGTCGATGATTTGGTAGAAAGACGTTATAAGCGCTTAATGAGCTTTGGCATAACCAGTTAAGTCAACACTGCAATCGACATGCCCATGACTTTCTCGCCCGATAAAATGCTTCAAGGTCTTCGTAATCTCAAGGAATGCAGAAATTACTGCATTGCTCTCAGCGGAGGGCTGGACTCCGTAGTGTTGTTGCATTCACTTGTGCATTTGAGGAATGCAGGGAAGCTGCCCAATACGCAGAGTTTATCGGCAATACACATCAATCACCAACTTAATGCAGGCGCTGATAACTGGCAGAAATTTTGTGAAGAGGTATGCGGGCATTGGAATGTGCCTCTGTTGACGAAGAAAGTGGAGGTGCTGCTTGGCAGTGGAGAAGGGTTGGAAAATGCCGCGAGGCAAGCCCGCTACGCTGCTTTTGAGGCGTTATTGACTTCCAGCGATGCCCTGCTAATGGCTCATCATCTGGATGACCAGATGGAAACTCTGTTACTGCGTTTAATGCGTGGGTCCGGTCCAAGGGGATTAGCTGGAATTCCAGCGTTACGCAAACTGGGAAAAACTCAGATTTATCGGCCTTTTCTTGCCTTTTCAAGAGAGCCGCTTAAGCATTACGCTATTCAGGCTCAGTTGCAATGGCAGGAGGACGACAGCAACCAGAATCTGGATTTTGACCGAAATTTCTGTAGGCATGAGCTGCTGCCGCTGATCCAAAATCGATGGCCATCCTACCGAGAGAGCTGGGACAAAACGCTCCAGCTGGCAGGTGAAGCCGATTTATTGTTGACTGAACTGGCCCAAGCGGATCTTGAGACTGTAAAAGGGCAAGACCCATCGGTGATTGATCTGGCCGCTGTGTTGGACCTGAGCCCCGCGCGTCAACGTAATGTGCTGCGTTTATGGTTAATGGAAGCGTCCATTCCAAATTGTGGCTGGAATTTGCTGCAAAAACTGACCACTGAGCTTATTCCAGCTGCGGATGATGCCACAGCTCTTCATCAAGGAGAGGGGTTTCAAATCAGACGTTTCAGAAATCAGCTTTATCTGCTGCGTAGCCTGTCTTCGCTTGAGTTGCCCAGGCGAACCGACTGGGATGCGCGCAGGGACCCTTGTTTGGAGCTGGGTGTCAATGGTGCCCTCAGTGCGACTGGGTCAATTGGACATGGTTTGAAATTGAAAGACGGTGATGTTCTTGCGGTTCACTACCGCAAAGGCGGTGAGCATTGCCAACTTTCAGGTCGTCCAACCAAGTCGTTGAAGAAGCTGATGCAGGAGCAGAATCTGCCACCTTGGTTAAGGGATCGCCAGCCTTTGCTTTACATAAACCAAACTCTTGCCTGTGTTCCAGGTATCGGTGTCTGTGAAGAATTCAAAGCTACTGGTGCGCAGGCAGGGCTGCTGGTTACCTGGCAGCAACCTGATTTAAGATACAAAGAATTAAACGCTTAAATTGAAGAACAGATTGTGGTTCAAAGCCCCTTCTGGTAGGCTGTAGCTCCATCTGTAGGTGGTAGTGACTTAACTTAGATGGGGTTCGGATGGCGCGATATATCTTCATTACCGGTGGTGTGGTTTCTTCACTGGGCAAGGGCATTACTTCTGCATCTCTAGCGGCTATTCTTGAGGCACGCGGTCTAAACATTACTATGTTAAAACTTGATCCCTATATTAATGTGGATCCCGGTACTATGAGTCCGTTTCAGCACGGCGAGGTGTTTGTCACTGAGGATGGCGCTGAAACAGATTTGGACCTTGGTCATTATGAGCGCTTTATTCGAACGACTATGCTGCAGAAGAATAATTTTACTTCCGGCAAGGTGTATGAAGAAGTATTGAAACGGGAACGCCGCGGTGACTATTTAGGCGCCACTATCCAGGTGATCCCTCATATTACTGATGAAATCAAACGGCGGATAACGGATGGAGCCGGTGATGCCGACGTTGCTTTGGTGGAAATTGGTGGTACGGTTGGTGACATTGAATCACAGCCCTTTTTGGAAGCGATACGTCAGTTGAAAGTTGAACTGGGGTCAGAACGGGCCCTGTTTCTGCACCTCACTCTGGTGCCCTACATAGGCACCGCCGGTGAAATTAAAACTAAGCCAACCCAACACTCTGTCAAGGAATTGCGCTCCATTGGCATACAGCCGGATATATTGGTGTGCCGCTCCGAGTTACCAATCGATGACTCAGCCCGCAAGAAAATAGCGCTGTTTACCAACGTCGAATTACAGGCAGTTGTGTCCCTACCCGATGTGGATTCCATCTACCGGATACCCTCGATACTTGGAGCGGCTGGGCTTGATGATATTATCGTGAGGAAATTTCATCTTGATTACCCGCCAGCTAACCTCACCGAGTGGAATGAAGTTGTCGTGGCGGCACTTAATCCGAAACGGGAAGTCAATCTAGCCATGGTTGGGAAATACATGGAATTACTGGATGCTTACAAGTCCTTAAACGAAGCCATAATACACGCGGGCATCCACACTCGTACTCGAGTGAATATCACCTATATTGACTCCGTTGAATTAATGGCTGAAGGCGTCGAGCGGCTGAAAGACCAGGACGCAATTCTGGTGCCGGGTGGGTTTGGCGAGCGTGGTGTCGAAGGCAAAATTATGGCGGTTCAGTTTGCCCGGGAAAATAAAATACCCTATTTGGGGATTTGTCTTGGCTTGCAGGCAGCGGTGATTGAGTATGCGAGAAATGTTGCAGGCCTTAGCGACGCCCATAGCACTGAATTTCAAAAAGATTGTGAGAACCCGGTTATTGCGCTGATTAGCGAATGGAGGACATCTGCAGGTAGTGTAGAAACAAGAGACGAGGAGTCTGATCTGGGTGGCACTATGCGGCTGGGTGCACAAAAATGTATATTGGACAAAAACTCCATTACCTACGCCAGCTATGGTAACGAGGAAATTACTGAACGGCATCGACATCGATATGAGTTTAACAATGATTATCTGAAAACACTTGTGGATGCGGGTCTTCAACTCGTAGGAAAATCAGAAGACGGAATGCTGGTGGAAGTGATTGAAGTACCAGATCATCCCTGGTTTGTTGGTTGCCAATTCCATCCAGAATTCACCTCCACGCCTCGAGATGGGCACCCGCTGTTTATGGGATTTATAAAAGCTGCTATTGCGAATCGGGAAAACCGGCCCCATCGGGAGGAAGGCGTTGATGCTATGCCTGAAGTGAAACTCGCAACACAGGGCTGAAAGGTTTTTAACAGCCTGCTAGGTTAATCGAGCGTTCAATAGACAAGGTAGCAAACAGGATTTGGGTACCCCATGACTGCGAAGAAGGTTTCAGTTGCTGATATCACGGTTTCTAATGAGTTGCCGTTCGTGTTATTCGGTGGACTGAATGTGTTGGAATCTCGCGATCTGGCTCTGACGGTAGCAGAACGATTTAAACAACTAACAGAAGCACTTGAGATTCCTTTCGTTTTTAAAGCCTCCTTCGATAAAGCTAACCGCTCGTCTGTAGACTCATTTCGAGGCCCAGGGATGGATGAAGGCCTAAAGTTATTAAGCGAGATTAAGGAAACTTTTGAAGTTCCCATTCTTACCGATGTGCATGAACCGCATCAGGCGCGAGCGGTGAGCGAAGTGGCCGATGTACTGCAGTTGCCAGCGTTTTTATCGAGACAGACAGACTTGGTAGTGGCTATTGCTAAAACTGGGGCGGTTGTGAACATCAAGAAGGCGCAATTTTTGGCGCCAGAGGAAATGGGCCATATTTTGAAAAAATTTGCCGTAGCTGGCAATCACCGGCTTATGCTGTGTGAGCGGGGCAGCAGTTTCGGTTATAACAATTTGGTGGTAGATATGTTGGGTTTTGCAGTTATGAAGCAATTTGAGTACCCACTATTGTTTGATGCGACTCACGCCTTGCAGAAGCCGGGCGGTCTGAACAAAGGTGCTGACGGTCGCAGGGCTAATGTGACGGCTCTGTCACGGGCAGGCATCGCGCAAGGCATTGCTGGATTGTTTATTGAGGCTCACCCGGATCCTGACAATGCGCTGTGCGATGGCCCCTGTGCCTTGCGACTGGATCGACTACACGACTTTCTGGGTCAGATGAAAGTCATTGATGATTTGGTAAAGGCTATGCCGCCTATCGATACAGCTTGATACTACGCCTCTAAAACTCTTCTAGTTATTTATAATATATTAGTTTCCAGGTATTGAAATGTCTGAAATAAGTGAAATATGGGCTCGAGAAGTTTTGGATTCCCGCGGCAATCCTACTATTGAAGCGGACGTGATCTTGGCTAGTGGCGCGGCGGGATCTGCTTGTGCGCCTTCAGGCGCATCCACCGGTTCTCGGGAGGCGCTCGAGTTACGCGACAAAGACCCGGGACGCTACCTGGGAAAGGGAGTGCTAAAGGCTGTTGATAATGTAAACAGACCGATTCGAGCTGCTTTGCTTGGCTATGATGCCCACGATCAGCAGGGTCTCGATCAGATCATGTTGGAACTGGACAATACGGAGAATAAATCCAAACTTGGGGCAAATGCCATATTGGCGGTATCGCTCGCTGCTGCCAAGGCGGCGGCGGTAGATTCAGCTATCCCTCTTTACGCCCACATCGCCAGAATCAATGGCACTGAGGGTGATTACAGCTTGCCGGTGCCGATGATGAATATTATTAACGGGGGCGAACATGCTGATAATAACGTGGATATTCAAGAGTTTATGATCCAGCCTACCGGGGCAGGTAGTTTTGGCGAAGCGCTACGCTACGGAGCCGAGGTGTTCCACGCACTGAAATCAGTATTACACAAGCGGGGTTTGAGTACTGCAGTGGGTGATGAGGGAGGATTTGCCCCAAACTTGCCTTCGAACTCCGCTGCCTTGGATGCGATTATCCAAGCTATTGATTTAGCAGGATTTAAACCTCAGAAAGACATATACTTAGCACTAGATTGTGCCGCATCCGAATTCTACGAGGGAGGTAAATACAATCTCAGAGGGGAGAATGTAAGCTATGACCCGGGTCAATTTGTCCAGTATCTGGCAGATCTGGCGGCTACCTACCCAATATTATCAATTGAGGATGGTATGGATGAAAGCGATTGGGAAGGTTGGGCTAAATTATCTGCCCAAATAGGCGATAAAGTTCAGTTAGTAGGGGATGATTTGTTTGTTACCAACACCAGTCTTTTAAAACGGGGAATCGACGAAAACATTGCCAATTCGATTTTGATTAAATTTAATCAAATTGGCTCATTAACCGAAACTTTGGCTGCCATCAATATGGCCAAGGATGCTGGCTATACGGCGGTAATTTCTCATCGTTCAGGCGAAACAGAAGATACAACCATTGCAGATTTAGCGGTGGCAACGGCGGCGGGACAAATAAAGACAGGTTCCCTGTGCCGCTCAGACCGGGTGGCGAAATATAATCGCCTATTGCGAATAGAAGAACAGCTTGGCAGCGCCTCTCGTTACAACGGGCTGTCGGAATTCAAACACGTTACTGGCTAGTCAATAATGAAAATGCTAAACGGTCTACTGGTCCTGTTAATAGTCCTGTTTCAATACCAATTGTGGCTTGGGGATGGCAGCGTGCGTGCGGTCAATTTACTCGAAGTTAATTTGGACAGCCAAAGAGCAAACAACGATGAATTAGAGTTGCGCAACAAGCAATTGGAAATCGAAATTTTGGATCTTAAGAATGGCTTGGAAGCAGTCGAGGAAAGAGCAAGAGCCGAGCTAGGCATGATCGGTGAACGGGAAACCTTTTATCTGATTATTGAATAGTAAAACCAAATACACTGAAAACCGTGGAGTAGCATTGTAAGTCGACGCGTTTGACTGCTACTAAAAGAATTTACTATGAAAATTTGGGCAATTTTGCCAGCCGCTGGCGTCGGTCTCCGCATGGGATCGAATACCCCCAAGCAATACCTACCGCTCAATGGCAAACCGGTTATTGAGCAGACACTATCTCGATTGACAGCGGTTTCATCCATTGAGGAAATCATTGTCGTGGTGCATGCTCAGGATGAAACATGGTCAACGATTAAGTTGCATGAAAATTCGAAGTTGGTGTTTGTAGAGGGTGGGGAAGAACGACACCTATCGATACTCAATGGTCTATTAGCACTAAAGTCCAAAGCAAACCCTGATGATTGGGTATTGGTGCATGATGCGGTACGTCCTTGTGTGCGGGTGCAAGACATCGAGCACTTGGTTAATGAATTAAAGAATCATCCAGTCGGCGGGCTTCTGGGTACACCGGTAGTTGATACCCTGAAGCGGGTCAATTCTAGAAATGAAATCCTGCAGACTATCGACCGTTCGGGTATCTGGAATGCTTTTACGCCACAAATGTTTCGCTATGGCTTGCTGCTAGATGCGCTGATGCAGATAGATGATTCAGTCGATATTACGGATGAAGCCTATGCTATAGAAAGGCTTGGGCGAAAACCTAAATTTATTGAAGGCAGGAAAGACAATATAAAGGTCACTCATGCTGGGGATTTAAAGCTAGCCGAAGAAATACTTCAGGTACAGGCAACAGAAAAATGAGCTTGCAGAAAATTAGGATTGGCCATGGCTACGATGTTCATAAGTTTAGCGAAGCGGTTATGCCTACTAAACCCTTAATATTAGCAAGTGTGGAAATTCCTGAGAAAAAAAGCCTAGTCGCCCATTCTGACGGGGATCTAATTCTCCATGCACTTTGTGATGCAATGCTAGGTGCGATTGGTGCCGGTGATATTGGTCGATACTTTCCAGATTCAGAAGATAAATTCAAAAATATAGAGAGTAAATTTCTGCTCGAAAGAGTGATGGCTATGGTTTCTTCTAAGGGTTTTCGACTCGTTAATCTTGACGTTACAGTGGTTGCACAAGTTCCTAAGCTGTCACCCTATATGAGTTTAATGACAGAGAAATTGGCGGAACTTGTAGGGTTGGCAGTTGACTGCGTCAACATCAAAGCAACGACCACCGAAAGTATGGGGTTCATTGGTCAGGAAGAAGGGATGGCATGCTATGCGGTGGTGCTTATATCCAGTGATGCCTAGTAAAATATTGAGCAATAATAAGGAAGTAATAGACCTGGCTCGTTTGAATTACGCACATGGAGTGCCCGAAAAAAGAGCCGGCTTTAAGCAAGAGATATCTGATTTTTGTGTAGACGAAGAGTTAGGTTATGAATTAACTGGCACTGGAGAGCATCTTTGTATAAAGGTTTTAAAGGTTGATTTAAGCACAGCGGAGGTCGTCAGTCATATAGAAAATATTTTTCAACTGAGAAGTTCTGATATCGGTTATTCAGGAATGAAAGATAAGCGTGCCCGCTGCACGCAGTGGTTCAGTTTGCAATTGTCTCCAGAGCAAGCTAAGTCAGTTAAAAGTATAGAAAATGAGAATCTTGAAATTTTAGATTCGAATCGTAATTCTAGAAA
>CAVOCG010000048.1:0-17125 GCA_963694095.1 Gammaproteobacteria bacterium
AGTAGCTGGTGTATACCCTTGGTGAGTTAACCTGCTGCTTCTGACTCGGCAAAAGCCGACTCAACCAGCTCGATTATTCTGCTAGCAGTTGGTCTTGCTACCATGGTGCCGTTAATAAAAATAGTTGGTGTGGATCGCACGCCAGATGAGTTTCCACCACGCTGGTCGTTACGAATTTTTTGTACTACCTCATCTGTCTCCATATCACTGCGAAGTTTATTCATGTCGAGGTTCAAATCTTGGGCATAGCTCTCAAATTCTAGTTCGGGATCGCCAATTCCTGACCACACGGCCTGGTTGGCAAACAAATAATCATGCATTTCCCAGAAGCGGCCTTGGTGGCCTGCTGCCTCGGCATAAAGTGAGGCAGTCCAGGAATGGGGGTGGGTAGTCGTAATAGGGAAATGCCGGAATATTAGGTGCGCTTTGTCTCTAACTCTTGGCCAAACTCTGGCCATGGTCTGGGTTTCCTTTGCACATGCTGGGCATTGAAAATCTGCATACACAACGATACTGACAGGTGTGGCGGTAGTACCTCGAACGTGATCATTATCCGCTATTTCTATAGGTGAATAGGTGGGGCCCTGTGAATACAAAGTGTAAATTACAATAAGCAGAAAAACTGGAGCAACAACAAACAGGGCGAATTTCCCCATCAGCTTTTTGGTATGCTCCCGCTGTTGTGCGGCCTGCTGTTTTTGTTCTTTAACTTTTTTTTGCTGTTCTCTTTTGCTCATAACATCTTCAGTCAATTGGTTTCTAGGATAGAGCAATACTATAACCATAAACCTGGGCTAATCAAAGCATTGCATGTGGTCGATTTTGAAATAACTTAATCTGGCATTCGCTATATCTTTTTTAAAAGAAGCGTAATCCGAATTTTATCGCTACCTAGATTGCAAGCATTAACGATGCCAATAAAAGCCCGAAATACCAGAAAATGGGGGGGTGTCCACTACAACTCCCAGAACCCCATACTTTCCTAAGGGGTTGTAAAAAAACCTGCACTGCGGAAAGCGGCTGGATGTGCTCAGTATCGGCTAAAGCTGACCAAATTTGACACAACGAACAGATGCCCACAACCGTTAGTCTCACAAAATCTATAGAATCGGGCTAGTTAAACTTGGGCGCCTGGCGTCACATCTATAGTATTCATGTGGCAGCACTGCTTTTAGGAATCTTCGGAGGTAATAGAGTTAACTGTAGAATGAATGCTGCCTTTACCTAGTCTTGAGCTTATTTTGCTGCCCACCTTGACCTCCGCACTACTTTTTATTACAGACGAGTTTTCCCCATACGTTATGCTGTAACCGCGTGCCAGGGTATTGAGCGGGCTAATAGCACTGAGACTGCGGCTAAGCTGCATAAGCTGTGTGTGCTTTTGTTTATGAATATGCTGCAGAGAAACTCTTAGTCTGTGTATGTCATTTGCTTGCTGGAGTCGAATTTGACCCAATTTTTGCATCGGAGAATTTGCCAACAAACTGCGTACCAATTGCTGTAACACAGTTTTCTGCGAATTAATTTGCTGCTGGGCAGCACGCCGAATTCTTTCTTCGAATCGGTCGAGATCCTGGGCGTGTTCCTGTAACCGTCTTCCGGGGTGCTTAAGTTGCTTGTGCAACCAGTTCAGCTTTTGATCTGAGTTGTGAAGTCGTTGACGCGTGAGATTAAGGAGTTGTTGATGTAGGCTGAAACATAAGTCCTGGTAGTCCTGCTGATTAGGGCTCATTTGTTCGGCCGCCGCCGAAGGTGTGGGTGCACGAAGATCAGCGACATAATCCGCTATGGTGATGTCCACTTCATGCCCGACCGCACTCACAACGGGTAATGCACTGTTATAGATGGCGCGTGCTACCTGTTCTTCATTAAATGCTTGAAGATCTTCCAGTGAGCCACCGCCACGGCCAATAATGAGGGCTTCCAAGCCTAGCTTAGCCTTGTGTTTGTTAGCCAGCTCTATCGCATGGGTTATCTCTCCAGCTGCAGCTGGTCCCTGCACCATTACCGGCAGTAGGGTGAGTTTCGTGGCCGGAAATCGGCGCTGAAGAACACTCAAAATATCGTGCACCACAGCACCAGTTGGGGATGTGATAATACCAATGTGCGAGTAGTGAGAATAAATCTCCTGTTTATGATTGGCTTCGAATAGTCCTTCTTGGTGTAACCTGATTTTCAATTCTTCGAAGGCCCGACGCAGCAGTCCATCACCAGCCTCCTCCATCGAATCTATTATGAGCTGAAAGTCTCCGCGTCCTTCATAAATGCTTAAGCGTCCTTTCACTAGAATCTGATTCCCATCGCTGGGTTTAAAGCCTACGGCACGATTTCGATTTAGAAACATGGCGCATTTAATTTGTGAGGACCGGTCCTTGAGTGTCAGATACCAGTGACCAGAGGAGGGGGTGGCAAAATTGGAAATCTCGCCCTCTACCAGAATGGATGGGAAATTGTCTTCTAGCAGAGAGCGTGCCATCCGATTCAGGCTGCTTACCGATAGCACGGCCCGCTCGGCGGGCCCGCTGCCGGTGTGATTGAATTTGAGCTCCTCCATGTAGGGGGTCACCTCGTTAGTCGATAAGCCAACTTGTTTGCGCGCTCAGCGGATTAGTGTAAGCTTAATGCCCACTAGCCCCTATTTCCCTTAACCGGGTTTGGGAGTATTCTGTCACAGTTCAGGATTTAGAATCCACGTGAACCGCCAGCATCAGGAAAAGAACAGGCGGGAACTTTTAACAATAATTTTAAGGTATTAATTATGAAATCACTTATCGCTGCTTGTGTTGCCGTATTGGCGCTGATATCCGCGCCTGTGCAGGCGTTGGATATTGCCGCATTGACTGCTCAGCTTACCAATGCCGCTGGCCGGCCTGATGCAGACAAAGCTAGAGATTTGAACAGAAAGCCTGCCTGGGTGGCTAATTTTATGGGTGTTGAGCCTGGTATGACTGTTGCCGATTTCCTTTCGTCTGTTGGTTATTATGCAGAAGTATTTTCCCATGCTGTGGGGCGTTCCGGTAAGGTGTATCTGCACAACTTTCCATCGTCGCTTGAAGGTGAGAGAGGCCAGCGAACTTCTGCTGCTATAGCCGGCAGGCTGGGTAATGGCCGACTGGCAAATGTAGAGCAATTAAATAGTAATTTCTCTGACATTGGATTACCGGATAACTCCTTGGATGGCGCCATGCTGGGGCTTGAAATACATGAATTGACAAATTCAACTGATTCCAGCGTGGCACCAGAATTCATGTCAGCCGTTTATGCTGCATTAAAGCCTGGTGGAGTGCTGGTTGTTGTCGAGCATGCGGGGAATGCGGAAAATAACAATCAACCGCTGCACCGAGGTGTTGAAGCGCTCACGGTGGACATTGCGGAAGCGGCGGGATTTGAATTAGTTGCGAGTTCGGCATTGCTCCGTAATCCAGCGGATGACCGCACCAAGAGGGTTTTTGATCCGACTATACGTGGTAGAACTGACAGATTCCTATTGAGGTTTCAGAAGTAGGAGTTGTTTACTCGGGCAGCGAGTTGAATAGTTTCAGTCGCTGCGTCACCGCTTGTGACCATACCTCCAGCATTTGTGTAATTCTTGGAAGTTCCGAGCGTTTCATTCGCAGGAACTAGATTCAGGTCAGGGGGCTCAGTCAGTTACACGGTCATAAATCCGCGTTAAAAGGATGGTTGAGTTAAAACTGCTGGCGTTAATCTCCATTTCCACTTTTAGTTGATTTCCATCTGCCTGTAAAGAATACGACTCCAGCGTATAACCACCGTCCCGCGGCCTCGCTTCCACTAGCAGGCTGTCATTTTCCCAGTTGGCAAAAGTTACATCTTGCCCACCGCTATTATAGAAATCGCTAGCGCCTGTAACCTGTCTGCGCCCATCACTATAGAACACACGCACAAATCCGTCTGCATATTCGAAGCGAAACTCAGCTGATTCATAGTGAATTTGTAATATCTCATCATAGGATATCCGGTCGTATAGCTCTTGATCAGCTGGCCCACCCCGATAGCGACCTTTTTCCTTCTTGCGGAACCAGCTCCATGCTACGCGACCGCCATCTGCCCGAATAGCCACCTCCACCTGCTCATCCGTATCATCACTGAGATCTTCGTTAATTACCCAGCTGCCAATGAAAGGGGCTCTGTCCGCTTGCTGGTCAATTTCCTGCGCCATTGCTAATGAAGTGCAGCACAATATTGCCAGAGAGCTCATGATGACAAGGCATCGTATTGTTTTAGGCATAGTCATATTCCATCCAATAGTACAGTGAGCTGTCAACCTTAAGACTCACAGTAAGCGGTATGCTATAAGCGAATTTGTTGCGCTTATTACCAGATATTGTTTGCCATCTGTTCCCATGAAGGTCATTGGGTTAGCGTTGCCTCTGCCGTCCATTGTATCTATCCAGAGCTCGCTCCCGGTTGCTGTATCGAGGGCACGAAACCGATTATCATCTGTAGCAGCTATGAATAACAGGTTACTCGCCGTTACCAGCGCAGCGGCGCGGCCTGGTCGACCGGTGTTTTGTTTGTTTGCTGGGAGGGCTTCGGTTAAGCCAATGGCCTGCTGCCAGACTATGTCACCAGTAGCACTGTCTACAGCGCTCAAGGTGCCCCAGGGGGGTTTCTGACAGGGCAGGCGCATATTACCAATGCCCACATCAAACCCACCTGGTCGTGGTGCTACTCGAGTATAGGGTAGCGGTGACCCATCTTCGGCCTCTTCCATCCAGCCAAATGTGCCAATGTCCCCTGAAAAAACGAACAGATAACCTGAATTGGGATCGAATGAAGCACCTCCCCAGTTGGGGCCCCCAGCCAAGCCGGGGAATAGTAATGTTGTCGGGCCCGGGGCGCCACCTGGCCTGTAGGTCCAGGGTGTAAACGGGCCGGCGTTATAGATTTCACCAATATTCTCGACTAACTCAGCACAGGCTGCTGCGTGCTCTGCGGAGGTGTCTGCTGCGGTTACTAGATCAGTAGAGTCATAACTGACCCGGGCTAATGCGGGTGGGCGCACTGGTATCGGCTGTGTTGGGAAGGTTTGCTCGCCAGGTACAGTGCTTTGTGGCATTGCCCGCTCTTCGACGCCATAAACAGGCTCGCCCGTTTCCCGGTTAAGAATATACAGATAACCCGACTTGGTAGTGACTGCCAAGGCAGGAATTGTACCATCGGCGCGGGGAATATCGAAAAGAGCCGGCGGTGCTGGCGGATCGTGATCCCACAGATCGTGATGAATAGTCTGAAAATGCCAGCGGTATTCACCGCTGAGAATGTCCACTGCCACCAATGAATTGGAGAACAGATTAGAGCCACCGCGATCGCCTCCATATGCGAACGGTATGGGTGATGCCAGGGGGATGTAAAGCAATCCACGTTGTTGGTCTACGGTAAAGTAGAAAGGCCAAGCATTTGCCCCCAGGCGGCCCACCCAACTGTCGCCTTCCCAGGTATCATGTCCGAGACTGCCCGGCTGAGGAACCGAGCTAAACTCCCATACCTTGGCGCCAGTGCGCGCATCGAAGGCACGTGCATTGCCAACGCCTCCAACGTCGCCGCGGGGCGTATTGGCACCGACTATGACAATGTCCTGATAAACCATAGGCACGGAGATATAGGGTGTGACCATGTCGATCTCACCAGCCTGTCCAAACTCGGTTGCTACCGATCCAGTTGCCGCATCGAGTGCCACTAGCCGCTGCCCGGCGGTAAAGATGATTCGAGGTGGGATGCTGTTATCTCCGGGCCAATAGGCGACACCGCGACGAGAGGGCGCGCCAGCGGCGACCATGTGTCGCCAAATTTCTTCACCAGTTATCGGATTGAGCGCGATCACCCTGTCCGCTGCCGGTAAATACATAACGCCGTCAATAACGATGGGTGTTACTTGTGAAGTTGGCCCACGTTGACCTGCTGCGGTATCACTGCGCAGAGAGTAGCTCCAGCCTTCGGTCAGGTTTGCCACATTATCTGGAGTAATCTGGCTAAGCGGCGAAAAACCGGTTCCTGCCAGATTGCCACGATACATAGGCCAGTCGCCTGCTGGTTCCTCTGCTTGCTGGGCATAGATTGAAATAGGAAAAACGAGCAGCAACAGGATCAGCCGAGCAGTCATCATCCGAATGGAATACATGGGACCTCCAATTCATTACGTGAATACGGAATGATAAGAGCTATCAGAGCTGAAGGGTAGTGGATTATCGGAGTTATTTCATTAAGGCGCGTGAACTTTCTTTAATCTTTTTATGGCGCTGTTTGCAAGTGGTATTGCGACCACCGCGGGAATCGTTTTGAAACTCGCTGCAAGCGCAGGGTGCTATGTCCAGTTGAAAGCCATGTTCAACTGGACAACTACACTCCCATAGCCAGTTTTAGTGTTTATTCGACTCTTCTATATCGAAGAATCATAGTAACCCCATCATTATTTGTAACTGATGTTTCCAGCAAGTTTTCTGTTAAAGCGCGGATTTCCCTGTCAAACGGTTGGTTTTCAGGTAGCTGACCTTCAGGAAAGCCTGTCACACGGCGTATATAGCGAATTATCGTGCCGTCACGCATATAGGTTCCGGCTGCCACATTGAGGTTACGCAGACTATCCGCAAGCTCTGCATCAGAAGCGCCCTCGCCAGGGTTTTCTCGCTCTACGTTTTCAAATGTCCAACTGAAGAATCCTTTGGTGTAGATCAATAGTCTTGGAGTGGTTACGGCAACAGTTCCAGCGTTGTCACCGCCGATGGTTTGAATTTCTGTGCCCAACCAAACACCTTCAAGTGATTGCGCGTTTGTCAATACTGGAGCCGCTAATAAAAACAGCAATGGGGCTATGATCCGCACTGTAATACGATGAAATTTAGTTAAATAAAATGCCTTTTGAACATCATTATTATTTTTAAACATGGTTTGTTCTCCTAATATCAAGTGTTTATAAGTTATTCAATTGTATAATTTGTTGTTTTGCAGCGAGAATTTCAAGAGGAAGAGACATTAAAAATGCTCATTCCATTGGAAATGCTTGGTGAGTTATCTTAGGCAACAAAAACTAACCAATTAATGCTACTCATACAATGATTGGTCAAACTATGTCACGAAGTGACACTGGCACAGTTAATCGGTACCTGGATATTGGCACTTGAGTTATATGTACTTACAGGGTTTTGGGCTGCGGATCTCACTTGGTGAAACTGCGACACATTGCAGCCATGTTGTCGGCAGCATGGGTTTGATTAAGCGGCTATTACAATTATGATAGACTCGCTCGCGCGAGACAGGTGGGGAAGTGACAGAGCAGCGCAGCCAACAACCAGTTACCGATTGCCTTCTACCAAATTATCAAACGGAACCTAACCATGAAAATCATACAACCTGCTTTGAAATTGGTTGCTATCCTACTCTGCCCTTTTGGGTATACCGCCGACTTCGTGCCGGAACCTCTTCAGGATCCGATACCTGAAAAGATACTCAAGGGTGATATTGTCGTGGAAGCCACAGAGTTTTTACGTGTGCCCCAAACCACCGATGCGAATCCTGAAGGCGCTAACCGGGCCTATGCGCGAATTCAGTACCTGCTACCAATAAGAGATGGATCGGGGCGGCTTATTATTAACGATTTGCGGGGCTTGCTGTACGTTACTGATGAGGCTGGCAGGGAGCTTTCTGTTTATCTCGATATTCGGGAACAGGATGTGGGTTTTGACGATTCCATGTTTGCTAATGAAACGGGCCTCGCCGGGTTTGCCTTCCATCCCGAATTTGCGCAACGCGGTCGGCCCGGTTATGGAAAGTTTTACACAGCCTACAGTTCAGCTTCTGATCCGGAAGTTGCGGACTATCTGGACAGCGCGGCGGACAATCACGAGAGTGTGATTCGAGAATGGTCGGTGGATGATCCCAGTGCGAACCGGTTCGAAGGGAAATCACGTGAGGTGTTCCGTATCGGGCAATTTGCTCAAAACCACAATATTGGAACCATTAAGTTTAATCCATATGCAACCATCGGGTCGTCTGACTACGGTGTTCTCTATGTCAGTATGGGTGATGGAGGAGGGGCCCATGACCCATACGAATATGGGCAGTCCTTGACCGAGCCAATGGCTGGCATAATGCGCATAGATCCCCTTGCCGGAAATGGAGATACAGCCTATGGGATCCCTGCTGATAATCCTTTCATAAACGATGACAGCAAAGCTAATGAAATTTGGGCATACGGATTGCGTCATACACAGCAATTTTCTTTTGACTCGGATGGCAGAGTATTTATGTCCGATATCGGCCAAAGCGAGATTGAAGAAGTCAATATCGGCGTGTCCGGCGCAAATTATGGCTGGCGACTGAGGGAAGGAACATTCGCTACGGCATTCAGTATTGGTGATGTTCGACCCGGGCCTGTTTATCCCTTGCCTGCAGTAGATGAAGAAGAATTCACTTACCCTGTTGCCCAATATGACCACGATGAGGGCAACGCCATTAGCAGTGGGTTTGTTTATCACGGTTCGGGAATTCCGGAGCTACAGGGAAAGTACGTGTTTTCTGATTTGGTTACCGGGAGGCTGTTTTATATTGAAGCAAGCAATCTTACTCCGGGACATCCGGCCCAGATCCAGGAGCTTAGAGTGATTTTCGATGGGCGTGAACGCGAAGTGTTGGGTGTCGGGGGCTACCCCAACACGTATGCGGCAGGCAATAGAGCAGGCCTTCGTATGGGTATCGATTCGGCCGGTGAGCTCTACTTAATCACTAAAGGTGACGGTTGGATACGCAAACTGGTGGAACCTTAAGCCTATTGACTATGGCAATGGGTTTGCTCAAATGACACACTATGAGGCCCACGGAAGAAAGCTTGCCAGATATTAGCAGGGCTAGCTTTTCCACTGGATTAAGGAGTATGCAATGAATAAATTTTATATGAGTGCCTGTATTAGCTTTTCGCTAATAGTTTTTGCTGGGTTCGAAACCGCCGTTGCACAGTCAGCAGATTCCAACTTTGTGCAGGTGGCCGGTGGTTATGGAGTAACGGCAAACCTCACCTACCTTCAAGCCGGCGGAGTAGATCTAAAGCTGGATGTTTATCGCCCCAGGGGGATCAGCGATCCCAACCCAACTCTGGTCTATTATCATGGCGGTGGCTGGACTAATGGAAGCAAGGAAAGCTCATCTTTAACCTTTCTGCCTTATCTGGAGATGGGATGGAGCGTCGTTAATGTAGAGTATCGTCTCGCCAGCGTTGCCCATGCACCAGCTGCCGTGGAGGATGCACGCTGCGCACTTCGTTGGATTTATCGCAATGCGGACCAATATGGCTTTGACCTTGATGCCATAGTCGTCACAGGTAATTCCGCAGGGGGGCATCTGGCGCTCACAACTGGCATGCTCACCGAATCAGCCGGCATGGAGAGGCAATGCCCGGGAGATCGTCAAAGAGCGTGGTCTACTGGAAGCACATCGACTGACGAGTTAAAGGTTGCGGCTATCGTAAACTGGTATGGGATTACCGATGTTGAGGATCTGATGGACAGAGGGCCTGGGGCATCGGGTTCTTTTACTGAAGCCTGGTTGGGCAGCAGGATGGATCGGCGTGAGGTTGCAAGGCGCATATCGCCTACTAACTATATAAGGCAAGACTTGCCTCCAATCCTGACAATACATGGCGACAGTGACCCCATAGTGCCTTACGATCAGGGTGTTAGCCTGCACGCAGCGCTGGAGGAAGCAGGTGTTTCCAATCAGTTGGTGACGGTGCCGGGTGGGGGGCATGGCGGGTTCAATAACCGCGAAATGCAGCGAATATACGGGATTATTCAGCAGTTTCTAGGCACGCTGAATCTGGCGCCCTGAGCAGGGTTATAAGCAGCTGAAAGCCTATTGCCGACGAGCGTGGCGTAGCTAGGCGCTCTAACAAGTAAGCTACGGGGAAGAGCCTAGGCTTGGTTTAGGGCACCTAAACCGATGAAATATCCATGCTAGATGTTTTTGACTATGGTAATGGGCCCACTTTAATGACACACTACGCCGCTCGTGGGAGAGATCGGGACATTGCATACCTGTATGTTGTGTCCCAAGAAACCCAAAAGTTCTGATTTTCCCGTTGTGATAGATCTGAACATGGTGAAGTAAGTGCAGAAAACTGCACAATTAAGAAATAGTCTAAAATTTAAAGAGGACAGTATGAGTAAAGGTACAGTAAAGTGGTTTAATGCAGACAAAGGTTTTGGTTTTATTACTCCGGAAGACGGAGGCAAGGATCTATTTGTACACTATTCGGAAATTCAAAGTGACGGTGGCTATGCAACACTTAGTGATGGCCAGGCCGTAGAGTACGAAATAGGGGAAGGTCAGAAAGGACCCTGTGCAAATAAAGTTGTAGCGGTCTGATTATTCAGGCAAGTGCGGCTTAACAGCCGTCAAAACGGCGTAGACAGCAGCTTTCTTAGGGTTGTTTTCTGCGCCGTTTTTCGTAGTACCCAGGTCCAATCCTGCGGCGATTGAATGCGCATAGATGGTTCCGTTATTCTCCGAAAAACCTTTTGCCGACTGGCACTCACATGCCGTGTGGTCGTGGGAGCAATCTAATTATGAGAGGGAGTAAACAAAATGCAGGAATTTAGAGCAATTGAAAAACTGATTGACAGTTTTGAAGACAAGAAACTCACCCGCAGGCAACTGGTTGCATCTCTTGTAGCAGTTTCTGGGGCGATGGCAAGCACGTCAACCCTCGCAGCTCAGCAGGTAGAGCCGGCGGTTGTAGGCAAGTCGATGAATCATGTTTCGCTTTCTGTAACGGATGTAAATCGCTCCGCCGATTTCTATAATCGTGTATTGGGTCTGGAAATTATCAGTCGACCCGCTAATGGGGGGTTAAATATGGGTTTGGGAAACGAAAGTTTTCTGGGGCTTTATAATCTTTCTAATCCCGGCAGTATGTCCCATCTGTGCATCGGAGTGGATGATTATGATGCTGACGAGTTAGCGGAGCGCCTTGTCCCCCACGGGATTACTGCCAGGGTGAGTAGGGATCCAGCGAATCGAACCAGTGGTGGTGACCAACTTTATTTTACTGACCCTGATGGCATATCGGTGCAGCTGGCTCAGCACGGCTACTTGGGGTAGTAAGTAAAGAATAGGGTCGGTGTCTTGTTTCCTTTTTAATAGGAAGTGTTAGCCGGATGTCTAAGCAAAAGCTAGGGCTACTTACTCTATCGGGATTGGTGGTAGCCAATATGATTGGCGCAGGTGTATTCACCACGACTGGATTTGCCTTGGGTGATCTCGGTTCATGGCGCCTGGTAATGTTGGCTTGGCTGATTGGTGGTGTGATTGCCGTTACCGGCGCGATTAGCTATGGATATCTAATAAAACTCAACCCCCAATCGGGTGGCGAATACCTTTTTCTTTCCAGACATATTCACCCTCTTGCTGGTTTCATCGCTGGCTGGGTGTCCTTGCTTGCCGGTTTTACCGGAGCAATCGCATACTCTGCTATGACTCTTGAGACCTATCTTTTAGGTACTGAAATGAGAGAGAGTGTGCCTGAAAATATGGTGGCGACGCTGGTAATAGTATTGGCGATGTTTGCTCATAGTATCCGGCTTGGATATGGAACTTTTCTCCAAAACATTATAGTAGTGCTGAAATTAGTCCTCATTGGTAGTTTTATTGTCTATGGGTTAATTGCTCTACCTTTTAGTGACTGGCAGGGAATTCAACCAATTACTACAACTCAATCGGTTCCAGTAAGTGTTTTTGCATTCGCTCTAACTCTGATGTGGGTTTCCTTTAGCTATTCCGGATTTAATGCGGCGATCTATATTGCCGGTGAAGTCGATGATGCAAAATCCGTAGTGCCCAAAGCGCTGTTGTTAGGTACAGGTTTAACAGTGATTGTGTATGTTCTGCTCAATGCAGTCTTTGTCATGGTGCCGCCGGCTTCTTCAGTTGCCTTTCAAGAAGATGTGGCGGCGATAGCCGCCCAGTTTATCGGTGGCGACCAATTGACAATAGCGGTCCGGGCAATTATTGTATTGGCGCTATTTACCTCTGTTTCGGCAATGACAATGATCGGGCCACGGGTGTATTCAAAAATGGCGGATGATGGCCTGATGCCCCAGTTGTTGAAGCTACGGGGTGAGATTCCACGGGCAGCTATTATTTTACAAACCGTGTTGGCAATAGTTGTTGTGTGGATGAGCACGTTACGCGAATTGCTTTCCTATCTGGGGTTCATGCTCAGTTTAAGTACTTTGGCCACTGTGCTTAGCTTGTTTGTTGTGATACGCAAACACCCCCAATATAAAGAGAAATTACTCGGTTTTCCGTGGCCCCCTCTTGTCTATGCGTTTTTCACCTTGCTCATCGCAGGACTGGCTGCTATTAATGAGCCGCGAGAAATGCTGGCGGCGTTAGTTACGCTGATGTGTGGTGTGATCATGTATTTACTTATCAATAGAAAAGCCGGAGCTTAGGGCTTTTCTGGAATGATTCGATAATTTCAAATAGAAATAAAAATACCAATGAAAAATTTAATTACAAAATCAAACATGAAATACATATTCCTTTCGACTCTAATGACATTGTTAGTTGCATGCGAACCGACTGATATGTCTGAAAATGATGAGCCTCTATTGCTTGAAGGGGCCAGATTAGTAACCGGAAACGGGGGTGTTATAGAGAACGGTGCACTGCTGGTAGATGGGGGTAGAATTATTGCAATCGGAGACAGGGGCAGCATTGAATCGCCGCCTAATGTTTCAGTGATCAACTTTGGTGGTAAAACAATTATCCCGGCCCTGATTGATGCCCACGCACACTTGGGCTACGAAGGCTATGGCAGTTGGGGGGCAACCAACTATAGCCGTGAGAATCTGATAGATAATCTCGAGCGTTATGCTTATTACGGTTTTAGTGCAGTTTTCTCGGCTGGAAGTGATCCAGATGATCTTGCTTTGGCGCTTCAACGTGATCAGGAAGCCGGCATCATTGACGGAGCACGGTTTTTGTTTGCGGCAGGAATGGCACCGCCGGGACAGGGCCCAAATAATCAATTCCTTACCCACGCCCTCGCGGTCGAAGCAGAAACCGGGATGACAATTCTTAGAGGTATTGCTTCGGTCGAGGCTGGGCGCGCGGCAGTGCGTGATGTGGCGACAAAGGGAATTACCGTGGTTAAGATCTGGGTAGACGATCGTGGTGGTAGTCAGGAAAAACTGCAACCGGAAGTATATCGGGCGATTATTGATGAGGCGAATTCGAGCGGTATTGATGTGTATGTACATCAACAAACAGCGGCTGACATGCCAGATTTATTAGCTGCTGGTGTCACTGGGTTTTTGCATGGCCGGATTGAGTCTGGCATGGATGATGCGCTGATCGCCGAGGTGAAGCGGAGTAATGCGTTTATAGTACCGAATTTAGGGCTTGGTGAACTGCGTCGAGAACGTATTGGTGATGATTCATTTCTTGCTGAATCAGTGCCATCAGTTGTGATGGAGCGCCTTAAAGATACTTTCGATGCAAGATCCGGGGTGAATACAGATTTCGGGGAGACCGAACGGATACTGCAAGATGGATTTGCTCGACTGATCAACGTAGGTGTCGACATAATACTTGGAACAGATGCTGGCGCAGTTCCAGATCATTATTTTGGTTATGCGGGCCACCGTGAATTAGAGATATTTGTGCGTCTGGGAATGACGCCGATGCAAGCAATTATTGCGGCTACCAGCAAGCCGGCTGAGCTACTAGGTCTATCGGACATCGGTACATTGGCAGTGGGAAAGAGTGCTGATTTCATCGTTCTCGATGAGAATCCGCTGGATGATATCCGCAACACCCAAACTATATCTAAGGTCTATCTTCGTGGAGCGGAAATCGACCGTACCGCGCTCAGGCAAGAATGGGGTAGTTCGAACTGAGAGCATAAAGCGATTTACCGATGAGTAAGTTCCAGTTTATGGCCTTGCCAGTAACCACCATTTTAAGGTGGAAGTAACCAGCTCAGCTGCATCTTGTTGTACAAAGTGACTGGAGTTGGGTGTGGTTACAATAGTGGTGTCAGCATCAATCCAATCCCAGGTATTGTTCAGACCATCTGAATGTAAGGCAGTGTCCCCTAGACCATGGAATAGTAACAACGGCATTGTTAATTGTGGTGCTAACGGCGGTGGGGGGGTGTTGCTGTCGGTACGCGGATAATTTTGTTTGTAGTAGGCAAGCATACCGTCGAAACTGGACCGCTCGAATGCCTCGATGTATTTCTCTCGTGCAGCCGGATCGCGCACCCAACCAGACATTGTTTGCGGTGTCATGGGGTTGCCGAAGAAAATATCGGGATCCGAAGGTGAGCCGTCAATAAAGGTTCTGGCATAGGCGCTGTTTTGCTGCTGTTCCGGATTTCCCGCTAATTCGCGGTGCAGTCCATTTGGGTGAGGTAGATTAAGAATAACCAGTTTGTCCACCATTTGTGGCCGGGCGAAGGCAAATTGCCAGGACACAATGCCACCCCAGTCATGGCCCACAATAATGGCTTTCTGTTCGCCGAAATGATTAATTACCGCCGCTACGTCATTAATCAAAAAGCGCATATTGTAGTTTTCTTCACCTTCAGGTTTATCGCTGAGATTGTAGCCACGTTGGTCGATCGCTACGACTTTGTAGTTATCTTCTAAACCCTCCATCTGCTCATGCCAGGTGTACCAGAAGTCAGGAAAGCCGTGAATCATCACCACCAGTGGCCCTTCTCCTACGGTGGCGTAGTGGATTTTCACACCATCGCTGTCGGCATAACCGTGTTGTGCCTCGTCCCATACCTCTGCCAATGCGGGATAGCCAGCTAGTATGAAAACTGAAATAAAGCATGTTATTCGCAGCAATAGGTTCAATTGGGTCTCCCCCTTGATGGTGTATTTCTGCAAATTGGCATCGAACTGATGGACTACGGAACACAGTCTATAATTAGCCGAGAGCAGCGTAAAATTGAGATTGTCAGTCTAACGGAATTAACGACTTTGTCCCAGCGCGCTTTTTTTGTAAGTTTGAACACATTTGATGCAGGTCATAGGTTTTGATCTGTAAGTTGTAATAATAGCCATATCAAATTTTCGCCCATAGGAAGTACGATTATGCAGAGTCCGAAAGAATTGAAGAAGCTAGGTCTATTCAGCATGCCGGTGTTGCTACCCCCCGTGGCCCTATAACCCCAAATAATCGCCCTGTTAAACAATGAATAGAGGTGATAAGCGCTCAATAAACCAGAATGTGGCTACAGCGCCCAATGAGTAAGCCAGAGCTGTTTGAAACCAGGGGTTATTTCTTGCGACAAATTTCTCCAGCAATAAGTTGATCACTACCAGCAGGCTAATAAATGCGACTTGGCCCGCTTCGACACCTAGGTTGAAAAATAGCAGAGCTGAAGGAATATCACTGTCACGTAAACCAAGCTCGCCTAGAGCGCTGGCAAAACCAAAACCATGTACAAGCCCGAAGACAAAAGCCACCACCCAGGGGCTGCGATGCACAAGCGTGATCTGGCCGCGTTGGCCCATGAGTACTTCCCGGGCCAGGAATATTATCGATAGTGCAATCAGAGCCTCAATTGGAGCGCTAGGAAGTGGTATATACCCCAATGCGGCACAGGCCAGGGTTAAGCTATGGGCGATGGTGAATGCGGTAACAGTTTTAATTAAGGTCCAGAAACCTTTAATGATCAGCAGTAGCCCCAGCACAAACAGTAGATGGTCTATGCCAAACGCGATGTGCTCCACGCCCAATGCTAGATACCGGCTGGCCAAGCTTAGTAATGACCCGGAGCCCGCTTTCAACTCACTCATTGGAACTTCGATAAAACTTCCATTACCGGGGAAATAACCGGAGGCTCCTGTGTTATCCAGCCATTTTGTTACCACAACCACACCTTCCAATCCCCAGGGGAAACGTAGCGAGTCCTCACTTAACAGAGCTGGGTCACAAGAAAAACGGTAACTGTATCGAGTCGCTGGTTGATTCCTGCAGTTAGCAGGAAGACTGTCCTGCAAATTAAACAAGGGAGGGACTTGTTGATCGACAACTGAGAGGCTGTATTGACCCGTGCCTATTTCGTCAAGAAGCAGCCGCGCAACACCGGTGACATCGATATCATGAGAAAATAAATTACAACTTATAGTTAATAGAAAGGATAGTACGAAAAATCTCAGGGGTTTAGTTGGCACGGGTTTTGGCGTGGGCTGCTAAAGCAACTCGGCATCCTCATTGATAAGAATCGAATAACTTTCCAACAACTTGTCGATTTCAATTTGTAATCGGTTTTCTTCTTCCTGCGCAATCCAGTCCAGCCTAACGAGGTCGGTAATTTCAGCTAACTGGGGCAGCAATGCATCTGTTCTGGATTTAAGCTGTAGCCAGTGTTGCCCCCGGTTAGAAATAAAAGGGCCAACCCACTGGCTGATTTGTGCAGCAAACACCTGCCGGGCGAAATCTACTTCAAAAATGTTGTTCATATCAGCTCGAGTAACTCTTGGGAGGAAGCCTGCACTGCTATCAAACTGATTGGTTAATTCTGCTATATCGGTACCGGCTGCGAACAGCTGCGCCAGTTCCTCACTTACCTCACCATTATCGTTCATGATAATCTCATCTAGGGTGACCGTGGGCTCGGTTCGATAGCGCTCGATATTGCTTTGGTAAAAATTCTCCAGCTCTTCGCTTGTCGGTTGAATGAGTTCGCCACTGAGAACGTGCCGCATTTTCTGGGCCAGCATATCATCAATCCGGGCATCATTATCGAGCCCCAGTGCCTGTGCTTCCTTCACCAGCAACTGTTCTTCCACATAGGCGAGCTCTATCGCGCTTCTTTGCAGTTCAGTGGCGGCTTCCCCGGACGAAATTTCCTGCAAAAAAATTCTCGCATTGATTTCGCTTCGGTCAATTTCGAGGAGCTTGTCATCAGTTGGGGAAGTTATTTCAAACAGAGCAAATATCACCAAAGCCAAGACAAGAAAGTGGGTGATAGGTTCCTGGGTTAGTTTGCTGTAGTCGACTTTTCTGCGCTGATCCGGAATCATGAAGTGGTTTGTGCTGCCTTATTATTTCTCTGCATTGTATGGTTGCTTGCCACCAAGTCGCAAGTAAT
>CAVOCG010000049.1:0-16984 GCA_963694095.1 Gammaproteobacteria bacterium
TCTGGCATCGGTGCCACTTACCCTGATTAACTCAAACAGGTCTAATTCTATTACAAGATTGTTCATTGTAAGTTTCTGATTCTCCTGCTATTCCTTCCAGCTAATTTAGTAAAGTCGCAACATAATACGAAATTCAGCATAATTAGCAATCTGATAGTATATTACTCCGGCGAAATCGAATGGGAAAAATAAATAGCAATGAGGTTTTTTGGCATAGCCGAAGAGGAATGCTAGAGCTTGATTTGTTGCTGCTACCGTTCGTGAAAACCCAATTTGACTTTATGTCACCGCAGGATCAACTGTTATATATCGACTTTTTGAAACAGGAAGATCAGGATCTCTTTACCTGGTTAATACGGCGAGAAATTCCGGGTGAATCTCGTTTTCGACTAATTATTGATCAAATCCTCGCGCACCAACAGTCTACTGCCTAAGCTTATTTCTTAAGGTTAACCGGGCTGATGGGCTGTGTGGTGCAAAACTTTAAGACTTGAACTGAAGCCCTCTATTCTGGAAATGGTGCTCGTGGTGATGTTTCATTGCATGGCACTCCTAGCTTGAAGTGCAAATTAGCCCACATTAAGTGTCACTTGTTTATATCAATCAGACATTGGAAGCTGTTGTGCCAAGAGTTACTTACTTGAGTGAATATTTGGTAATTCTTGAATTTTACCTAGCTAGCTCACTGGATGGGAATTATCAAGGGAAAGCAAATTTACGACTACTGCCTGACTCACTCGAGCAGTTCCGGCGCCTGCGCTGCTACTTGAAGCACCTATTGCTTGCTGCGGGATAGGGCTTCTAGTGAGGAAAACATCAAATTTTAATTTGTATTGTGCTTGCCAAGTGGCTTTGAAATGGGTTGTAGTCCGGGCGGCTTCAAAATCGTGTCCTTCGCCTGTTCATCCTGATTAGGGTAATCCAGTGTGTAATGCAAACCACGGCTTTCCTGGCGCTGCAGCGCACATTTGATCATTAACTCTGAAACCAGCACCAAATTACGCAACTCCAGCAAATCGCTGCTGACGGTGCGTTTCCTGTAATAGTCAGTCACTTCATGCTGTAGGATCTCAAGACGTTTCTGCGCGCGTAACAGCCGGTCGTCAGTCCGAACAATGCCAACAAAGTCCCACATGCAGCGGCGCAGCTCATCCCAGTTATGTGAAACCAGCACTTCGTCATCGGGAACTGATACCCGGCTCTCGTCCCAGGCCGGAATTCCAGCGACAAAAGCTGTTTTGACCAGTTTGCTCTGAATATCTTTCGCTGCGCCAAAAGCCAGGACAAAACACTCCAATAAGGAGTTGCTGGCCATTCTATTGGCTCCATGCAGTCCTGTGAAACTGGTTTCGCCAATTGCGTAAAGGTTGGCAATATCAGTCTCTCCTTGCTTATTCACCATAACGCCACCGCAGGTGTAGTGGGCTGCAGGGACCACGGGAATTCGTTGTTTGGTGATATCAATGCCAAATTCGAGACAACGCGCATAGATAGTAGGAAAGTGAGTTTGCACAAACGGGGCTGGTTTATGGGTAATATTTAGAAAAACACAATCACAGCCGAGGCGTTTCATCTCGAAATCAATGGCGCGGGCAACTATATCTCTGGGAGCTAATTCTTTTCTGGTGTCGAAGTTATGCATGAATTGACTGCCATCGGGCAGCTCAAGAACCGCGCCTTCACCGCGCAATGCCTCGGTGATAAGAAATGATTTGGCGTGTGGATGAAACAGACAGGTAGGGTGGAATTGATTGAACTCGAGATTTGCGACACTGCAGCCTGCTCGCCATGCCATGGCGATCCCGTCTCCACTAGCACCACCCGGGTTGGTAGTATACAAATAGGCCTTGCTAGCGCCGCCGGTTGCTAACACCACAAATTTGGCGCTAATTAGCGCAACCTTGCCATTCTTTTGGTCTAGGATGTAAGCTCCGACGCAGGTTTTATGGATTTGATCCGATATATTTTGTGTCACTAAGTCGACAGCGGCACAGTATTCGAATAGCTGTATATTGGGGTGATTCTCGGCTTTTTGCTGCAAGGTTTCAAAAACCGCTTTGCCTGTGGCATCGGTAGCGTGAATAATACGCCGGTGGCTATGACCGGCTTCTTTGGTTAAATGCAGTGAAGTGAGGTCGTTGGCGTCAGAATTTTCCAAACAGTCCGCATTACCCGCACTGTGGCCCTGCTTAGTAGTAAAAGGTACTCCCTGTTCCACCAACCAGTTGACTGCTTCGGTACTGCGTTGCACTACGTATTTTACGATATCGCTGTGACACAAGCCTACCCCAGCAGTCAGCGTATCGGCCACATGGGCTCTGGTACTGTCTTCATTATCCAATACCGCAGCGATTCCGCCTTGGGCATAAAACGTGGCTCCCTGGTTCAAGTTACCCTTGCTAATAACCGCAACCTGAGCAAAATCAGCACTCCGCAGTGCCAGGGTAAGCCCTGCTGCGCCACTACCGATAATTAGTATGTCGCATGGCTTGCTGTCGGCTGAATTGAATCTAGGCATTTATACTCCCCACAGAAATACAATAATCGCGCTTGTGAGACATTCCGATAGATAGAAAAGTTGAAATAGGTGTAAGCTCGAAAGGGTAGACAAAGGCTTAATTACATATCCTGGCCAGCATAAAAACTGGTCGCGATTGTGAATAAAGTAAACAATTTTATAGATTCTGAGAACTTTTGCACACACTTGGTGTCTATTGCTGAGGATGAACGTGTTTGTTCCAATCTCAGCGGTACTTATACCCAGGCATTAACGGAGTTGGGACAGATGGCAGAAGATACCGATCAACAATTGGTTGACAGGGTATTAAACGGCAACAAAAACGCATTCAATATGCTGGTGATACGTTATCAGCACCGGGTTGCGGCGCTAATAGGGCGTTTCATCAGTGATCCACAGGAGGTTGAAGACGTTTGCCAGGAAGCCTTTATTAAGGCTTATCGTGCATTACCACTGTTTCGGGGTGATAGTGCCTTTTACACTTGGCTTTATCGAATAGCGGTAAATACAGCTAAGAATTACCTAGTGTCCCGAAGCCGGCGCCCCCCGGCAACTGATGTGGAACTTGACGACGCGGAAAATATTGAATCAGGGACTTTCCTAAAAGAAGTTGATAGCCCGGAAGGCCAACTAATAACAGATAAGTTAAAACAGGTTATTACTGAGGCCATTGAGGAATTACCAGAAGATCTGAGAGCTGCATTTACTTTGAGAGAGTTCTCAGGCCTGAGTTATGAAGATATCACTGAGATTATGAATTGTCCGGTTGGAACAGTGAGGTCGAGAATTTTCAGGGCCAGAGAGGCCATCGATAAAAAAATAAGAGAATTTGTTTAAGTGGTAATATATTTGGGTTGAAATCGAGCGAAGTGGGGTAGTTTATGAATTTGCAAGGCAGAGAATCTTTATCAGCTCTACTAGACAATGAAGCTGATGATCTTGAGTTAAGCCGCTTGCTGAAATCCAGTGAGCAGGATTCTGCCTCATTGACTATCTGGCGACGCTACAATCTGGCCCAGGCTATTTTGCACGATGAGTTGCACGGTGAATCATATCAAGCACTAAGCGATGATTTCTGTACTAAAGTGGCCCAGGGTGTTGCCGACGAACCGGAGCTAGGGCTTACTTCTGTCACGAACCTAAGCCCACTCTCTCAATGGAGATATTCGTTGAGCAAGGTTGCTATTGCAGCATCAGTAGCAGCGGTGGTTATTGTGGGTGTGCAAACAAGCCTTGATCAAGATTTGGCACCGGAAATGGTGCAGACAGTTGCCGATCCAACTGGCAATTTATCGGTAGCAGAGGAGACCGACGTTCAACTTGCTGATGCGCCGATTACAATAGATCCTGTCGCGCAACAACTTCTGCGAGATTATATACAGAGTGTTTCCATTATCCCGGATGAGCCTGCTTCACCGGAGTATTTGCAGGATTCTCCATTATTCAAGCTGGTCAATGAAATCGAAGACAAAGATCTGAATTAGGGCACTTCTGATTGATGGCATTAGTTCGCTGCCTGCCGTTATTGTTTCTCGCTCTATCCGTTTTTCCCCTCGATATGCTAAAGTAGCGCTTGGTCCGCACTTGCTTTGATGCAATGCGTAGCGGTGCGTTTCCAATAAATGGAGAAGGTTATGAATATGTTTGTTCATGCGAGATTGCTTAGCGCATGTTTGCTGCTGTTTGGTGCGCTATGGGGACCAGCCTATGGTGCCTCTTCACTACCAAATTTTGCCGATTTAGTCGAAAAGAATGCACCAGCAATAGTGGAGGTAACCACAGTGCGTCGGGTCGAATCTAGAGCTGGAGCTGGCCGAGGTCTCGATGACCTGCTGCGCCAACTCAATCCAGATGAGGAGCCAAACCTGGAAGATACTCCTGAATTCCGTGAGCGTGGAGCTGTAGGCTCAGGTTTCATCACATCAGATGATGGTTACATCATTACCAATCATCATGTAGTCGATGGTGCAGAGCAAATTACTGTTAATCTGAATGACCGGCGTGTGTTTCAGGCTGAGATTGTGGGTGTGGACGAGCCTTCTGACTTGGCACTGTTGAAGATAGATGGCAGCGATTTACCTCATGTTGGCTTTGGCGATTCAGATGTCCTTCGCGTGGGCGATTGGGTCCTGGCAATAGGTTCGCCCTTCGGCCTGGAGTTTTCAGCCGCGGCGGGGATAGTCAGTGCAAAGGGAAGATCCGTGCCAGGCCCTTCAGCATCTTCCTACAATTACATGTCGTTCATTCAAACCGATGTTGCTATCAATCAGGGTAACTCGGGAGGGCCACTATTCAATCTAGCGGGTGAAGTGGTTGGAATAAATTCTCAGATTCTCAGCAGCACAGGTGGTTCCAACGGCATCTCTTTTTCTATACCCAGCAATGTAGCGTTGAATGTTGTAAATCAATTACGGGATACTGGCCAAGTAAAGCGCGGGTTGTTAGGGGTACGCATAAAGGAAGTAGATTTTGCGCTAGCTGAAACCTTTGGTATGGACAGGCCCCGTGGTGCATTTGTCGATGATGTTCAGCCTGGCAGCCCTGCTGCAGCGGGAGGAGTTGAAAACGACGATATCGTGATTGAGTTTAACGATCACGTAATTGAAGCTTCTGCAGATTTACCATTTTTTGTTGGTCAATATCGACCCGATACCACCTCTGATCTGCTGATTTTTAGAAATGGCGAGTTACAAACTCTGCAAGTGACACTGGGGAGTTCGCCTACCAATGAGGTGAGCACCCCTGTAGCTGCCGTGATCGAGGATCGACGTAACCCATTAGGCTTTTGGGTCAGTGAATTAAGTGATGAGGCGGTGCAGGTGTCTGGCTTGAACGGAGTGCGAATTTCCGAGTTGAATGCCGGGCCTGGGCAAAAGGCGGGGCTAGCTGCAGGAGATGTGATCGTATCTTTGAACCGGCAGGAAATCTCCAATGCTGATCAATTTGCGGCTATTGCTAGCCAATTGCCTGAATCCGGTTTTGTGCCTATACGCATTGTCCGCGGCGGGCAGGGTACTACCCTGGCATTAGAATTGGTACGTTAGTACAGCTTGCTTGAATTGCCGACTTGGTAACCTCAGGTAGCGGCAGTATAAGAAAAAGAGACCTAAATCTCCCAAAGGCGGCACGCAGTGCTACCTGTTCTGTTTACAGGCTGGGTGCCGCCTGGGGAAACACACTGACACTGCTCTTTAGATACTGTAGACTTGCCTCCTTAATTTTTTAGCCCTTTTCTAATCCCTTTACAATCCGAGTCTAAATACCTGTGACGGATCTCAGCCACATTCGAAATTTTTCGATTATCGCCCATATTGATCATGGCAAATCAACGTTGGCAGATCGTTTTATTCAAACTTGTGGCGGTCTATCAGATCGAGAGATGGACAATCAAATACTGGATTCGCTCGATATTGAACGGGAGCGGGGCATTACGATCAAGGCGCAGAGTGTCACCTTGTATTACGATGCACTGGACGGGAAACGTTACCAGCTCAATTTTATTGATACGCCAGGACACGTAGATTTTAGCTATGAAGTTTCGCGGTCTTTAGCGGCTTGTGAAGGTGCATTACTGGTTGTAGATGCGGGGCAGGGCGTTGAGGCCCAATCAGTGGCAACTTGCTATACGGCTATCGAGCAGGGACTGGAAGTCATTCCGGTACTTAATAAGATGGACTTGCCCCAGGCTGAACCGGACCGTGTGCGCATTGAGATTGAAGAAATCATTGGAATTGACGCCACCAATGCGGTGTGCACCAGTGCCAAGACAGGTATGGGCGTAATTGAAGTACTGGAAGAGATCATCTCCAAGGTTCCAGCACCAACGGGTGACCGCTCGGCAGATTTACAGGCGCTTATTATAGATTCATGGTTTGATAATTACCTTGGTGTGGTCTCATTGGTCAGGGTGGTCGCTGGTGCATTGAAGCAGGGCGATAAGGTAATTGCCAAAACCATTGGTAAGGCTCATGTGGTGGACGCTGTAGGTGTATTCACGCCCAAGCGCAGTGAGACGGAGTATTTGGCTGCTGGAGAAGTTGGTTTTGTGGTGGCAGGGATTAAAGATATTCTTGGCGCACCCGTGGGTGACACACTTGCATTGGCTAGTTCGCCTGATGTGGGAATGTTAGCTGGTTTTCGCAAGATCCAGCCCCAAGTTTATGCGGGTTTGTTTCCGGTTTCCTCAAATGATTTTGAAAACTTTCGTGACGCGCTGGCCAAGTTAACTCTCAACGACGCTTCCCTGTACTACGAGCCCGAAAACTCGGATGCATTGGGGTTTGGTTTTCGCTGTGGGTTTCTCGGTATGCTACATATGGAAATCATCCAGGAGCGATTGGAGCGTGAGTACAATTTGTCGTTAATAACAACGGCTCCAACAGTGATCTATGAAGTAGTACTAATTAGCGGTGAGACAGTATTGGTTGATAGTCCGTCACGCTTGCCGGCGATCACCTCTATCGAAGAAATGCGAGAACCAATTGTGTTGGCTAATATTCTTGTGCCTCAGGAGCACCTTGGTAATGTAATTAACTTATGTGTTGATAAACGTGGTGTGCAGAAAGAAATGCTGTTCATAGGTAATCAAGTGTCTCTGAGTTATGAATTGCCAATGAATGAAGTCGTATTGGACTTTTTCGATCGCTTAAAATCAGTTAGTCGGGGTTATGCTTCTCTGGATTATCATTTTGTCTGTTTCGAAAAATCCACCCTGGTGCGTTTAGATATTCTAATAAACGGCGATAGAGTAGATGCGTTGGCATTAATCGTATATCGCGATCATGCACACTCCAAGGGGCGGTTATTAGTGGAAAAAATGAAAGAATTGATTCCACGACAACTGTATGATGTTGCGATTCAAGCCGCAATTGGGGGGCAGATTATTGCACGTCAAACCGTGAAAGCGCTGCGCAAGAATGTGACTGCAAAATGCTATGGTGGTGATATTACTCGAAAGAAAAAACTGCTTGAAAAACAGAAAGCGGGCAAAAAGCGCATGAAAAAAGTTGGCAATGTGGAAGTGCCTCAGGAAGCATTTCTCGCAGTTTTAAAGGTAGATGGCTAATGGACATAGATTTTGCATTGGTTCTGGTTTCTCTTGTTGCCTTTAGCGGCACGTTGTGGCTACTGGACAGTTTGCTAATTAAAAAAAATCGACTTGCTGCAGTGGTTGAATTTGAGAAAAATCTAAGGGCCGGAAAGAGAGGTAGAAGTGAAGAGGAGGTTGCGCAGATAATCGACGATTTGTCTCGCGAGCCGCTGGTTATTGAATATGCGAAATCTTTTTTCCCTGTACTACTTATCGTGTTGGTTTTACGCTCTTTTTTAATTGAGCCATTTCAAGTCCCTACCGGCTCAATGATACCTACAATCAAGGTAGGCGATTTTATTTTAGTCAATAAATTTTCCTATGGTCTTCGACTTCCTGTTATTGGAACTAAAATTGCCGACGTTGCAGAGCCCAAGCGTGGGGAGATTATGGTTTTTATCCCACCTCATGAAAATAAGTATTATGTGAAACGAGTGATTGGCTTACCGGGAGATACAATTCGATATGAAGATGATGAACTGTATGTGAACGGCGAAAAAATGAATAAGCAGTTTGTCGAGCCCATCAATGTTGCAACGAACGTCGGCAGTCTCCCAGGTGAGCTTTATACGGAAACCATTGGAGGGGTAGAACATGCTGTGCAGTTGATTTCGGCTTTGGGGCGAAGGCGCAACAGAACTATCTGGGTGGTTCCTAGCGCGCATTATTTTATGATGGGAGACAACCGCGACAACAGTAGTGATAGTCGTGAATGGGGTGTTGTCCCAGAAGTAGATATTGTTGGCAAGGCAATAGCGGTCTGGTTGCACAAAGAACCAGGATTTACTTTGCCGAGCTTTTCCAGTAATCGAGCGCTACGGTAGCGTTTTTTTCGCAGGGTTTTGGCGCATTTAGATGATTAAAATTAATGAATGTTTGAACCTAGGTGTGGAAATATAAACCTAGAGTATGTGAGTCTATGAAAAAAGTAATGCATGCTAATTTGTCTGCTCAACGTGGGGTAACGAAACTTGGACTACTGATGTTCGGCTTGTATATTGCCATATTCTTGACAGTAGGATTGAAAGTAACGCAGATCTATGCTGATAACAATTTTGTTGCTGGAATTTGTTGTGAATTAATCGAAAGTGGGGAAGCGTCAGCGTTGACTCAGCGTGAAACCCGAGAACGGGTATCAAATGGTTTAAGGGTTAATCATGTTGCTGACTTTGATTTGACCAGCACAAGAAAGCGCAAAGTCAGCAATAACAGCTATTGCCTACGAAACTCGCGTGCCGCTAATCGCAAACCTGGACATGGTTGTGGTATTCGATACCACGTTGTAATAATTTGAGTGCTCTTGACCACCTCCAAAAACGGATAGAACACGTCTTTTCGAATCAGGCCCTGGTTGAACGGGCCATTACCCATCGAAGTGCCAATAATTTAAACAACGAACGTCTTGAATTTTTGGGTGATTCCTTGCTGGGTTTTATTATTGCAGAGGCTCTGTTTGAACGTTTCCCGGAAGCCTCAGAGGGGGATCTAAGCCGCATGAGAGCAAATCTGGTAAACAGGGATGCCCTAGCAGCAATAGCGCGAGAGGTAGGCCTGGGGGTTTACATGCGACTTGGTGCGGGGGAGTTGAAAAGTGGCGGCAAACGTCGCGAATCAATACTTGCCGATGCAGTCGAAGCCCTGATTGCTGCAATTTACCTGGACGGTGGACTAACACCTTGCAAGCATTTTGTCTTAAAGTGGAGTGAACAAGGGATTAATCAGCTTCGGGAACAGGGAGAGCACAAGGATTGTAAGACTCGATTACAAGAAATTATGCAGGCTAAAGGATTGCCCTTGCCCGAATATCAAGTTGTTGGCGTTAGCGGCGAAGCGCACGATCAAACTTTTACAATACAATGCGGCATCAGCTTGTTAAAAACAGCAGAACAAGGCACTGGTAAAAGCAAACGTCTGGCTGAACAGGCAGCTGCTAAGAATGTGTTATTAAGATTAGGTGGGTAAGTGTGAAATCGAGCGAATCCGATGCAGCAGAAGAGACTCATTGTGGGTATGTTGCAATTGTCGGACGACCCAACGTTGGTAAATCCACATTATTGAATCATCTGCTCAGGCAGAAAATTAGCATTACTTCACGCAAACCTCAGACTACCCGCCATCGCATCATTGGCATCTCCACAAATGAAAATGTGCAGTGCATTTACGTAGACACGCCAGGCTTACATGATGATTTCAAGAAAACGTTAAATCGTGTAATGAATGAAGCTGTAATCAATGCTATAAAGGGTGTTGATGCGATTCTATTCGTGGTTGAGCGTCTGACTTGGAACCCAGCTGACGATCACGTTTTGCAAATATTGCGCGCTACAAAAATACCGGTGGTTCTGATCATAAATAAAATCGACATGGTGAAAGAAAAACATCGACTGCTTCCACATATTTCTGAGCTGAAGGGGAAAAGAGACTTTGCTGATATTGTGCCCACTTCGGCACTGGGTGGGCATAATTTAGAGGCGCTGGAGAAACTGATTAGTAACTATCTGCCTGTTGGCCCATTTTTGTTTCCTGATGACCAGGTGACCGACCGCAGTTCACGTTTTATTGCAGCTGAAATTATTCGGGAAAAAGTGACGAGACAACTAGGTGATGAATTGCCCTATGAAGTTAGCGTAGAGATAGAAAAGTTCTCGCAAGAAGGCCCTGTGTTGCATATTCATGCTGTAATACTGGTTGAAAAGAACGGGCAAAAACAAATTCTGATCGGTAAAGCAGGAGATCGCTTGAAGAAAATTGGCAGTGCCGCCAGGCCAAACATGGAAAAGGCTTTTGATAGCAAGGTGATGCTGAATTTGTGGGTGAAAGTAAAAGCCGGTTGGGCTGACGATGAGCGAGCGCTGAAAAGCTTAGGTTATATCGAATAGTCTGATTTTTCACCAAATGGTTAACTTGTCAGGAATATCATGAGTAGTCAGGCTAGGTAGTCATGGAAAACCGGGTTATGTTGCAGCCAGCCTATGTGCTGCACAAACAACCATTTCAGAACACCAGTTTGTTGATCGACTTTTTCTGTGTCGATTATGGCAGGGTGCGCGCTGTAGCCAAAGGTGCGCGTAGAGAGAAATCGAAGTATCGGGCCCTGTTGCAAGTATTCCACCCTCTATTGGTATCACTCAGCGGTCGCGGTGATGTCAAGACTGTTACTGCGGTAGAAAGCAGCGTCTGCGCGATCCATCTGCAAGGCGAGCGATTATTCAGTGGCCTCTACGTTAACGAGCTGTTGACTAAGGTAATATTGGCCAATGTTGAGCATAGTCCTCTGTATAAGTCCTACCAGGATGCGCTGCTACAATTGCAGGGCGAGGAAGATCTCAATAAAGTACTAAGACACTTTGAATTGGCTTTGCTTGCTAACCTTGGTTATGCCCTTAATCTGGAGGAGGACTGTGTTCTCCATCTACCACTCTCTAGAGAATACCATTATCGATTTATTGCCGATCGAGGCTTTGAACGGCTAGCCCGGGCCAGCGAAAGTCAGGAATTGCATAACGTATTTGCCGGTGAACAACTGTTATCGCTGCGTAATATGAGCTTTAAGGATCATAGCGTCAGCAATGCGGCCAAGCGGCTACTGCGTCTGGCACTTCAGCCTCATATAGGTGATAAACCCATCCACAGTCGCAATTTATTTGCGCAAAAGCAGTCACTGGACTTGGTAGAAAAACAGGTGGCCAAATAAAACCTGGACATGCCTCATTTCCAGCGTAGGCGCATAAATTAATGCGCTCAGCTCTATTGAATTAATTTTAAGAAACCTCGCCCTCGACTTTATGCGAAGCGGCTTTCCATGTAGAATTTCGCGCTTCTCCTGCTCGGTAGCTTTAGATGTCATACCAAACCATAGAAAATCAAATCGGTAATACACCGTTGGTTAAAATTAACCGCTTGCCCGGTGTAACCACGAATACGATTTTGCTGAAATTAGAAGGTAATAACCCCGCGGGGTCGGTCAAAGATAGGCCGGCTTTAAGCATGATCCAACAGGCAGAATTACGAGGTGAAATAACACCAGGTGATGTGCTGATCGAGGCAACCAGCGGTAACACCGGTATTGCACTAGCTATGGTTGCTGCAGTCAAAGGCTATCCGCTGATATTGATCATGCCTGATAATTCAAGTGATGAACGTAAATTATCCATGACCGCCTACGGTGCGCAGCTGATAACGGTGTCGGCAGAACAGGGTATGGAGGGTGCGCGCGACCTTGCCCAGCAAATGCAACGGGAAGGAAAGGGTACGACATTGGACCAATTTGCTAATTCGGATAACCCCATCGCCCATTACGAGCGCACCGGGCCAGAAATCTGGCGTGATACCAAGGGCAAGATAACGCATTTTGTAAGCTCAATGGGCACAACCGGAACTATCATGGGCGTATCGCGCTATCTTAAAAAGCAGAATCCGGACATCCAGATTATCGGTCTACAGCCCAAAGATGGATCACGTATTCCGGGTATTCGACGTTGGCCACAGGAGTACCTGCCCGCAGTATTTGATAGCAGCCGCGTGGATCAAATAATCGATATCGATCAGTCAGACGCCGAGGCTATGATGAAAAAGCTTGCTACAAAAGAAGGGATTTTTGCTGGAGTTTCATCTGGTGGTGCTGTATTTGCCGCATTGCAATTAAGCCAACAACTCGAGAACGCGACCATTGTCGCTATTATCTGTGATAGAGGTGATCGCTACCTGTCGACAGGTGTATTCGCCTGATTTCAATCCCGGTCTATAAAGGGATTCCTTTATTCTCAACTCAAGCCCTCTTGTTCTAAGTTAGCCATTTGAATGAATAAACGTCGTCAACGTAAGAGAAAACTTCCTTCCCAGGCCATTGAGCTGGATATTCAGCGCTTAAGTCACGATGGTAGAGGGGTGGGATCAATTGATGGCAAGGTCGCCTTTGTGGCCGGCAGCTTGCCTGGAGAGAGGGTTTCTGCCCAGTACATCCGTAAACGGAGTCAACTGGATGAATTGCGTACGGAGACTGTTTTAGAAAGCGCCGAATCGCGGGTTGTGCCGGATTGTGAGTTCGCTTCGCTGTGCGGTGGTTGTTCATTGCAATACATGCAAGCAGAGGCGCAGATAGCCTTTAAGAAGTCTGTGCTGTTTGAAAAATTGGCGCATGCAACCAGTTTGTCTGAGCATGAAATCGAGTCATTACCCAGCCTGGCTGCTAAGTCCTATCACTATCGAACTAAGGCCCGCTTGGCAGTACGTTATGTGGCTAAAAAGGGCGGTACGTTAGTCGGATTTAGAGAGAAGCACAGTAGTTTTATCGTCGATATGAATAATTGTTCGGTGCTGGTGCAAGAAGTTGCTGACTTAATTAAACCATTGCGTGACTTTATTAACGGTTTGCATTGTAGGGACCTTATACCCCAGATAGAGGTCGCAGTAGGGGAAAATTATGGGCGTAAGCAGGTGGCATTGGTTATTCGACATTTGTTACCGGTTAATGATGAGGATTTAGCCGCGCTGCAGAATTTTGGTAAACAACATGTGTGTGAGATTTATTTACAGTCAGGCGGAGTGGATACGGTAACCAAATGCTGGCCGGAAGATGGCGTCCAAAGGCTTCATTATCAGCTTGACGACTACGGCTTAACCATGGCGTTTCATCCCATGGATTTCACCCAGGTTAACAGCGAAATTAATCAGCAAATGATACCGCTCGCGATTCAGCTTCTGGAGTTAAAGCCGCAAGATACTGTTTTGGATTTATATAGTGGGCTGGGAAATTTTACACTGCCCATCGCAACCAAATGCAAAAAGATTGTGGGGGTTGAAGGTAGCCAGGCAATGGTTGCTCGTGGCCAGGAAAATGCAGTTGCCAATGGTATTGAAAACGCGAGTTTTTATGCGGCGGACCTAACCAAGCCCATCACAGGGGAGTTATGGGCCGATCAGCACTTTGATAAGGTGCTGCTGGATCCACCACGGTCCGGTGCAATTGAAATCGTAGACCAAATAGCACAATTCGGAGCAGAAAAGATAGTATACGTATCCTGCAATCCATCAACCCTCGCAAGGGATGCTGCCAAACTCATTAGCCAGGGTTACAACTTGGTTAGTGCGGGCGTAATGGATATGTTCCCCCACACTGCACATGTAGAATCTATTGCTTTGTTTGAACGTATTAAATGATTATTCAAGGATTGCTGAAAGGTGGTGTTGAATTATGAGTACACAAACCGATGACAAGGTCACCGCAACAGAAAAATTGTTAAATGTCGTGGCGCTGTTGCGTGATAAAAAACACGGTTGCCCCTGGGATATTGAGCAAACCTTAAAGTCATTAACGGCTTGCACGTTGGAAGAGGTATATGAAGTCGTGGATGCGATAGAAAATGACGATATGGTTCAAGTGGAAGACGAACTAGGTGATCTGTTGTTTCAGGTAGTTTTTTACGCCCAAATAGCAGAAGAGGAAGGGCTTTTTAGTTTCGCTGGCGTGGTTACTGCCATCACAGATAAGTTGATTCGCAGACACCCCCATGTGTTTCCGGCTGGGAAACTAGAAAACTTTGGCAATAAATCCCGAATTAACGCCCAACAGGTGGTCGTGAACTGGGAAGCAATTAAGCAGGCTGAGCGGGATGAAAAAATTGCGAAAGGCGGAATAAAGCATCTGTATCAATCTTCCAGCGTGTTACATGATATACCCTTAGCACTGCCCGCTTTGGAACGGGCGAAAAAATTACAAAAACGCGCGGCTAGCACTGGATTTGATTGGCCTGAGCTGGCACTGGTGCTGGATAAGTTGAAAGAAGAGATTGTAGAGCTGGAATTAGCCTTAAGCGGCGATTCTGAATCAGCCATTCATCACGAGCTTGGAGATGTGCTGTTCTCGGCGGTAAATATGGCCAGGCATTGTAAAATTGAACCGGAGAACGCACTGAGGGATGCAAATAAACGCTTCGAGAGGCGTTTTAATTATATAGAGCAGATTGTGGAAGAGAGTGGGAAGAGATTAAGCGAGTTAACTCTTGCCCAGATGGACCAACTTTGGGATAAGGCCAAGCAGAGCGGGCTGTAATAGCGTAATAAAATTAATATCGAGGAATTGACACATGAGGATCATTTTATTGGGAGCACCGGGTGCCGGCAAAGGGACGCAGGCTCAGTTTATTACAGAAAAACTTGGCATACCCCAGATATCTACGGGCGATATGTTGCGTGCTGCAGTAAAAGCCAAGACTGCATTGGGATTGCAGGTTGACGAAGTTATGGCATCGGGTGGCCTTGTAACCGATGAGATTATAATAGCTCTAGTAAAGGAAAGAATCCAAAACCCAGATTGTGACAATGGGTTTTTGTTCGATGGCTTTCCTCGCACGATTCCCCAGGCCACTGCATTGGTAGAGGCTGAGGTCTCAATAGATGTGGTATTGGAAATCGAAGTGAATGATGAGGAAATCGTGCAGCGTTTGAGTGGTCGGCGCGTTCATTTGGATTCGGGGCGAGTTTATCATGTTATTTATAACCCCCCAAAAGTAGAAAACTGTGACGATGTAAGCGGTGAGTCGTTAACACAGAGAAAAGATGATACAGAAGTCACGGTGAGAAAACGCCTTTCTGTTTATCATGAACAAACTAAGCCACTGGTTAAATTCTATAGTGACTTGAGTGGGGACGGATATGACGTTAAGGTGCTAAAAGTTAACGGTGTAGCGTCTGTGAACACGATAAGAGAACAGGTGGTAGAAGCACTTTCATAAAATTGCTCGTGAAAGCTGTGCAAATAAATAAGCTTAGTTTGTTACTCAGGCTTTTTTATTTAAACAATATAAACAGATACTTGTGCGCCATAATTCTACTGCACATGCAGGTGACTAAGGTTTAGAGTGCAAAAAAAACTTAGCAGTACTACTCTCTTTTTTACTTGCGAAATACACAAGACTCGAAGCATTGGCAAACCTCTCTCCCCTCCCGGTCAACCTTTTGACAATTAATCGTCAATAAAATACCTCAAGTTTTCTTAAAGTTTTCTAGTTATCTAGCGAAACACTGACTGATGCTACGTTTAAGTAGAAACTTTTCATTGGTTAATTGAAAAGGAATTTTATTAATCATTTTTTGTATGTCAGTATGCTGTAAGCCAAATTATTTTGTGTTATGTTGCCGGCAAGCAGTGGGTACAAATGTTAAGAACTTAAGCGGGTACGATTCATAACCTAGGAGAGAAACGAGTATGGCTAAAGTTAGAGCAAAAAAACGAAAAGCACCTGCTAAGAAAAAGGCGACTGCCAATAAAGTTAGCAGCCCGGCTTTTGAAAAAGCTAGTGCGGCACTTGCGAAATTAGAAAAGGCGGCAGCGGCTCAAGCTAAGAAAGTAGCCTCAGCTCGAAGAAAAGCAGCGGCAGCGAAGAAAGCTGCAGCTAAAGCTAAAAATGCAGTCAAGAGAAAGCTGTCAGCGTCGGCTGGTAATGCCGCACGTAAGGCTGCAGCGAAAGCAGCAACTATTAATGCCAGGGTGAGGTTAGCCAAGGCTAGAGCTAAAGCAGCGGAAGCAGTTGCAGTAGCGAAAGCTAAGAAAATAGCAGAAGCCGTTGAGGCTGAAGCAGATTTGCAGAAAGCAATTAAGGCATTTACTTCTAAGTGGAATCAGAAGAAGGCAAAGATAGCTGCAGCAAAAGCCGCCAAACAGGCTAGAAAAGACGCACTTAGTGCTCGAATAGCAGCTAAGAAAGCAGCCCAAAAGGAAAGAATTGCTGCTAAAAAGGCTGCAGTAAAAGCCAAAGCTGCTGCTCGTAAGGCCTCAAAGAAGAAGCCAGCCAAAAGGAAGGTAGTCAAGAAAAAGGCTGTAAAGAAAAAAGCACCAGCTAAAAAGAAAGTAGGGAAGAAGAAAAAGGTCGTAAAGCGCCGGTCCGCAGCAAAGAAGGCCTCTCCGAAGAAAGTAGCGAAGCGTAAGCCTGTCAAGAAGAAGGCTGCTAAGAAAAAGATAATTAAAAAGAAGGCTCCAGCACGTAAGAAAGCTGTGAAGAAAAAGGTAGCTAAGAAAAAAGCTACTAAGAAGAAGGCTCCGGCACGTAAGAAAGCTGTGAAGAAAAAGGTAGCTAAGAAAAAAGCTACTAAGAAGAAGGCTCCAGCACGTAAGAAAGCCGCAAAAAAGAAGGCGGTGAAGCGCAAAGCTAGTAAAAAGAAAGTACCAGCGCGTAAGAAAGTAGCTAAAAAGAAAGCAGTAAAGCGCAAAGTGCCTAAGAAAAAGGCGCCAGCGCGCAAGAAGGCAGCCAAGAAGAAAGCAGTGAAGAAGAAGGCCGCTAAGAAAAAAGCACCAGCACGCAAGAAAGCTACCAAGAAGAAGGCAGTTAAGCGTAGATCTGCAGCGAAAAAAGCGGTAAAGCGTAAAGTAGCTAAGAAAA
>CAVOCG010000050.1:0-16911 GCA_963694095.1 Gammaproteobacteria bacterium
ATTCTGACCTGGCTTTTTTGTTCGCTGAATTTGAGTTAGTGGATGAAGATAATCTCCGAGAGGTCGACGAAGAATTCGATGTTTGGCAGGAATCGGGCCCCTGGTTGCTTTTACTCGTTTTACCAATTGCCGCGCTCAGTTTTCGACGCGGCTGGCTCTTTAGCCTCGTGCTCACTGCAGGGGCCGGGCTGATGCTTCCCAGTAATCAATTACAGGCCCAGAGCTTTGAATGGAGAGACCTGTGGCAGACCCGAAATCAGCAAGGAGCCGAAGCATTTAACGCTGCGGATCATGAGAACGCCGCTATCCTGTTCGAGTCACCACAGTGGCAAGGTGCGGCTAGCTATCGAGCGGAGAATTATGAGGCCGCCATCGCCGCTTTCAGCGGCACTGGCACACCTGATAGCCATTACAACAGAGGCAATGCACTGGCATTGGCTGGCAGTTACGCAGAGGCCATCGCGGCCTATGACTTGGCAATTGGTCTTCAGGCGGAACATCCTGATGCGATTCAAAATAAGGAAATCGTCGAACAGCTCCTTGAACAGGAAGAATCCGAGTCGGGAGAGAATCAGGACGGCGACAGCCAGGAACAGGAATCAGAACAAAATTCGCAAAATGAATCTGAGAATGAAGAAGAAAGTGATCAGCAAGATCAGGAAAGCCAGGAAGGAGATCAAGACCAGCAACAGGAACAACAGCAGAATCAGCCACCTGAAGAACAGGAAAGCTCTGAAAGCAATAGCGAACAAAATACGCCAAGCGAAGAAACTAACGAGGAATTCGAAGAGCAGCAATCACTGGAGCAATGGCTAAGGCGAATCGAAGATGATCCTGGCGAGCTACTGCGAAGAAAGTTTCGCTATCAGTACCGGCAGCGGCAACTGAACGGAACCGCTAATAGCATCCAGGCTGGGGGGCAAATATGGTAAACCAACTATTACGAGCCTCTTGTTTGATGCTACTTTTTATTTCAAGCTATAGCCTCGCCCAAGACTCTGAAGTAACAGTCGAAGTCGACCGCAATGAGGTAGCAAGGGGTGAAACCTTAGTATTTACCATTCGGGTATACGACCAGCGCCAGGGGATGCAACTGGACCTCACTCCACTAACAGATGATTTTGACGTCTTGAGTACCCGCACCTCAAGTCAAATCCGCAGCGTCAACGGCGCCGTGGAGTCCTGGACCGACTACATAGTTACCCTATTCCCGCTGAATGAAGGTGAACTTGAAATCCCCTCCCTGACTATAAACAACGTCGCAACTGACTCAATAATTATCAGTGTCACCAACGAAGGGCCTAGGTCCAACCAGAGTCGCGACGATTTATTTTTGGAAATGGAAGTCAACAAGGATTCTATTTATGTACAGGAGCAATTGCTGTTCACCGTTCGATTAAACTACACAATCAACGGCATTCGTAATCCGCAATTTACTGAACTGGAAATGCCCGACACGGTCATCCAGCTAATAGGTTCACCAAATCAATATGAGAGAGTAATCGACAATGAACGCTATGGTGTATACGAAAAGCGCTACGTTATATTCCCTCAGCGTAGCGGGCCATTGGCTATTCCGGATATTCTTTTCCGTGGAGAAGTGACCGATGGATCTAGTAATTTTGTTTTTAGAAACCTGAATACCCGCCGAGTGACTGCATTTATCGAAGGCATCAGCATCGATGTAAATGAAAGACCCGTGTCAGCACAATCAACTGATTACTGGCTACCAGTTGCAAATCTGATGCTTGAGGACAGTTGGGATGTTGATATAAGTAATCTTACTATTGGTGATAGCGTGGTGCGAACCGTGAAGCTAACTGCTGACGGGCTTGATGGTGCAGTACTTCCACCATTCTCTACAACAGAAATTAGTGGTTTAAATCTATATCCTGAGCCGCCGGATATACAGCGAACTTTTGTCGAAGGCAGCATTGTTGGCACGCGCATTGAGGCAACGTCAATGGTCCCAATCGAAAGCGGTTTTATAGTGATTCCTGAAATTTCCATACCCTGGTGGAATATAACCACCGATGAACTTGAATACGCCACCATACCAGCAACACAATTTGCAGTAGCAACTGCAGCTGGAGATGTGCCAGCAGAGCAAACTGTAGCCAGTGCCGGTGATTTGGCGGAGTTGTTAGAGGCAGTCGCTCCAGTGCTCGACCAGGACGCCATTGATGCGCAAAATGAAGCGGAGTTTATCGAAGTAGATGCCGTATGGATGAACTACCTGATTACGCTTTCAATTACAGTAGTGCTATTCAGCATTTATAAATTGGTTATTGCTCAGCATAAGGAAGAAATTTTCCTTGTTATAAGTATCTATTTACAGGGCCTGGCCGCTAAATACACCCCAGACCAAAATGAACGAATTGCTTTCAATCAGTTAAGGAGGGCTTGCAAAGGCAATGATCTCAATAACGTAAGAAGTACGCTTATCATCTGGAGCCGTCATTACTTCGCGCCCGCTTCAATCAATACAATGGAAGATATACTGCAACGTCATGACTTGCCCGAATTACAAGCAATAGGGCATTTAATCCAATCCGCACTTTTCAATGCAAATAACGGCACGTCGCATGGGAAGAATTTTGAAGGTCGGAAATTAGTCGAACTCGTTGCCACAATCCGCCAATCCAAGAATAAAGAAATCAAACTGGCGCTGCGCCGCTCTCAATACGCACTCCCTCCCCTCTATAGAACCTGACCCAAGCGAACAAGTCAGTAATGAGCAATTCCCGTTCCCGATTAGTTTACTCCACCTATAATGACAACCTTTGCCCACGTTGCCAAAAACGACTAGACAAATGCCGTTGCAGCGTTACGCAAGAAGAGCCAGTCAGCACTGATGGTATCGTGTTAATTTCCCGTGAGACCAAAGGCAGAAATGGGAAAGCAGTAACACTCGTAAAAGACGTGGACTTGAATATAGTCGAATTAAAAAAGCTAAGCAAACGTCTAAAAAATCTATGCGGCTCAGGCGGAACAGTGAAACATAGCGTTATTGAAATCCAAGGTGATCATAGGTCGCTACTCAAAATGGAACTCGAAGGCATGGGGTTTACCACAAAAGCTGCCAATTAGTTCCGACTTGATAATTATTAATTTTCCGACTTACCAATTTTAGTTAACGGAATAAGATTATTCTTGTTGGAAATGCCCACCTGAGAATAAACAACAAAGTGCCCATCGAATCTGATGTTTTTCGCCCAACAAAGCCTTGCTCAAACCGGTTACCGCAGTCTCTACCTTTTTCGACACATTGCTTTCAACAATGATGGAAATTTATTTTTGGCTTCGGGAACGTCTATTCCTGAAATTTTAGCCGCTATGCCTTGCCTGCCCTTTTGACTCACGTTAAATGTGACGTTTTCCACAGTAGCGTTAGGCACATAGGACAGGGCCTTTCCGTTAAAGTTATTTCTATGTAAGGTCTGAAGCTTATTCAAGCCTTTTGGCGCGCCGGGGATTGTTGAATTGAGGTTTAAGCGGATGCCTACTTTTGTGCCCGCTTCAACCGGAGAGTTGATTAAAGCATTCGCTTTTGTTGTTCCGGCAGTAGCATCAGCCATTAGCTCGTCTAGCGTATTAATTTGATCAACATTGTAATTTCGTAGCCGCTGACCTCCGCTTAGGGATTCATCAACGCCTACTTCTAGGGCGTTTACGCCAGTTTGTTGGCGCGAGACTCCTTGCCTATTTCCTTGATTCCCTTGAGTGCCATCCTGCGAAACTCTGCTTGTCTGGCTTTGCGCTGCTGGGGGGTCATAGGAACCTTTGGTCCCTTGGTAGATTGCTTCACTAATTCCTCCATTTATATCTCCTTTCTTTTCTGGCCTAAGCCGAGCTTCTTCTTGCACTTTGTTGCCTGCTAACCTGTCTAAATTTATTAAAAAAATCTCACTCACTGCCTTAATAGCTAGCCGTCATTGTGGAGATCCGAAACTAGGCTATGCCCTTCTGTATTACTCGATTGCTTATTGAATTTTTTCGCCGCATCGCTGCGGATAACTTCCAGGCGCCTGAGGTACACTTCATCCACATCACCGGTAATGTATTCGCCGTTGAAAACAGAGCACTCGAATTCTGTAATTGCTGGATTACCCTCCGCTGCTGTTGTGATCAAATCATCCAGATCCTGGTATACCAGCCAGTCGGCACCGATTAATTTCTGCACTTCTTGATCTGTATTCCCTGCAGCGATTAACTCTGAGGTTGAAGGCATATCTATACCGTATACATTGGGGTATCTAATAGCGGGAGCTGCCGATGCGAAATATACTTTGGCCGCCCCCGCATCTCTGGCCATCTGAATTATCTGCTTACATGTCGTGCCTCGTACGATGGAGTCGTCGACTAACAGCACATTCTTACCCCTAAATTCAAGATCAATCGCATTGAGTTTTTGACGCACAGATTTTCTACGCTGACTTTGCCCAGGCATAATAAATGTGCGCCCGATATAACGATTCTTAACAAACCCTTCCCTATATTTCAGCCCCAGGCGGTTGGCTAACTCCAGAGCCGAAGTCCTGCTGGTATCTGGTATCGGGATTACCACATCGATGTCATGATCCGGGTTTTGCCTCAGCAATTTGTCGGCAAGTCTTTCACCCATGCGTAATCTGGCCTTATAAACAGAGATACTATCCATCAGTGAATCCGGCCGGGCAAAATAAACATGCTCGAATATGCAAGGTGTATATTTTCCAGGTTCTGCACAAATTTTTGTGTGCAGCTTTCCATTCAGGTCGATGTATACCGCCTCAGCAGGTGCCACATCTCTTTCCAGAGTAAAGCCTTGCGAATCCAGTGCTACACTCTCTGATGCAATCATATATTCCGTGCCACTTTCTTTTTTCTTGCTACCAAATACCAATGGCCGAATACCGTTTCTATCTCTAAAGCCGACGATTCCGTAACCAGTAATCATCACAACCGCCACAAAGCCACCACGGCAGCGACGATGTACACCCTCCACAGCTGCGAAAATGTCTTCCGGCGTAGGTTCCATCTTGCCTCTTTGTTGCAGCTCATGAGCAAACACATTCAACAACACCTCCGAATCGGAATCCGTATTAATATGACGCAGGTCCCCTTGGAACAAATCCCGATTCAATTCCAGGATGTTTGTAAGATTACCGTTATGGGCGAGGCTCAACCCATAGGGTGAATTTACATAAAAAGGCTGTGCTAATGCTGGGCTCGAACTACCCGCGGTGGGGTAACGCACATGACCTATTCCCATTTGTCCGGTTAACTGCTGCATGTGGCGATTACGGAACACATCTTTGACCAGGCCATTATTCTTGCGCAGGTTCAACTTCCCATTATCACAAGTCATTATGCCTGCAGCATCCTGCCCTCTATGCTGCAATACTGTGAGCGTGTCGTATAGACGAATACCCACATTTGATTTCGCAATCACACCTACCAGCCCACACATAAGATACTCCGCCCTACTCGTTGATTTGAGCTATTGAACCGTGCTTGTCATATTAAAATCGCTGATAAAGATTCGCGACCATTCTATCATCGACACGCCAAAAGGTATGAGTTTAGACTGCCGCCACTGCTCTGTTTCTGAAACAAACACACTGGTAATGAACATTATCACCAATACTATTATCGCGCCCCGCGCTACCCCGAAAAAACCACCGAATAACCGATCTACCAGCTTCAGCCCAGGGACGGTTATAAGCTTGGACATGAAATGCGTTATTACTGTACCCAGCATCATGGTTAAGATAAACAGCAGTGTAAATGCTGCTATATAGCGGCCTGTAGAACCTTCAATCAGATTGGAAAAAAGTCCTGCCAAGGGCTCACTATACACTCTGGCCACCACCAAAGCTGCGACCCAAGTCAACAATGACATTACTTCTTTGATCAGGCCACGCCAAATTCCGAAAAGGCACGACAATAGCGTGACTAAAAGAATAGCAATATCGACCTCATTCAAACCAGTCATTCAGTCCACACCAGGTTATAGCTCTTCTACTTCAAACTTAACGACATCCCCAGCAAGTTGGAATTCTTGTTGCAGTCGCTGCTGATTTTCATCGACCACTTCGCGATCTACCCAAGGCCCCACAAACACCCTGATTAAATCCCCCTGATCACCATCTGCTTTTCTGGTGTAGGCTTTATAACCAGAGGCCTGAAGTCGATCAAGCAAATTTTTGGCGTTCTCGGCGATAGAAAAGGAACCCAGACGAACACTCCAGCCTTCAGGAAGACCACGCTCATCGAGTTGTGGCAGTTCCCGAGAGAATACTGGAACGGAATCGGTAACCTCCACGCTATCCTCTAACTCATCAGACACACCACTAGGAGGCTGTGTGTCCTGCTCGATAAGAATCTCTTCGGTATCAGCTACTATAATCGGCCGACTTTGAACTGGTTCTGGCAGGATTGAGATAAGTGGGGGCGGTGGAATCCTGCTCGAAATAGGCTGCCGGTAGCTACCCTCACCATCAAAAATTAGAGGCAGGAAAATTAAGGCCACGGCTATCAACACCACGGCGCCAACTATTCTCTGTTTAGTACCTTGCGTCAATCCAGAACCACCTCGAACTGTGCTGCTTTAGTTAGGCCCCGTGTAACACGATTTTGATGCGCACTCGGGCTTCCTCGGTTATGACTCGTTCTTAAGTAGCGTCAATCCTGTGTGAGCTGGCATCAGTCAAGTTCCTGACGATGCCAACGGTATAAAATGACCCTATCACTAAAACTATATCGCCTGTTTCCGCTTCGTTGCACGCAACCTGGTAGGCATTACTCACCTGCTCAAACTCTTTTATCGATAATGCCTGATTGCAATTTCTCAGCCTATTTCCAAGTTCTGCCACCGGCATGCATCGAGTCTCCTCAACTTCCGCAATATACCAGAAATCCACACTCGATTCTAAGGCTTGATACATGCCGTCAACATCTTTATCTGCCATCACGGCGATGACTGCAATGATGCGCCTCTTAGCTTTTGCCGAGTGGTTATTCGCTTTTAGCTTCCGGGCCAGAAAAGTGGCAGCAGCCGGGTTGTGAGCCACATCAAGAATCACCTGAATGCCAGTGTTTTGATCCCGGCACAACTCAAACCTGCCTGCTAGCTGTACCTTGGCAAATGCCCTGACAACGGACTGACTGAACACCTCGACCGGCAGTTGTGCTATCGCCTGGAGTGCGGTGGATGCATTACGCAGGTCGATAGTTGGCACGGGTAAATTCCGATACTCTAAATTTTCATTGTTGACGGATATTCCCCGCCAAGACCAGTTTGAAGAAGGGCCATTAAGCACATAGTCGAAATCTATGTCCTGGATATAGAGTCTTGTATTGAGCTCGCTTGCAATTTTTACAATACTGCCTGGAGGTGCCTTATCACCGTATACGGCCGGGATATTACGCCGCAGGATTCCCGCTTTTTCCCGCCCAATTTCTTCTACGCTATTCCCTAACCAAGCGCTATGCTCAATGGCAATGCTGGTAATAACTGACACGTCGGGATCCACAATATTCACCGCGTCCAACCGCCCACCAAGCCCTACTTCCAGTATCGCTACGTCGACATCGGATCTTTGTATTAACCAAAGAGCAGCCAGCGTACCAAATTCAAAATAACTCAGCGTGGTGCCCTGCCTGCTCTGCTCGACCTCAGTAAACGCCTTACACAGGTGCTCGTCAGTTACCATTTCGCTCTCCACACGTATTCTTTCATTGTACTGATGTAAGTGGGGCGAAGTGTAACTTGCGGTTTTCAGTCCCGTCTCTTGCAGGATGGCTTCGATACAGGCAACACATGAGCCCTTACCATTGGTGCCGGCAACTAAAACCACCAAAGGGGCCGGTTTGCTAAGAGCTAAATTTGTTGCAACCTTAGCCACCCGATCCAGCCCAAGCTCGATCTCTGTGGGGTGCAGCGACATGATATAGTCAAGCCAGGCATTAAGGTTCAAAGTAGCATCCGAGAACTATAGAGCCGTAAGCTTAATCCGATAATCGAAATCGCTATGAGGCGGAGCGGCGAAAATAAGTTAGTTTTTTGATGAGTGAGCCAATGGTGCCTCGCAGGTCCCTGCGATGCACAATCATATCGATGGCACCATGCTCAAGCAGGAATTCACTGCGCTGAAACCCTTCAGGTAGTTTTACCCGCACAGTTTGACGAATCACATCAGGACCGGTAAAACCGACCAGCGCGTTAGGCTCGGCGATGTTTATATCACCTAGCATGGCTAAACTCGCAGATACGCCCCCATATACCGGATCAACCAATACAGAGATATAAGGCAATGCATGTTGCTTTAGTTTCTCCAGGGCCGCCGCGGTTTTTGCCATTTGCATAAGCGAAATAAGTGCCTCTTGCATTCGCGCACCACCACTGGTGGAGAAGCAAACTAGCGGCAAGCCTTCCGCAATGCAGGTATTGATGGCCTGAGTGAATTTCTCGCCGACCACCGCGCCCATCGAACCGCCGATAAAGCCAAATTCAAATGCTGCCACCACCACATTTACGCCGTTAACCTTGCCTTGAACCACAATTAGGGCATCTTTCTCCCCTGTTTTCTTCTGCGCAGCGCTCAATCTGTCTTTATACTTTTTCAGATCTTTAAATTTCAGCAGGTCAACTGGTTCCAGCTCCGTGCTGAGCTCTAGTTGCTCTTCCTCATCAAGGAACAACTCAACACGCCTGCGCGCCGTAATTCGAAGATGATGATCACATTTAGGGCAGACATCATAATTTTCACTCAGCGATTTCTTGTAGAGCACCGCATCGCAACGTGGGCACTGTTTCCATACTCCCTCAGGGACATTAGACTTTTTCTTGGCGTCTCTCGACGGCGTAGAGATCGATGGTAATATCTTATCTATCCAGCTCATTTTAATTATTTTCTTTTTATTTCAATTATTTAAATAAATTATTTAATGTAATCTATAGCCTTTCGAACTTCCCCAATAAGCGCCACTGTTTTGGCTATATTTTGCTGGCTCTGGCGCTCATCATCAGGCAGTTCCGCGATTTTACCAACCAGCGCACTACCTATAACCACGCCGTCTGCTAGGTCCGCCATCGCTCTAGCACTGGATGCATCCCGAATGCCAAAGCCTATAACAACCGGCAAATCAGTGAGTTCACGTAACTGCTGAATACTCTTCTCCACCGACCCATAGTCAGTCAATGCCGCCCCGGTAACTCCTTTAAGAGACACATAGTACAGCCAGCCCGAGCAGTTCCTGACAATGGTTTCCGCACGCTCCAATGGCGTGGTGGGTGACACCAGAAATATTGTGTCCAGACCTTCCTGATACAGCAGACTAGAAAGCTCAGGCGCTTCTTCAGGTGGCATATCCACAACCAATACCCCATCCACGCCAGCGCTCCGTGCATTTTTTGCAAATTCCGCGTAGCCCATTCTCTCAATGGGATTTAAATACCCCATTAAAACTACTGGTGTATCATCATCAGTTTTCCTGAAAGAACGAGTAAGTGCCAGCACGTCATCCAGCGTGGTTCCTTTCGCCAAAGACCGCTCCGCGCCTTGCTGTATAACAGGGCCATCCGCTGACGGGTCGCTAAACGGAATGCCTAATTCAAGTATATCGGCCCCAACATTCACCAGCCCATGCATAAGAGCTAGGCTCGTTGCTTGATTTGGATCGCCCGCAACGATGTAGGGGATCAGTAGTTTTTTATATTTTTCTTTTGCTTTTTCAGTTACTTGCTTTAATCTTTTCATGTATATTTTATAACTCGATACCATCTATTTCAGCAACTGTATGAATGTCCTTATCGCCTCGTCCAGACAGATTAACAATGACGTTCTGATCCTTCGGTAACTGTGCAGCCAGTTTTAATGCATAGGCCACGGCGTGGCTCGATTCTAAAGCCGGAATAATACCTTCCACCTGGGTTAAATCCCGAAATGCCTGCAGCGCCTCTTCATCCGTAGCCGAAACATAAGTTACTCGCTTTATATCTTTTAACCAGGCGTGTTCCGGGCCAACACCTGGATAATCCAATCCGGCAGAGACAGAGTGCGTATGCATTATTTGACCGGCTTCGTCAGTCATCAGATAAGTCCTGTTGCCATGCAAAACACCGGGAGTGCCTGCTGCCAGTGGCGCGGCATGCTGCTCGGTGTCAAGCCCTAAACCCGCCGCTTCAACCCCCCACATAGCCACACCCTCGTCACGAAGAAACGGATGAAATAAACCGATCGCGTTGGAACCCCCGCCTACGCAGGCGACTATAGCATCAGGTAGGCGCCCCATCTGCTCCAACGACTGCTCACGCGCCTCGCGTCCAATGACACATTGAAAGTCACGCACCATATAAGGGTAAGGATGCGGGCCCGCAACAGTGCCTATAATGTAATAGGTATTATCTACATTGGTTGCCCAGTCACGCAGGGCTTCATTCATGGCATCTTTGAGTGTGCGAGACCCCGACTCTACTGATACGACGTGCGCGCCGAGTAATTTCATGCGATAGACATTCGCAGCCTGGCGCTTAATATCCTCTGAGCCCATATAGACATGGCACTCCAGCCCCAATCGAGCAGCCACTGTGGCTGTAGCCACGCCGTGCTGACCTGCTCCGGTTTCGGCGATTATTCGCGTTTTCCCCATATATTTGGCTAATAACGCCTGTCCAACAGTGTTATTTACCTTGTGGGCGCCGGTATGGTTCAGGTCCTCTCGTTTTAAATAGATTCTAGCTCCAGCTGCCGCTTTCGTGAGGCGTTCTGCCAGGTAAAGCGGAGAAGGCCGCCCCACGTAGTGTTTCAAGTCGTAGTCGTATTCCTCCCAAAAATTTTGATCTTGAGAGAGTTTAGTATAAACCTTGGATAACTCTTCCACGGCGCTGACAAGCGTCTCACCAACAAATATACCGCCGTAGGACCCAAAGTGCCCCGACTCATCCGGCCCACAAAACTGATCACCAGGGCTTTCTGGTGAGAGGGGCGTAGCTTCCTTTCTTTTACTTGACACTTTTGACTCCCTCAAAAAATAAACACAACTGTTCCAGATCTTTATGCCCGGGGCTACTTTCCACACCGCTAACAACATCAACACCAAAAGGCCTAACCTGCATTATGGCCTGTTTTACATTCAAAGCGCTCAAACCTCCCGCCAGGACTATTTTCTGTTGACTTGAATCCACCAAGCTCTTGGCCAACGACCAGTCAAACGACTCACCACTGCCACCTTGAACATGTTTAACGTAACTATCTAATAAGATAGCACAAGCATTTGTATATTCTGATATTTTTGAAGTTAAATCCATGCCTTCTAGAACCCGAATGGCCTTCATATACGGCATGTTGAATTGCTCGCAGAACAGCGCGCTTTCCTCACCATGAAACTGCAAGCAATCTACTATGCCTAATTCAAGTACGGCTTCAACCAATGCGGGGTCAGGGTTTACAAGCACTGCCACCACAGCCACTGATTCCGGCAAACCTGCAACTATTCCCCGAGCCTGCCCCAACGTAACAGCTCTCGGGCTTGGGGGGTAGAAAATCAAACCGATAGCGTCTGCACCGCACTTGACGGCTAACATTGCGTCCTGATTCCGGGTTATCCCACATATTTTGATTCGAGTTCTTGGCATGGCCGACTATTATCTATCTCAAAACCGGCATTTTATCAAAAATGAATGTTTCAGCCTACGGTTAAGGTTGTAAGAAACTGGGCCCTACGGTGGTTTCTGGCAACTTGAAGTCTGCCGGGTAGCTAACGTGTACCAAGTATAAACCATGGGGTGATGCAGTGACGCCAGCCGCGCACCGATTTTTGCCGACCAGCAACTCCTCCGCCCATTCTGGCGCTCTTTCTCCCCTACCCACCTCTAGTAACATCCCGGCGATATTCCTGACCATGTGCTGTAAAAAAGCATTGGCCTGAATGTCCAACAGGATGTAAGCACCGTGCGGCTTTACCTGCAAGAAATGTACATTTCTGCACGGAGAATTGGATTGACACCCTGCTGCCCTAAAGGCACTGAAGTCATTTTCCCCAAGCAGGTATTGCGCGGCCTCGTGCATGGCAGCAACATCAAGCTTCGCATGGATATGAGTAACCTTATGCGCCAGAATTGCAGACCCTACGGCCTGATTGGTAATTACATAGATATAGCGCCTCGATAGTGCTGAGAATCGGGCATGAAAGCCGTCAGACACAGGCTTTGCCCATAAAACGCGTATTGCGGGGGGCAGCAAACTATTGGTTCCTGTTACCCAAGCCTTGGTTTCTCGCAGATTCTTACTATCGAAGTGTATAACCTGACAGCATGCATGCACTCCCTTGTCTGTTCGTCCGGCACAAACCACCGAAAGTTCGTGGTCAGCAATTTTGCCAAGTGAATTCTCTAAGGCGGATTGTACGGTAGGAAGTTCTGGTGCCGCTTGCTTTTGCCAACCAGAATAAGGTGAGCCATCATACTCGACGCCCAATGCGACTCTTTGTGTAGTAGATTTTAAATTATCAGTTGAATTTAAATTGGCAGCTGATTTTGGTTTAGCAACGGGTTGTTCTGCGTTGGGGGTTAATTTTTTTAGTTTGGAATGGGACACAAAAATTTAGCCTGGACAGTTAGCAACTAGGCTAATCTGAAGATTTGTTGCTAGTTTCAACAAGCGCTTTGGCTTCTTTAACCTGTTCGTCATTGCCTTCAGCTATTACCTCAAGGAGGATTTCATTCGCTCCCTCAGCATCACCCATCTTTTGATAGGCATAAGCGAGCTCAAGTTTAGTTGCCACATCGTCCTCCAACAGCAACTCGACTTCCTCGAAATTTTCTACCCTAATCTCCTCATCACCATCCTCTGATAGAAACTCCAGTTCATCAAACTCATCCGTATTCTCTTCTCCTTCGGGGGCGTCATCGGATTCTGTTTTTGCTTTTTCCTCAACTATAGCTTCTACAGTGTTTCCTTCAGGATCAAGCACATCAAAAGCGAGTGTTTCAATATTAAATTCTTCTTCCGGCTCATCTACTTCAGCTTGCGTTACGGGTTCTTCCATATCCACATCAAATTCGAGGTCGTCAGTTTCCTCACTCTCCGGGTCGAGGCTTTCTTCCGCCCCATCTCCGTCGCTGCCCAAGTCAAACATCACTTCCATCTCTTCTGGTTCAAATACCAGGTCGTCCTCTGTAATGGGTAATGTAGCGAGTGGTGTGCTGACTTGGGCTTGGTCTTCACCATTGTCTTCCGAATCAATGCCCTCCAATGACTCGCCCAATTCGCTCATGTCTTCTAGTTCTGATTCCAGATCTCTACTGGCAACATCCTGCAGTTCGTCAATTGCCCCCTCCATGACTTCATTCTGGGCGCTCGCTTCAGACGTATCCCCTTCTTCTGCCAGGGCATCAAATTCTTGTTCTGCAAAATCATCCATATCAGCGTCGTCAAGCTTAGCCGCACGATTTCGTTTGAGTAATAACACGGCCAGTAACAAGATAACTAATGCCAAAGCGAACCATATAAACAACGAATCGCTGCCCAAAATTCGCAACAGATCATTTGCCACGCTCTGCTCGCTCACTGGGACGGTTTCTTCTTGCTCAGCTGCCAATTCTGCATCTGCCGCAACTTGGGCCAAAGATTCCTGCAATTGTGCAAGCTGTATATCCTGAAGCCGAACAATTTCCTTCGCAGCGGCTATTTGTAACTCCAAGTCCTGCAACCGACCATCCAACTCTTCACGCTCGATTTGCGCTCGGTCCGCTTCCTCTTGCCGTACTGCTAATTGATTTTCCAATTCAGCAATGCGTGTATCCAGTTCTGCACTCCCCTCAGCAGTTTGCACAGTAGCACTTGCACCGGCATCATCAATCGGGTCAGTGGTAACCACGCTCAGCTGACCTTGCGGTTCTGCATCTTGACTATCTGGACCGCTGGCAGGAGGCGCTAAAGGCTCTACCCCTGTTGCCAATAAACCCTGGTCCTGACTTGCTGCCGCAGCGGTAATCGCCGCGGTTTCCTCTGCTGCTTCGATAACCCCCGCACCAACTGACTCGTCCTGTGTCGGCGGTACTGCCGGCCCGTTTCCCGGAGTTTCTATGACTGGCTCAGCAGAACTCGGGATTACTGGCACTGAAACCAACGGCGTCGTGACAGAGTCAGGAGTTACGGTATCTACAAATGGCTGAGTGGGGACTACCTGAGTTGGAGCACGAAGCACAGGGCTAATTGGCTGGCGTGTACGCGTGGTAATTTGATCATTAAATACTGGAAGATCCAGCAAGGTGGTATATGCGCTAACCAAACGGCCGCTGGGCCAGCGGGTTTCCACAACAAAGCTCAGGTAAGTTTCTCTGACAGCCTGGTTCGTTGTCAGTAGAACGTAAACACCCTGGCCGTCGGATTCGATGGAAAATTCAATATTTCGCAGAAAGTCTAGCCTGTCGATACCCAAGCGTTGAAAATCATCCGCTGACGCCAACTGCACAACAATATCGGCGAGCTCCGTATCTCTAATCTCCAGCAACTCAATGCGAGCAAGTAGGCGCTGGTTCAGGGCAGATTCAACAGTAATTCCACCTACAACCAGCCCAAAGCTCTTTGTCGTCAGACTTAACAGCAGCATAAAAAAAACGACAAGAATTTTGCGTGGCATATTCCTTTACCCTTAGCTGGCTTGATAGGCCCGGATATATCGACCAAAAAACTTTTGGGAACCTTAACTCTTACCGCTTAAAAATCACTGCAAAACCCCAGCGTCTTAGCCCGAAACCAACTGAGAAAGTTTCTTCACTACAGCTTGAAAGTATTCATTATAAATAGGTTTTTATCAACTCTTCCGCTATCTGAACGGAGTTAAGTGCCGCACCTTTGCGAACGTTATCGGCCACTACCCACAGATTTATACCATTTCCAAAAGAGATATCTTTACGGATTCTACCGACAAAAACTGCGTCCTGCCCCGCAGAATCATCAACAGCAGTAGGATATCCGCCATCTTTACGCTCATCCATCACGCAAATTCCGGGAGAATGGGCAAGCAAGTCCCTTGTTTCTTCAGCAGAAATGGGCTTTCTAGTCTCTATCTGCACGGCCTCGGAGTGCCCATAAAACACAGGGATGCGAACACAGGTAGCGCTGACTGCAATATCTTCGTCCGCAAATATCTTTTTGGTTTCCCAGCTCATTTTCATTTCTTCCTTGGTGTAACCGTTATCAAGGAAGCTGTCTATCTGTGGTAAAGCATTGAAAGCTATACGTTTTGGATAGACATTACACTCGGTGTCACGGCCATTAAGCAGGTCAGCAGTCTGCTTAGCCAGCTCTTCGATCGCCGATTTGCCAGTTCCGGATACAGCCTGATAGGTTGCAACACTGATGCGCTTGATACCGACAGCATCATAAATTGGCTTCAGCGCCACTAGCATCTGGATTGTGGAGCAATTTGGATTAGCAATGATATTCCGGGTTGTATAGCCTGCTATAGCTTCAGGATTGACCTCAGGCACGACCAGCGGAATATCATCTTCATAGCGAAAATGAGACGTGTTGTCTATTACCACACAGCCTGCAGCGGCCGCTTTGGGTGCAAATTCTGCCGATACACTGCCACCGGCGGAAAACAAACCGATTTGCGTCTGGCTAAAGTCGAAATCGGCTAAGTTTTGAACCATTACCGGCTTATTCTTGAACATTATTGTCGACCCGGCAGTTCGCTCACTAGCCAGTGGGTAAATTTCGTTTACCGGGAAATTGCGCTGCTCCAGTATACTGAGCAATGCCTCTCCTACTGCACCAGTCGCGCCTGCAATTGCGACGTTATAACCACTCATCTGTTTAACTCTCCACTTGTCTAAAACCCTGCTGCACATCGTGCAACAGCACTATTTACACGGCCTTCACCACACCACTGTCCGTCATTCAGTTCCGAAATACCAAGGGGACTGATTTTGCCATTGCTGTTCGAACTGCTTGATGAGATCAGTATCCTGCAAGGTTATTCCAATATCATCCAAGCCATTCAGCAAACAGTCTTTTCGAAACGCATCGACCGTAAAGGAGATTACTTCCCCCCCAGGAGTTGTAATGGTTTGCTCAGATAAATCAATACGCAACTGATAACCCCCATTAGCTGCCACTTCTTCAAATAATTTATCAACAGTATCTTTTTTAATAACAATAGGTAATAGGCCATTCTTAAAGCAGTTATTAAAGAATATGTCAGCATAGCTCGGCGCGATTATGACGCGAAATCCATAATCATCTAGAGCCCAGGGCGCGTGTTCCCTGCTCGAGCCACAGCCAAAATTCTCCCGGGCAAGCAACACGCTCGCATTTTGGTAACGCGCCTGGTTTAGCACAAAGCTTTCATTCAAAGGTCGCTGGCTATTATCGGCATCCGGCTCACCTTTATCCAGGTAACGATGTTCATCGAATAGATTCACGCCAAAACCACTGCGTTTGATCGACTTTAAAAATTGCTTGGGAATGATGAAATCCGTATCGACGTTAGCGCGATCTAGGGGCAACACCACGCCTGTTTCTATGTTGAACTTTCTCATTGTTTCTCTCTCACTGTCCTGAATCCTTACTCTGCCATATCCCGCACATCGACAAAATGACCGTGAATGGCTGCAGCAGCGGCCATTTCCGGGCTTACCAGATGCGTTCTACCACCGAACCCCTGCCTGCCTTCGAAGTTTCGATTAGACGTTGACGCGCAATGTTTACCTTCACCTAACTGGTCTGCATTCATGGCAAGGCACATGGAACACCCAGGCTCGCGCCATTCCAGGCCTGCTGCCTTGAAAATCTGGTCCAATCCCTCTGCTTCAGCCTGAGCCTTTACCAGTCCAGACCCTGGCACCACTAGGGCCAACTCCACATTTGAAGCCACAGATTTGCCGGCTACCACACGGGCTGCAGCACGCAAATCCTC
>CAVOCG010000051.1:0-16424 GCA_963694095.1 Gammaproteobacteria bacterium
CCATCGTAGTTAGGTGAAAAATCTACCGTTTCCTTGTCCAGGTCAATCAGCAAGTCATGGGCAATCTTGGACATACGAATTTCTGTATACCGCATTGCTGCTGCAGCATCACCATCGATCGAGCCAAAATTACCCTGTCCATCAACTAACGGGTATCGCAGTGAGAAATTTTGCGCCATCCTCACAATCGTGTCATATACAGCACTATCACCATGCGGGTGATATTTACCAATCACGTCACCCACAACACGAGCAGATTTTTTATAGGGTTTATTGTAATCATTGGACAGCACGTTCATGGCAAACAGTACTCGGCGGTGCACCGGTTTCAAGCCATCACGCACGTCAGGCAATGCACGCCCAACGATGACGCTCATTGCGTACGCGAGATACGACTCTCGCATTTCATGCTCTAATGAAACCGGTGAGATTTGTTTTTCGATTTCGGTCATATGCTACCGTTTGCCCTGCTTCTCATTTGATACCTAGCTATCTATTTATTAACCGCTGATCTACTGCCTACCAATGTGTTCGCTTTTCTGACTCCCAAAAAGACCCGAAAATAGGCAATGTTGCCAGCCCATTTTGGGTCTAAAATATGCGTAATTGATAAGCTGAAATGACGTTTAATTTGGCTCTTACAGAAATGCGTTATTCTAACATAAAAAACCACCATTCTGACACTCTAAATCACTTAATACGGGTAAAAAAAAGCCAACTATTTATCGGAGTTCCGCTCAAAGCACTGACAGCACTTAGACCGCGCTATTCTGACTGTTTACAGGTATAATTCGCTGTCTGTATAGTGCCATAAATCAGTACTTGTAACGCTAAAAATAGGAAATCTTGTGCCCCCCAATTATACTCTTGAGGCCGATCTTGTAATCCATGCCAAATGGGTAATCCCTGTTGATGCGGAAAGCCAGATTTTAGAGAATCATTCGGTCGTAGTTGCTGATAAACGCATCATCAAAATTCTCAGTCAAGATGAAGCCCGCAAGAAGGTTTTAGCAGCTCAAACTGTCGAACTACCGCATCATGCTTTGATCCCCGGATTGATCAATGCTCATGGCCATGCCGCCATGTCATTATTCCGTGGTGTGGCCGACGACATCCCCTTAAAAGAGTGGCTCGAGGAATATATTTGGCCACTGGAAGGCGAGCATGTCAGCGCGGAATTCGTACAGCAAGGTGCTATTTTGGCCTGCGCTGAAATGATTGCATCTGGCACTACCTGCTTCGCAGACATGTATTTTTTCCCGGATGCGGTGGCAAAAGTTGTGCTCGATGCGCAACTGCGGGTTCAACTTGCGAGCCCGATCCTCGATTTTCCAACTGTCTGGGCAAATGATGCGGACGAATACATATTAAAGGCCACACAACTCCATGATAACTACCGCAACAGCGATCTTGTCCATACCGCCTTCGGACCACATGCTCCTTACACGGTGTCTGATGAGCCTTTACGTAAAATTGCCATGTTGGCTGAAGAACTCGATATTCCAATCCATATGCACGTCCATGAAACGGCACAAGAGGTCGAGGAATCCATCACGTCAAATGGCATGCGCCCTTTACAACGTTTGGCTAAGCTGGGCCTGATTTCCCCGCGCCTGCTGTGCGTACACGCAACACAGCTACTTGAGGAGGAGCTAAAACTACTAAATGAAAATGGCGCCCATGTCATCCATTGCCCTGAATCAAATTTGAAGCTAGCCAGTGGATTTTGTCCGGTGAATAAACTTCTAAAAAACGGTATCAATGTAGGATTGGGAACCGATGGATGCGCCAGTAACAATGATTTGGATATGTTCTCGGAAATGCGCACCGCCGCTCTACTGGCGAAAGGTGTAGCAGGTGACGCCAGCGCGGTACCAGCCTACCAGGCACTGCGAATAGCAACCATCAACGGTGCCCGTGCAATGGGCCTAGACCATAAGATTGGTAGTTTGGAAACAGGCAAATTCGCCGATCTGACCGCCGTCGATATGTCATGCTATAACAGTATCCCGATCTATAACCCCGTGTCACATCTGGTTTATAATACGCAAGCATCCCAGGTCAGCCATGTCTGGTGTAGTGGCAAACTACTGTTTGAAAACAATGAATTGCTTACCATCGATAAACTAAAACTAGTGGAAACGACACATAATTGGCAACAGCAAATCGCAAATTGATCTATGGAAAATGTAGACGAACTGGAAATAAAGAAGTTTGAATCGCTAGCAGCGCGCTGGTGGGATCCCAATAGCGAGTTCAAACCTCTGCATGATATCAACCCGCTGCGCATGAATTTTATCAGCCGTATAATAAACCTGGCTGGAAAAAAAGTTGTAGATGTTGGTTGTGGTGGTGGCATCCTGGCAGAAGCAATGGCTCACCACGGTGCCGAAGTGACCGCTATTGACCTCGGAGAGGCATCATTGTCAGTTGCCAAATTGCACCAACTTGAAAGCAATCTAGAAATTGATTACCAAAAAATTTCCGCAGAGCAACTTGCCCAGCAACAAACTGGGAAATTTGACGTTGTCACCTGCCTCGAAATGCTTGAGCATGTGCCAAGCCCTGAGTCCGTAGTCAAGGCCTGCTTCCAGCTAGCAAAGCCTGGTGGATTAATTTTCTTCTCCACCATTAATAGAAACCCAAAATCTTACTTGTTCGCCGTGCTTGGTGCAGAATATTTGTTGAACTTGCTGCCCAAAGGCACCCATGATTACGCTAAGTTTATCCGACCTTCGGAATTGGCTGGATGGTGCCGCGAGGCAGGTCTGCAACTGCAGGAACAAATAGGTATGAGCTATAATCCCCTAACCAAAAAATACTTCCTTCTAGAAAACCTTGATGTAAATTACTTAGCTCTTTATAAAAAACCGGATTAACCAATTCATGTCAACATTATCCACTTCTATTGAATGCGTCTTATTCGATTTAGACGGCACACTTCTCGATACCGCGCCCGATTTTGTCAAGGTAGTTAATCAATTGTTGGAGGAAAACGGTAAAGACAGCATTTCTTCTGCATTGATTTGTCAAACGGTGTCCGATGGCGCGCGAGCTCTGGTCAGTCTGGCCTTTGACATCGATGAACAACACCAAGATTTCGATAGTTTAAATCAGCGGTTACTGGATCTCTATTTCGAGCAACTCCAACAAACTGAAGCCAAACCTTACGCGGGCATTCTCGAATTGTTAACTAGCCTTGAGAACAGCAACATCCCCTGGGGTATTGTCACTAACAAACCGGAAAAATACAGTCGCCTGTTACTGGACAAACTGGAACTACTGCACCGGTGCCAAGTACTACTCTGCCCTGAACATGTGACACACAAAAAACCCAACCCAGAAGCCATTTTGCTAGCCTGTGAGAAATTGGGTTGCGACACCGAACGAACAGTTTATATCGGGGATCATATTCGTGATATGCAAGCTGCGAAAAATGCCGATGTAATTGCCATTGCCGCAAGCTATGGCTACCTGGCAATAGATGCTCGAGTCGACGAATGGAATGCTGATTTTATACTGCAATCTGCCGAGCAAGCCGAGGCCCTGCTTAATATGCTGAAGTTTGCCTGAGGAACTTTTGATCAATGTTTGACTACAACCCACCCCAGAACCTACTAGAAAAAAAAACCATAATGATTACTGGTGCCAGCGATGGAATCGGCCGCGTCTGCGCAAATTTTTTTGCCGACTATGGCGCTACTGTTATTCTGGTCAGCCGTACCCAGGAAAAGCTGGAACAGGTTTACGATGAAATTGAAGCGAAGCATCCCGGCAAAGTAATTATCCAGCCCCTCGACCTGCGCACTGCTGGTAGCGAGGATTTCAAAATTTTGGCAAATTCAATAGACGAACAATTCGAAGCGCTGGATGGCCTGATACACAACGCGGCACTACTGGGAACACGTAACCCCATCGAGTTTTACCCGGAACAGGAATGGCAAGATTTAATGCAGGTGAATGTCAATGCGGCATTCATGCTCACCAAAGCACTGCTACCTGCTCTAAGCCGAGCCGAGGACGGGCGCTTACTTTTCACCGCTTCGAGTGTGGGCAGGCAAGGTCGCGCGTATTGGGGGGGCTATGGGGTGTCGAAATTTGCGGTGGAAGGGTTAATGCAAACACTCGCCGATGAATTACAGGACACCAGTTCGGTCAGAGTCAATAGTATCAATCCGGGCGGTACTCGAACAGGAATGCGTAAGTCAGCCTATCCGGCAGAAGACCCCATCACTCAGCCTGAGCCGAAATCCTTGATGCCGGTGTATCTGTATGTCATGGGGCCTGATGGGAAGGGTTTACACGGTCAGGCAATCAATGTGAGGGGTTTTGAAGCAAGTAGTTAGGGCAACCAGGGGTTCTGATTAGTCACTTTGGTTTGCTTTCCGTCGCCTTGAGTAGTTTATTGATCTCGGTTTTGGATAATTCCTGATATTTGCCTCTGGTGACCGTACTTGGAATAAAAATGGGACCAAAACGGACCCGTTTTAACCTGCTCACTTTAACACCCTGGGATTCCCACAACCTGCGAACTTCTCGATTACGTCCTTCCATTATTACTATGTGGTACCACTGATTCGCACCATCACCCGCAAAATACTGTATGTCAGTAAAGCAACATAGATGACCGTCAACAACCACCCCATCGTGCATTTTCTTCACCATTTCCGGCGTCACATCACCCATTACCCGAACCGCGTATTCACGTTCAATCTGGGAACTGGGATGCATCAGTTGGTTGGCGAGCTCACCATCTGTTGTAAATAGCAGCAACCCACTTGTATTGAAATCCAAACGCCCCACTACTATCCACCTGCCATGCTTTATTGGTGGGAGTTTATCAAATACGGTGCGTCGGCCTTCTGGGTCTTTGCGCGTGCAAATCTCATTTTCCGGTTTGTTGTAGAGCAACACGCGGCGCGCTTCCTTACCCTGCTTTTGTGGTGCCATTTTTTTGCCATCGACAACCACCTTGTCTGCATCAGTAATACGATCGCCAATGGTAGCCACTTTGCCATTAACCTTGACTCGGCCTTTGATAATCCACTCTTCCATTTCACGACGAGACCCAAATCCTGCTCGCCCGAGTACTTTTTGTAACTTTTCAGTCATTTTGAATTCAATAATATTGGTTACTGGTGGATCTCAAAGGGATTAATATACAACGAGTATCGAATAGTCGAGCTGGTTATTCAGCCTCTTCCGGATCTTCTTCCAAACTAAACTGCATTGCACCGTCTTTCACATCCATAACAGGATTTAGGTCGACAAGAGCTGATTTGTCTTTGTCTTTGCCATTATCCAGATTCAGGATTTCATCCAATGGCTTTTTAGATAACTCGATAGCTTCTGCCTCAGCCAGGAGCTGGTCTTCTCCCACAGATTCAAAGGCATTCTCATCAATAAGATTTTCTGGCAATTCTAGCACCCTGCTACCAGCCATATCATCATCCAGGTCCAGTTCTGCGTTCAGATTACTCAAATCCTTTATATCAGACAGAGGTGGCAGATCCTGCAAGGATTTCAGATTAAAGTAATCCAGAAATTGCTTCGTTGTGGCAAACATGGCGGGCCGACCCGGTACGTCACGATGCCCTACCACTCGCACCCATTCGCGGTCGAGTAGTGTTCTGATGATATTCGAACTGACAGCGACCCCCCTAATTCCTTCAATATCACCGCGGGTAATTGGCTGGCGGTAGGCAATCAAGGATAGCGTCTCCAATAACGCTCTCGTATACCTAGGTGGTCGTTCATCCCAAAGCTTCGCTATCCATTCGCTTAATTCTTGTCTTACTTGAAATCGATAGCCGGAAGCGACCTCTTTCAATTCGTAGCCCCGGTCTTTGCAATCTTCCGCTATACTTTCCATAACTGATTTTAGTTCCTGCCGATCTGGTCTCTCACCCTCGGCAAATATTCGGGCGATACCATCCAGATTCAGTGGTCTTCCAGCCGCCAGCAACAGTCCCTCTATAATAATCTTAATTTTGTTATCTACATCACTCATTACTTCACTTTACCCTAAGGTACCTCTGGACAACGGCATATCATTTCTGCATGGCCTAGGGCGTGCAGGTGCCCAGACATCCGTTCAACTTCTCGCCTTTAAATGAATAGGACCAAACGGCTCCGTTTGTACTATTTCCACCAGTGAATCCTTCAACAATTCCATCACCGCCAAAAATGTAACCACCACACCCAATCTACCTTCGGCTCGCATTAACAAAGAAACCATCGGCACGAACTTTTGAGTGGTTATGCGCACCAGTATTTCAGACATTTTCTCCCGTGTGGAAAGGGTCTCCCTCTGAATATGATGATGCTCAAAATTATTAATTCTTTTCAAAACCCCGGCCAAGCAAAGCAGAAGTTGCTGTAATTCCACCTCGGGCTCAGGGGTAATTCGCTCAATTTCGGGAATTTTTGCGTTGGCACGATACAAATCCCTGTCCATGCGTTGAATTTCATCAATATCCTGTGCTGCCTTTTTGAAGCACTCGTATTCCTGCAACCGACGGATAAGCTCCATTCTGGGATCGCCTTCCTCTGCGGTCTCATCTTCTTGCCTTGGTAAGAGAATTCTGGATTTGATCTCAGCTAGCATTGCTGCCATTACCAAATATTCCGCAGCCAACTCAAACTGATGCGCCTCCATCAGATCAACATAGGACATATATTGGTCCGTGATATCAGCCACATTGATTTGCAGAATGTCGATATTCTGGCGTTTAATAAGATACAACAATAAATCTAACGGCCCTTCAAACGCTTCGAGAAATATCTCCAGCGCATCGGGGGGAATGTAAAGGTCCTTGGGTACCTCGGTAACTGCCTCCCCATCCACATAGGCAAAAGGCAATTCCTGCTGGCGGCCACCAGTTTCCTCATTCACAGCGACGAGGTGAAGGCTTGGTTCCACGTTGTCTGATTTTTCGTTGGACACTGTCAATCTTAAGCTCTGCTCTGTTATTTTAGTGCTGAAATTTTAACATCAAACGGGTATAAAAAGCCCACTCCAAAGCCCCAACCCAGAGGCTAAAAAACTACTATTGACCCAGGCCCATGGCCTCGCGCACTTCCTGTAGAGTTTCTCGGGCATTATCCCGAGCTGTATCACAGCCTTCAGCGATAATCGATTTCACGATATCCGGGTCTTTCAAATACTGAGCAGCTTCCTTTTGAATCGGTTCTAATTCCATAATAATTGCTTCAACTATCGGCTTTTTGCATTCAAGGCAGCCAATACCGGCACTCGTGCATCCGTCCATTACCCAGTTTCTGGTTTTATCGTCAGAATAGGTTTGGTGCAGTTTCCAAACAGGGCATTTATTGGGGTCACCAGCATCTTTTAATCTCACTCTGGCTGGATCTGTAGGCATGGTACTGATTTTCTTCTCCACCTGATCGAGAGGCTCTCTCAAGCTAATGGTATTGTCATAGGATTTGGACATTTTTTGGCCATCAAGTCCCGGCATTTTAGATGCCTTGGTCAGCAGTGACTGGGGCTCCGCAAGAATCATCTTGCCGCTGCCCTCCAGATAACCAAATAGTCTTTCACGATCACCAATAGTGATATTTTGTTGCTCCTTAAGTAGGGCTTGAGCAGTCTCCAGGGCATCATGATCCCCCTGCTCCTGATAGGCCTTGCGCAAATTGGAATAAAGCCTCGCTGCCTTCTTGCCCATTTTGCGAATTGCAGCCTGGGCATTTTCCTCAAAACCCGGTTCGCGACCATAAATATGATTAAAGCGTCGCGCCACTTCCCTGGTCAATTCGACATGAGCAACTTGGTCTGCCCCAACCGGGACAAAGCCTGCCCGATAAATCAAAATATCAGCTGCTTGCAATAGCGGGTATCCCAAGAATCCATAAGTATCCAGATCTCTCTCTTTCAGCTTTTCCTGTTGATCTTTGTAACTGGGAACACGTTCCAGCCAACCCAGAGGGGTCATCATAGAAAGAAGCAAGTGCAACTCAGCGTGCTCGGGCACTTTAGACTGGACAAACAGTGAAGCTGACCCGGGGTTGACACCGCATGCCAACCAATCTATGACCATATCCAGAGCATGGTCTTCCAGAGCCAAAGGACTGTCGTAATGGGTAGTTAACGCATGCCAATCTGCGACAAAAAAGAAACAGTCATATTCATGCTGCAACTGAACCCAATTTTTCAATACTCCATGCAAATGTCCCAAATGTAGACGCCCGGTGGGGCGCATTCCGGATAAAACACGCTGCTGCGAATCGACGCTGGACAACTTACTCTCCTAGAACTCTGTTAAATATTTATCGGTGCAGATTGCATTTTCATTATGCCGATCCACGCGGTCGTTACTCGGGCGTCTTAATTGCAAAATACCAGGTACCATTAATCAGAAGTGCCTTTCTTCACTCTCTTTCCTATTGAAATGGCTCAGGATCTCCCTTGCCCACCCGCAGCAGTTCTGGCACACCAGCGACCAAGTCCACCATGGTTGTAGGGTCCAGACCACACACCCCACCATCGACGATAAGATCAACAAGTTTACCCATCTTGATGCGAATCTCGTAAGGGTCAACCAGCCGCTCCTCTTCATCGGGAAGTATTAGGCTAGCACTCATGATCGGCTCGCCTAAAGTAGCCAAAATAGCCTGTGCCACCTTGTTTTCCGGCACTCGTATCCCTATCGTTTTACGCTTGGGGTGCATCAACCTTTTGGGCACCTCCGGGGTTGCCTTCAAAATAAAAGTATACGGTCCCGGCGTGTAGGCTTTCAATATTCGATAAGCGCTATTTTGCACCTTGGCATAACTTGCCAGCGATGAAAGGTCACTGCACACCAGAGTAAAATTGTGTTTGCTGTCCAGGCGACGAATACGGCGAATACGCTCCAACGCAGCCTTATCTCCAATATGACAACCCAGCGCATAGGTGGAATCCGTTGGATAGACTATAACCCCCCCTTGTAACAGCACATTGACTGCCTGTTTTACAATACGGGGTTCAGGATTCACCCGGTGAACCTGCAAATATTCACTCATGATAAATGGGGCCCCAGCAGAAGTTCACCTAAACTGGGAGAAAGTGGATAAGTCCAGATCCTCCCAAAGTCCAAAAATATTGGGATTCTATTACATTGGCCTGCAAAAGCAGACTCTTTTTAGCAAATCGATTAAGATGCACCTGCGTCATTTCGACGACGTATTCAATACTCACTAGGAAAAGCGGCAGACAGCACTATGAAACAATTTATTGATTACATACCACTACTCGTATTTTTTAGTGTTTGGGCTCTAGATGAGCGAGTTGTGAGTATTGCCGGATACCAGCATGGTGTAGGCGGTATATTCAGCGCTGCAGAGTTTCTACTGGGTGCTTCCATTCTTGTCTATGGCAGCTTGCTCATAGCTCAGAAAAAACTGGATAAATTTCAGTGGATAACCCTGATAGTAGTCATTCTATTCTGTGTTCCTACTATTATATTTCGCGATATTGCGTTCCTTAAATGGAAGGCACCCATCGCGAACTGGCTTTTTGCCTGTGTCTTTTTCGGATCAATGTACTTCGGGGAAAAACCAGCAATAGAACATATGATGGGGCATGCCGTTAAAGCGCCGAAGGAGGTCTGGCTCCGACTTAACAAAATCTGGATTGTTTTTTTTATTGTACTTGGTACCGTAAATCTGACGGTCGCATTTACACTTTCAGAACCCTTATGGATCCAATTTAAAGTCTTCGGAAATTTGATATTAACCTTCGCCTTTGTGCTTGGTGGAACCATGCCGGTGCTTGCCAAATACATAAAACTGGAAGAAGACGAAACGAGTACCGATAACAGCAAAGAATTTCCATAAGCCGACAAGAATTGACATTAAACTACTCGCTAAAGAAAATAAGAACGTACAGGAAAAGCTCATGTATTACGCCATCATCAGTGAAGACGTAGAAGATAGTTTAAACAAACGCAAATCTATTAGAACAAGCCATCTGAGTCGGCTTAATAATTTGGCCGATCAGGGCAGGCTTTTAATAGCAGGCCCTCACCCAGCAGTTGATAGCGATGATCCGGGCGAGGCGGGGTTTAGTGGCAGTTTGGTAGTGGCGGCATTTGATAACCTGGAGCAAGCAAAAGCATGGGCAAATGCGGACCCCTATGTGGCGGCTGGGGTCTATAAAGCAGTCTCAGTAAAACCGTTTAAAAAGGTTTTACCATAACCTTCACAAAGTAACTCACCTCTAATTAGCCCAACTTCGATTTATAAAAACGTCTCACAGCTCTGACCCGCTACTGAATTGGCGGTGCATCCCCCAATTTGGGGAAATTCTCATCTAGGATCTGATTCCATTCTTCCAGTTGTTCTTTTCGGCGAGTGAGTATTGCTGAGGCGTCACCCGTAATAGTAATACTGTTTATCACATCCTGACGTTCAATTTTATACACAGTAGGCATGCCGAAAATCACCTTGCCAAACACGGAGTGCAAACCGTCTAGCTGAGGCGTAGCAATGCGGGTCAGAAAAAATTGACTGCCGTCGGTCCCTGGACCTGAGTTTGCCATAGATAAAATGCCAGGCTTATTGTGTTTTAGCACTAGTTCACCGCGAAATCTGTAACCCGGACCACCAGACCCATTGCCCAAAGGATCTCCTCCCTGAATCATAAAATTATTTACCACTCTATGGAACAACAGCCCATCATAGTATCCGCGCAAAGCAAGATTGACAAAATTAGCAACCGTAGTCGGTGCCGCCCGTTCATTTAGTTCAACCTGAATTTCGCCTTTATTGGTAGCGATGACTGCAACCAGTGCTTGCGCCATACTGAGGCTTGAGGCAAATAGAATAAATCCAATGAAGCCAATTTTAAATAACTTTATTTGCTGTATTTTTATCATGTCGTTAGTTTACTCCAAAAACCATTTCCGACTAAGAGTGATTTATAAATTATACTCCACTATCACCGGCGCATGATCTGAAAAATTCTGTTCGGTGTATATTTCTGTTGCTACCACATTCTCACGCAGCTCTGGTGTAATCACCTGATAATCCAGTCGCCATCCTACATTATTAGCCCGCGCCTGCCCCCTGTTAGACCACCAGCTGTACTGATCTGCCTCCTGGTTTACCTCACGAAATGCATCCACATAGCCTACTTCCTCGTATAGCTTATCCAGCCATTGACGCTCTTCGGGCAAGAACCCAGAATTCTTTTGATTAGGTCGCCAGTTTTTTAGATCTATCTGTTTGTGGCAAATATTCCAGTCACCACAGATGATGTATTCCCGGTCATCCCTACGCTGCTTTTCCATGTGCCTCATAAAGTCATCCATGAAAGAAAATTTTCGTAGCTGCCGCTCTTCTCCACTCGAACCTGAGGGCAAATACAAAGAAGCAATACTCAGTTTCCCAATATCAGCCTGTATATAGCGCCCCTCCTCATCGGCAATTTGCCAGCCCAAACCTCTCGAAATCTGATCCGGCTCGGCACGGCAATAGATCGCAGTACCGGAATAGCCTTTTTTAATCGCATCAAAGTAGAAACAATGAAAACCGGTTGGGTGAAATATTGGATCACCGAGCTGATCTATTTGCGCCTTGGTTTCTTGCAAACAAACCACATCAACATTGCAGCTTTTTAGCCACTCAAAAAAGCCCTTACGAGCAGCTGCCCGAATCCCATTGCAGTTGAGCGTCATGATCCGCATATAGGCTATCCAATCTCCTTTAATAATCTAGGCAGTAAGTTCACCTTACGACTGCGACTTTTTCACAAAGATATCCATGCACTGCTCTTATAATCCACCAGCAGTCAACATCTTTTCAATTTCCCTTACCATGGGTTTCATGAAGAATGCTTTCTCCGGCATAACGCTCACTTCCAATCCGTGACTCTGCAGTTGATCGCGAATTAATGGACCAACTACAGCTATCTTGACTAGGCGCAAACCTGAAAACAATTGTGCTTCCAAATTTTGCTGCCGGGCCACCGAGAGCAATCGCTTAAATTGGGGTTGACTTGTAAAGGTAACAATATCGATAGAGCCTTGGGCTAATTCCTCTATAAACTCCTGCACTCGCTCATTATCGCTATTCGGCGCATATACATAGGGAGCCACCGGTAGCACGGCAACGTTGCGCCCGGCAAGATAATCCTGCAGTAGCAAATTCGGTTCCTCTCCATACAACTGAAGACCAATGCGCTTTCCTTCTATGGGAAGTGCTGCCAGCGTCTCTATAATTCCCTCAGTAGTGGGCGTTACCCCCAATCTATCAGCTTTCAGACCTAAGCCCTTCAATACTCGGCCTGGTTTGGGGCCGCGGCAGATTTTCTCTACACTAGACAGGGCAGATTGAAAATCATCCAGCAGATTGTGCTTCTCAGCTAGCTTCACTAGGCGGCGCAAACCCTCTCCAGTCAGCAAAATGAGATAATCTGGGGGGGAGTCGGCAAATTGTTCAATCCACCGCACAATGGGCTCGGGGTTTGGCGCATCCAATATTAGAACCAGAGGGACTCGGACCACATGGGCTCCGCGGCGCTCAAATAAATCCGCCAATATATCCAGCTGCCTACTTTCCGGAACTGCGACCCGTTTATCAGCCAGGCTGGATTGCAATTGAGCTCTAGTATTCATGCCCCTATCTTAGCTGATAATGGGCCGGCGGGTTAACCCGGCAACTCTGGTTTTTGCACTCACCATCCTCAGCCATGTGTTACAGTTTTTCACATTATAACGCATTATCTAATTATTTTGAGTATTTATGTTACTTTATAGGACATTATGTGTTACTATTCGCGCCATCATTGAGAGATGAGAACAAACCTTTCCATTAACTTAAACAAGGAGATAGCAATGAGTAAGGCACTAGTTAAAGTACGGCCTATTATTGAAGCAACCCTGGTGAGCATTGTTGTGGTTTTAGCCGCACTCGCTGTACCGGTAGCCATCATGTATGCGTCCGTTTAAACCAGCCTACCAGAAGGGGGCATTATGCGAAGTCCTTCAACTACGAGCACCAATTAAACACCAGCTTTTCTATCATTCAATGATCAGGCTGGTGTTTTGTTTACTTAGCTTTAAAACCCCACCTTAGCATCCTCAACGCAAAGTACAAACACTTCAAACTGCAAAAAAAATAGCACAGTGAGCAAGCTTCCTGCCAGGTGGGTTTTACAGCTTATCTGAAAAATTGCAGGGCTTGTGTGTGCTGTCCAATTGATGGGCAATAATTTTATCCCACCCTGTGGCGCAGGCGCCAGGTGAACCCGGCAAGCAAAATATGATCGTATTATTAGTAAGGCCTGCAAAAGCCCGTGACTGAATTGTTGAGCTACCAATTTCATCAAAGGATAGCTGGCGGAACAATTCGCCAAAACCATCTATATCCATTTCAAGTAGCGGAGAAATCGCACGGTAGGTGTTATCACGTGTAGTAAACCCCGTGCCTCCTGTCAGCAATACAGCGTTAATTGCCGCATCTGCGATATGGGCAGATACGCTCGCACGCAGTTGATAAACATCATCTTTTATTATTATTTTAGAATGCAGTTTATGGCCGGCCTGCGTGAGATTCTGCACCAGCACATTACCTGACTTGTCGGTTGCATCGGTTCGGGTGTCGGAAACCGTGATCACGGCTATAGATAGGATTTTGTGCCCAGTCATAATCCAATCAACCACCCGTCATATTCATTAATCGAATTGGTTGCGGGTGTTCTTTATCGTAGAAATAATGACGTTCCGGTTTGATTTCCATGGAATCGATAATCGCCTGTTTCAGCTCAGTCTGCCCTGAGTTTTTATCACGCAATATAGCCCTAAGATCGATCGAGTGCTCATTGCCCAGACACAGTAACAACCTTCCCTCCACAGTGATACGCACCCGATTACAGTCCTCACAGAAATTGTGACTAACTGGAGAGATAAAACCAATTCTACTAGTTTGGCCAGCTATCTGAAAATACTTAGAGGGGCCAGCCGTTCTGGAAGCAGTGCTCATCAGTTCATATTTTTGCTCGATTACATTCCGCACCCAATCGTTATTGCAAGTGGTCTCTTCCCTATTATGATGAGATGTTTCACCAAGGGGCATTTCCTCAATGAATGCGATATCAATTCCGCGCCCAAGCGCATAATCAGTGAGATCGAGTACTTCATCGTCGTTATAACCACGCATAATAACCGCATTCAGCCGTATACGGTCAAAGCCGGCCGCGCACGCTGCCTCAATTCCCGCAAGCACCTTCCCTAACTTGCCAACTCGGGAAATTTTCTTGAATCGCTCTGCGTCTAGGCTATCGATACTTATATTGATACGATTTACCCCTGCCGCTTTTAAATGAGCGGCATACTTATCCAGTTGAGCGCCATTGGTGGTAAGCAATAGCTCCTCCAAACCCGGCAGGGCACCCATTTTCTCGACTAGGGACATCACATCGTTACGCACCATGGGCTCGCCACCGGTCAGCCGAATCTTCTTCACACCAAGCTCGGTGAATGCCTGTGCTACCGTGAACAGCTCTTCCAGAGACAGAACCTGATCACGAGGTAGGAAAGTCATATCTTCCGTCATACAATAGACACAACGGAAGTCACAGCGATCAGTGACAGACAAGCGAATGTAATCCACACGTCGGCCAAATTTGTCGATTAAGCTATTTTCCTGTAATTTCGTGGTCATATTTATTCTCTCCGTCGCCAAATATAGCGCAGATACGGTTTTCCTTGTACTCTTTGCGTTAACATATTTTCTCCGCGCTGCCCCCGCGACAAACGTGTCCGCAAAGCAACCAAGCTGCTAGCGCAATAATACCACTCTCCCGGCTCTTAATGTGGCTTACCCGCTAAAAACCAAATAACTAAAAACTAATTCCGATCTGAATCGCAATGAGAATTAACACAATCCCCATGCCCCGCTCAACCCACTTGCCGGCCTTCAATATAAACTCTCGCACCGCACTTTGCCCTAAAACCATACTCAGCAAAGCAAACCAGGTAAAAGTAGCCAGCGCCAAATAAATACCATAGATCATCTGAATTACTAACGGCGTCTCTGCGCTTATTACAACAGTAAATAGAGCCAGAAAAAATAACGTGGCCTTCGGGTTGAGACCATTGGTAATAAATCCCTGTATAAAAGCTTGCCGTGCTTCCAATCTGCAGGAATTCGACCGCTCAAACCTTATTGTATGCGGTAGAAATGACACTCTTATCGACCGCAAACCCAAATAAACTAAATAGCCCGCGGCAATCAATCTCATTGCCTCGAAGAGAACCGGGGATTGGGACAAGAACACTGCCACACCCAATATCGAGTATGCCACGTGTAAAAGTATACCGGAACCAACCCCAAAACTGGTCCATAGGCCAGTCCTGGTGCCCTTTGTCACACATTGGCGCACAACTATCGCAAAATCTGGGCCCGGTGAGGCCACCGCAAAGAGGTGGGCGATGGCTAGGGTTAGAAACTCGGTCCAGTACATTTGATCAAAGTCGGGATAGTGAAAAATAAATGAACAGGTACTTAAGGTAATCGTTCCGAAATACTTAACTCGATAACAACGTGCTGGTCATTGTGGGAAAAACTTTCCGATACCACACGGTAATCTCCTGACTGCGGGTTTGCCGCACCTGAGAATGAAACTAGGGCAGAGATAAATACCGATTCAGCGGAAGAAAAATTAAACTGAGGCAAAGGCGACGATGAATTATCTAATCGAATTGTTATGGGCAAGTCTCCAACCGTAAGGTCAATTGCTGCCACGGGCGGCAGCCCTTCGCTTGCCGCATTGCGGGCAGCAATAAATACGCGTGTTTCAGACGGTATCTGCAAACCCTCACCTAAAGTGACCTGCACATCAATCGCCGGGCCAGAATCAATATCCGGCGTTGTTCCAGAGAGCAGGCGCTGAGCCTCGGTAATATTTGCCCTTAGCTCATTCGCCTGCTGCGAATTGGGGTTGGCCTGTATTAACAGCCGCCAATTTGCGATCGCTGCGGAATAGTCTTCCCGTTGTTCTGCATCCAACGCTAACAGTTGTATAACCGAAAGCTCATTGGGCATGATGGCTCTGGCCTGTTCAATTATGGCATTAACTTCCGGCGTAATTTCACCACCTGCATTAATATATTTTATCTGTGCATACTGACCCAAAATCACTGCTCTATCTCCAGTGTCTTCCATCAGGTTGCTCGCGCGCTCGTATGCAATTTCTGCTTCGTCATACATCCCAATCACAGTAAAGTTCCTGCCCAGAAAGTACCAGGCCCAATTATTCTCTTCGTCTGCCTGCACCACTCCACCCAATGCGATTATAAGCGCTTGCGCTTCTTGGGGATCATCTGCGTTGCTGGCTGTTCTTTCGAATAAACCCATCAGTTCAACATCCCCTATATAACCCCATTGGTTATAGAGTCCATAGGCCAATACCGGTATTAGCA
>CAVOCG010000052.1:0-16225 GCA_963694095.1 Gammaproteobacteria bacterium
ATGGGTGCAAGACCTATGGCCAGATTAATCCAAGAAAAGCTTAAGAAAGAAATAGCTGAAGACATATTGTTTGGTAAATTGTCTGAGAATGGTGGTGATGTCTACGTATCGCTAGAAGGTGGGGAGATTTCGCTGGAAGTTAAAGGCCGCAAGAGCAAGGAAAAAGAAAAGAAAGAATTAAGCCAGGTGAGGCCTTAGGTCCTATCGAGAAATCGATTAGTAATTCTACCTGGCTCGGTAGGTGATTCGTCCCTTAGTGAGATCATAGGGAGTTAACTCTACGCGTACTTGATCTCCAGTTAAAATACGAATGTAGTTTTTCCGCATCTTGCCTGAAATATGTGCAGTTACGATGTGCCCATTCTCGAGCTTTACTCTAAACATAGTATTGGGAAGGGTATCAACGACTTCTCCTTCCATTTCAATCTGATCTTCTTTAGCCATTGGCTATCCTTTACGAGACATTGCGTCATTAAGAAACGGCGGATTGTGCCCGATTTTTGCAAGATAAGCAAAGGCTGCAATCGGTCGGTCCTATTTAAGGAGTACCCACTTCCCAGCGATCAGTAATTGTATTGGGCGGTATTTATTTTTGTAATTCATTTTCTGGCAGTTGTTTATCCAATATCCGAGATAAAGATAGGGCAAATCTAGTTGAAGGGATTTCTCTATTTGCCAAAGGATGATGTAACTACCCAGTGAGCGTTTTGAAGCAGTTGGATCGAAGAATGTGTATACGGCTGACAAACCATTTAGCAAAATATCCGTCACGCTGACCGCTACCAGCTTGTCATCAGCGTAAAACTTATAAAATCGAGTATCATCAGTTTTAGTGGCGATGAAAGCCTGAAACTGCTCTTGGGTCGCTGGGAACATATCCCCATCCCTATGTCGGGTATTGATATAACGGCAGTATAAATCAAAAGACTCCCTGTCATTTAATTCTACGGATTCTTCAACCCATAAATCCTGATTCAGTCGTAGGGTTTTTTTCTGACTCCGTCTTGGCTGAAATTCATTGACCTGGACGCGGCAGGAAATGCAGGCATCGCAATAGGTGCAATCTGGCCGATAGAGGTAAGCACCGCTGCGTCGATAGCCAAGACTACTTAGTTTTGTGTTCAGTGCCTGGGTTATGGTTAACTCTGGATCAACAAAAACCGTTGTCGATTGCTGTTCATCCTTGTAACTGCATGGATGAGGTGTTGTGCGATACAGGCGAATGGATGTACTTATTTTAGGGTCAGAGCTCATTGTTTCCCCAAGTCCAGTTCTAATTGCCACCTGCCCATGTTACCCGGTTTATCCAAATTATCCTGCAATTCTTTAAGGAACTGCGATCGTGGTATTTCCCGTGCACCTAATGAGAAGAGATGATTGCTGCTAACCTGACAATCAATCAACTGATAACCCCAATGTTGCAAATGTTTAACTAAATTAACTAAAGCCAATTTCGAGGTATTATCCTCGCGATTGAACATCGATTCGCCAAAAAAAACCCGGCCAATAGCGATTCCGTACAAACCACCAACTAGTACAGAATCACGCCACACTTCCACTGAATGGGCAATGTTGCGCTCGAATAATTCACAATAACCGGCTTGCATGGATTCGGTAATCCAGGTGCCTGCCTCGTCGCGCCGAACCTCAGCACATTTCTTAATGACGGCCTCGAAACCCTGGTCGAAAGTGAGCGTGTAACTCTGCCGACGCATCAATTTCTTAAGGGTGGTGGATATGACCAGCTGATCGGGCACTAACACCATGCGCGGGTCAGGCGACCACCAGAGTATTGGCTGCCCTGCCTCGAACCAGGGAAAAATGCCCGACCTATATGCTTCTACAAGTCGCTCAGGGCTTAAATCACCCCCTGCAGCCAATAAGCCGTTCGGTTCTAAAAGAGCCGTTTGCACGGGCGGAAACTTTAGACTATTTTGCTCAAGTAGGGGAATCGACATATTTAGTTGCTAGGCCGCGGCTAGGAATCCAAAAACTTTTCAGCATCCAGTGCCGCCATACAACCAAAACCCGCACTGGTTACTGCTTGCCGATATACTTGGTCGGCTATATCACCGGCAGCGAAAATCCCCGGCACGCTGGTTTGAGTGGCATTTCCACCAAGACCTGTATTTACCACTACATAGCCATTTTTCATTTTCAGCTGGTCCTGAAATATCTCCGAATTAGGGAGGTGGCCAATAGCTATAAACACGCCATCAACATCAAGCTTGACCATTTTCCCGCTGCTGGCATGACTAATATTAACTCCCGTTACTCCCATATTATCCCCCAACACTTCATCGAGAACATGATCCCATGTCAGGGTCACCTTGCCTTCCTCCACTTTATCAAACAACTTTGTCTGCAGCATTTTTTCAGCGCGCAGTGAGTCACGCCTATGCACCAGCGTGACGTGAGAGCAAATGTTCGACAGATACAGTGCCTCTTCAACCGCCGTGTTACCACCACCAATGACAGCCACTGGTTTATCGCGATAGAAAAAACCATCACAGGTAGCGCATGCACTGACCCCTTTGCCCATAAAAGCGGTCTCGGATTCAAGGCCAAGATATTGCGCGGAGGCTCCGGTTGCTATAATCAGTGCATCGCAACTATAGGTGCCACTGTCGCCTTCCAGTTTGAAGGGGCGATTTTTAAGGTCAACCTTATTGATATGATCAAAAATCAGCTTTGTATCAAATCGTTCTGCATGATTTTTCATGCGCTCCATAAGATCAGGCCCCTGCAACCCATCAATATCTCCTGGCCAGTTATCTACGTCAGTCGTGGTTGTTAGTTGACCGCCCTGTATCAGTCCGGTGATGACAACCGGATCTAAGTTAGCCCTAGCGGCATAAACTGCAGCCGTATAGCCAGCCGGGCCTGAGCCCAGAACGATTAATCGGTGGTGAATTACTTCTGTCATAACATACTTCCAGATAAGAAATTATTTGATCGGCATTGCCTAAGTGGTAACACCGGATGAAGTTTCATGGTTACAGACCGTATTCTACTCAATTTTAGCGTGGAAGGACCGCTAACCCTGAATAGGGAATCATCTATTTCTAGGGTATTTTTTGTCCTTAAAAACGCAATAAGTCAGAGTAAGCAATTATGCCGCTTCTATACACTCAATACTTTCTTCTCTTTAACAAATTATCCATTATTTTGGTGATAAACTTCCTTCTGATAAACCAATAAATTGAAAAATGTATCCATGAGACAACTTAATCAACAATCTGACGTAAGTACCATTGTGCAACGGTTAGTGCGTGAGGGCACGTTGATCGTTTATTTTGTGCTCGCCATCTTCCTCCTTATCGCGCTCTCAACCTATTCGGTCTCAGATCCGGGCTTCACTACGACCGGCACTGGTGATGATATTAACAATGCCGTAGGTAGCGTTGGTGCCTGGTTAGCTGATGTGTTATTTCAGTTACTCGGTTATCTTGCCTATGTGTTTCCAGCCTTTTTGGGCTATAAGGTATACAGCTCGTTTCAAGAAACAAAATTAGAAGAAGAATTCTCCTGGCAGATGTTTGCTCTCAAGGCCACCGGCTTTTTGCTGCTGACAATTGCTGCCTGCGGCCTTGCTACACTGCATTTCGAAATCAGCGATCAGCTCCCCTATATGGCAGGGGGGGTGGTGGGTTCGCTTGCAGTGGAGCTGACTCTGCCTATACTGGCCAGCTTGGGCAGTACCTTGCTTTTTCTTGCTATGTTTCTGTTTGGTTTGACAGTTGCAGTTGCGATTTCCTGGCTGCAATTTATCGACAGTATCGGCGCCTGGACACTGGCTATGGCGTCACTCAGCGCAATCAAGTTACGGAAACTGATTGAGACAAAGAAACAAGAAATGCTGGCCAAGAAAAGGTTAGAAGGGCGCAAACGTGTGCTTGATATACATATCAAAAAAGAGAAAAAGCGGATTCCACCGACGATAAAACAACCAGCGAGCAAACAGCTAAAAAAGAGCCAGCGAGTAGAGAAAGAACGTCAGGGCAAGCTATTCGAGGCATCATCGGTAAAAGAGCTGCCGGTAATTGGGCTGCTGGATCCCTCTCAGGATAATGGTGATTCAGGATTTTCTAAGGAGTCGCTAGAGGCTATGTCCAAGCTTTTGGAATTAAAACTAAAAGACTTTGGCATTGAGATTGAAGTTAGCGCGGTAAACCCTGGTCCGGTGATCACCCGCTTTGAAGTTCAACCGGCACCTGGGATCAAAGTTAGTCGCATTACAAATTTAGTTAAGGATTTAGCCCGCTCGCTTGCAGTGGTCAGCGTTCGGGTAGTCGAAGTCATTCCCGGGAAAACGGTTATAGGCATAGAAATACCCAATGAGACACGGGATATTATCTACCTTTCTCAAGTCCTCTCTTCAGTAGAGTTTGATCGGTCTAGCTCCAATCTGAGTATCGCGCTGGGCTACGATATTATTGGCAAGCCAGTAATCGTTGACCTTGGGAAAATGCCCCACTTGCTGGTAGCTGGGACCACAGGCTCCGGCAAGTCAGTTGGCATTAACGCCATGATTCTGAGCCTGCTATTTAAATCCACACCGGATAAAGTGCGGATGATCATGATTGATCCCAAGATGCTGGAACTGTCCGTCTATGATGGTATTCCGCACCTTTTAACTCCGGTGATTACTGATATGAAAGACGCAGCCAATGGCCTACGCTGGTGCGTTAACGAAATGGACAGACGCTACAAGCTCATGTCGATGCTGGGAGTTCGGAACCTGGCAGGCTTCAATAAGAAGATTGTCGAAGCCATGAAAATTGGCAAACCTCTTCTCGACCCGATCTGGCAGCCTGATCCCATGTTGCTAGCGGAGGAGCAGTCAGCCCCCGAGCTAGAGGAACTGCCAAGTATTGTCGTCATTGTCGATGAATTAGCTGACATGATGATGGTAGCAGGGAAGAAGGTTGAAGAGTTAATTGCGCGGATTGCACAGAAAGCCAGAGCTGCTGGCATACATTTAATACTAGCAACGCAGCGACCGTCTGTCGACGTATTAACCGGGCTTATTAAAGCCAACGTTCCCACGCGTTTGAGCTTCATGGTGCAGTCAAAGGTGGATTCGAGAACAATTCTAGGTGAGGGCGGGGCAGAGCAGTTGCTGGGCCACGGCGACATGCTTTTTCTACCGCCGGGTGGCGGCGTACCTACCCGAGTGCATGGGGCCTTTGTCAGTGATGAGGAAGTACACCGAGTCGTTGCAGACTGGAAGCAACGAGGAGAACCTGTATACATTGATTCCATTACTCAAGGTGCCGACGACATGGATATGCGCGGTCAATCCGGCTTAGTTGATGAGGAGGAGGATGCGCTTTACGATGAAGCTGTGCGCTTTGTCACCGAAACCCGGAAAGCCTCTATATCTGCCGTTCAGAGAAAGTTGAGAATCGGTTATAACCGTGCCGCGAGGATGATAGAATCTATGGAAGGGGCCGGTGTCGTATCAGAAATGGGTAGTAACGGTTCGCGGGAAGTAATTGCCCCGCTTCCGCCTCGCGATTAGTTTCCTGAAAATCTGTCACAGGTTTGAAATGCTTAACCATCGCTCGTTCATTTTTTTATTGGGTTTGTCCTTCTCCCTCCTCAATTGTGTGGTGGTATCGGCTCAGGTTTCCGCGCTCCAGCAACTTGATTCGCTGTTAGCGGATATGGATACACTTACTGCGGATGTGATTCAGCTGATCATCGAGTCTGATGGCGGCATCTTGGAAGAAAGCGAAATCAAGATGAAAATGAAACGGCCTAATGGGTTTTATTGGGAAACTGTAGCACCTTTTCCTGAACTGATAGTGACTAATGGCGAGACACTATGGAATTACCAGCCAGATCTCGAGCAGGTTGTCATCGAAGACTGGGACACCGAGCGCTCAGAATTGGCTGCGCAGTTACTTAACGGTGAAACGGAAAATTTGGCGCAGGAGTATGAAATAGCAATGCGCGACCCGAGCGAAGAGAGTACAGTGGAATTTGATCTTTTTCCACTCGATGCAAATAGCGTGTATAGCAAGATTATCTTAACTTTTCTATCGAGCAATCTGGATATGATCTATATTGAAAGCACCAACGGGCAAAAAACTGTGTGGCGCTTTTTAGAGCAAGAAAAAAACCTGAATATTGCTGATGAGGTGTTTGTGTTTACCCCCCCCGCTGGCATTGAAGTAATTCATAATTCTTATACTCAATAACAACTCTGCGTTAAATGAATACGCCACTCTTAGACAATCAACCGGCAGAAGATAATTATCAGCCATTAGCATCTAGGATGAGGCCCACTCATCTCTGCGATTTCATTGGACAGTCCCACTTGATGGAACCCGGTAAGGCGCTACAACAGGCCATCGTAAAAGACTCGCCCCATTCCATGATTCTCTGGGGGCCACCTGGTGTTGGCAAAACTACGCTGGCCAGAATAATCGCAACTGAGTGTGAGTGCTATTTCGAATCCTTGTCTGCTGTTCTTGACGGGATAAAGGATATTCGTCTAACCATAGAACGAGCCCGCTACCATCAATCAATCAGCGCCAAGCCTACGATACTGTTCGTGGATGAGGTGCATCGATTTAACAAAAGCCAGCAGGATGCATTCCTTCCCCATATAGAAAATGGCACGGTGATATTTATTGGTGCTACTACTGAAAACCCTGCATTTGAGTTAAACAATGCGTTGCTGTCCCGTGCCCGGATTTATCTACTGCACGCGCTCTCTGAGCAGGAGATTATAAAGCTCATCGACATTGCGTTAAATGATTCCAAATTGGGGCTTGGTTGCACGGGCTTAAAACTCAGCAGTGCACAGAAGGAGGTGCTAGCCAGAGCAAGCGACGGCGATGCCAGGCGGGTCCTCAATTACTTGGAAATCATGAGTGATCTCACCGTAGCTGACAGTGAGGGGGAAAGTGGTTCGACGATTCCGGATTCCTCAATTGCACAGGTATTGGAAGAAAGCAGCAGGCGTTTCGATAAACGAGGGGATATTTTTTATGACCAGATATCGGCGTTACATAAATCAGTTAGAGGCTCATCGCCTGACGCTGCATTATACTGGCTTAGCAGAATGTTGGACGGAGGTTGCGATCCGGTATATATTGCGCGCCGGCTTGTGAGGATAGCGAACGAGGATATAGGCAACGCTGATCCTCGGGCGCTGGGGTTGTCATTAAATGGCTGGGACACGTACACACGGCTGGGTAGTCCTGAGGGGGAACTGGCGTTGGCACAAGTGGTGGCCTACCTAGCTTGCGCTCCAAAAAGCAATGCAGTGTATAAAGCCTTTATCAGTGCACAACAACTCGTGGCCTCCTCCGGCAGCGAAGAAGTGCCTTTACATTTACGCAATGCCAGCACGGCACTGGCCGAGGAATTAGGTCACGGGGAAGAGTATCGATACGCCCATGATGAAGACAGCGGCTTTGCAGCGGGTGAGAACTATTTCCCTGAGTCGTTAAAGCAGAGCCGGTTTTACTACCCAGTGCAAAGTGGCCTTGAAATTCGGATAAAGGAAAAGTTGGACAATTTTAGAAAGCTGGATACTGAAAGCAACCAGCAACGCTATGAAAAGAGCAAGAAGGCCTAAATGACTGTTTACTATTATATTGCAATCGCATGTGGTGGTGCAGCCGGTGCGGTTTCCCGCTTCTGGTTGGCGTCAACCCTACAAAGATTTAATCAGACCAGTTTTCCGCTGGGAACCTTCGCTGTGAATTTGTTAGGCTCATTTTTAATCGGCGTGTTTTTTATATTGTTCGCAGAAAAAGTCCAGCTGGCAGAACAATGGCGACCGGTTATTGTCATTGGTTTTCTTGGCGCGATGACTACTTTCTCCACTTTTAGTTTAGATGCAATTCTTTTAATGCAGCAAGGTGATTATAATACCGCAGTTTTTTACCTGGCCAGCAGTGTGTGTGTGTGCATTCTAGCCGCCTGGTGTGGAATGCAACTCGCACGCGTTGTGTTTTAATTTATCAAACAGGATGAATCGATGTTAGATGCCAAATGGATACGCTCGGAGCCAGATAAACTGGCTGAGTTATTGCGCAAGAAAAAGTTCGAGCTTGATGTTGAATGGCTATCGCAGATTGATAGTAAGCGCAAGGAATTGCAACTGGAGACCGAAACGCTGCAGAACGAGAGAAATACACGTTCTAAATCGATCGGCAAAGCGAAAGCTGCTGGAGAAGATGTTTCCGATATCTTGCAAGATATGAACTATTTAAAAAATGCTCTGGATGAAAAGAAAGAGCAATTGGGGTTGTTGCAACAGAAAATGCACAACTATTTAATGGGTGTCCCTAACGTGCCAGAAAGCGCTGTGCCTGATGGTCATGATGAAACTGCCAACAAAACGGTTCTGGAATGGGGAACTCGGCCCAGCTTTGATTTCCAGGCATTGGATCATACTGATATCGGTGAGGGGCTTGAAGAGGGCCTGGATTTTACCACAGCCAGTAAAATAACCGGTTCTCGATTTGTAATAATGCACGGTAAAATTGCCCGATTACATCGCGCATTGATACAGTTTATGTTGGATACCCATACCAGCCAACATGACTACAAAGAGGTATATGTTCCCTTTCTGGTCAACAGCGACTCTCTGCGCGGTACCGGTCAGCTACCTAAGTTTGAGGATGATTTATTCAAGCTGCAGGGTCACAACGAGTACTACCTAATCCCCACTGCAGAAGTGCCAGTTACGAACTTGGTGCGTGATGAAATAATCGATGCTGAGTCCCTGCCACTCAAATTCGCCTGTCATACGCCGTGCTTCCGCAGCGAAGCAGGGAGTTATGGGAAAGACACTAAGGGTATGATCAGGCAACATCAGTTTGAGAAAGTGGAGTTGGTCCAGATCGTTAAACCCGATGGATCTACCGCCGCGCTCGAAGCATTAACCGGTCATGCAGAGGAAATATTGCAGCTGTTAGAACTGCCATATAAGAAAGTAATATTATGCGGGGGTGATTTGGGTTTTTCTGCAGCTAAAACTTACGACTTGGAAGTGTGGTTGCCATCACAAAATTGTTATCGAGAGATTTCTTCCTGCAGTTCTTTTACCGACTTTCAAGCTAGACGTATGCAAGCGCGTTGGCGCAATCCTTCTACTGGGAAACCCGAACTGGTGCATACAGTAAATGGTTCCGGTCTTGCTATTGGTCGAACCCTGGTGGCGATTATGGAAAACTTCCAAACCGAATCAGGAAAAGTAAAAATACCTGGGGTCTTACAATCCTATATGAACGGCCTGGAGTTTTTGCGCTGATGGATTTCTTCCCTCTGTTTGTTAATCTCAATGGCCGGGTTTGTGTTGTAGTTGGAGGAGGGGAGGTGGCTTATCGGAAAGCAACCCAGCTTTTACTTGCCGGTGCCCGTCTGCGTGTTGTGGCAGAGAATCACTTGGAAAAACTGCAGGAACTGATTAAAGATAAGGAGGGCGAGCTCATCAAGGGCCGTTTCTCACCATCTACCCTTGACGGTGCAACACTCGTTATTGCGGCGACCGATAACAGAGCAGTTAATAAACAAGTATTCAAAGTGGCAGAAGCCAATTCAACGCCTGTTAATGTTGTCGACCAGCCTGAATTATGTACCTTCATAATGCCTTCAATAGTGAACAGAAACCCAGTGCTTATCGCGATCTCAACAAGTGGGGCGTCACCGCTGCTAGCGAAGAAATTGAAAGAGCAATTTGAAACGATGGTACCGGCACGTACCAGTAACCTAGCTAATATTCTCAAGCAGTATCGTGGGAAGGTGAAACAAAAAGTTCCTGATCAGTCGCGGCGGCTTCGGTTTTGGGAGGAATTGTTAGACAGTGAATTTAGCGAGCTGGTCTACTCAGGGAACAATCAAAAAGCGATTGCGTTAATAGAACGCAAATTGGCAACTGGTAACGCAACTTCTGCTCGAGGTGAGGTTTATTTAGTTGGGGCCGGACCGGGCGATCCAGATTTACTCACATTAAAAGCACTCAGGCTGATGCAGAAAGCCGACGTTGTACTGTATGACCGATTGGTATCAGCACAGATTATGCTTAAGGTAAGAGCTGATGCGGAGAAAATATATGTCGGCAAGGCGCAGGCAAACCACACTGTAGATCAGGAAACGATTAATGATATGCTGGTTAGGCTGGCAAGCGCCGGTAAACGTGTGCTGCGATTAAAAGGCGGTGACCCGTTTATATTCGGCAGGGGTGGGGAGGAGATCGAAAAGCTAGCTGAGCACCAGATATCCTTTCAAGTCGTGCCTGGGATCACAGCGGCGTCGGGCTGTGCTGCTTACGCTGGTATACCGCTTACCCATCGCAGCTATTCACAATCGGTGAGATTCTTAACTGGACACCTTAAGGGCCATAAATCTGATATGGATTGGGGTTTGCTCGCGAAGGAACAGCAGACCTTGGTTTTTTACATGGGATTGTCAGGGCTCAAAACAATTTGTGAACGACTGCAAAACCATGGCATGAGCGGTGAAACTCCAATTGCTATTGTGCAGCAAGGTACGGCGCCGACCCAAAGAGTTTTAACCGGGATATTGAGCTCAATGCCAGTCCAGGTTGAAATTGAGAAGTTCAAAGCGCCCACAATAATAATTATCGGGGAGGTGGTCAGATTAAGAGAGAAGCTGGCGTGGTTATAGCGAAGTCGGCCCCCAGGGTGTTGCCTAAATACAATTCGTTGGTTTAGGAAGGCCAGCAATTTTATTTGCCAGTTTTGCCGGACTACTTCTGAACAAACGCATCAAATAGATACTTCGTCCTTTGTCTTTTCCCAAATCTCTTTTGACCAAATTTACCAGTGCTCGCGTAGCAGGGGCAACCTGATGGTATTGGTAAAATCCTCTTAGTAGCTTAATTATTTCCCAATGCGCTGAGGAAAGCCGTATGTCATCTTCCAGAGCGAGATGCTGAGCAATTACCTCATTCCAATCGCTTAGATTTTTAAGGTGCCCATCTTTATCCAGTTTAATTTGCCTGTCTTCTACAAGTATGCGATTAGCCATGTGAGTTAGAACCAGCTGACTACTTTTTTATGGGCACAACAAAGCTGGACAAATTCATCATAATTAACGGATTTAATATCTGAACGAATTTTACCAACTAACCCTCTTGCCTGGAGATCTTCCAGTTGTGCGTAAAATTTGAAACCGGGAACGGCCCCTTTTATTGAATTATCATCAATACAACAATAAACACCGTCTTCAATAAAGAGTATTGCGTCATCAGGGGTTAAGATGGAGATGCAAGTATCCATATCATGCAATAAAGACGTTTTATTAATAGTATGCAGGCAACTCATAAATTGAACACACAATTGGATTGATTAATTAACTGAGACAGTACTTCCGTTGAAATCTGCTCTACTGGCAATATCAGATCATCTGGAGTTAGTCCGCGTTGCGTCATGGATTTGGCGGAGACATACACTTTTTCCACACCATAAAGCTCGAGCGTTTCCAATGCCTTGCCTAAGGTCTTATTAGATATAGAGTCTGCCTGCTGATCGTTCAATAACTGGAACACTCCGTCTTCCAGAAAAACATAACTTACGTCCTGGTCATATATAGAGCAGGCCAAAACCATGTCGAGACATAGTTGAGCATTACCCGACCCATAAGGCGCTCGCCGAGTGAGAAATGTAAAATGTTTTTTGTTTGTCTTTGCTCTCAACTTGTCACCCAAAATTGATTATGCGATCTGAATTAACACCGGCATCGACCAATTGTCCGAGCCCTGAAAGAGTTGATTTGTCGCTTAGACTTACGGCTTCCAGTTCATACCGATTCGACTCACTGGCATCGACGATGCCGCGCCTCAGCGCAGAGGATACGCAGACGATAGAATCGAGCTGATGTTCATCAATTAATTTTTCCCAGGCCTTTTGCACATTAAACTCATCTTGCGCTGGCACCGCGAGACGATTAGCGTTATAGACCCCGTCACTGAAAAAAAACAGCCGATAAATTTCATGGTCCTGGGCCAAAACGCTCTTAGCAAAATGGTAGGCAGATGTGGCAGCCTGTGAGGAGTAGGGGGCTGCATAAATAATTATGGAGAATTTCACGTTAGTATTATCGCTATAAATGAAAAGCCCCGAATAAACGGGGCTTCACTATTAATCTACTTTATCAAAAATAAAGCGGACACATCGATAGAGCGATGTAGCCGCTTTACTGTCTTCCTGTTAGTGAGCCTAGCAAATGCAGGAGGTGTACGAAAATATTAAAGATGCTCAAATATAAAGAAATGGTGGCCATGATGTAATTCCGTTCACCACCATTAATTAGACGGCTGGTATCATAAAGTATAAACCCAGACATCAGCATGATAACAGCCGCTGAAATAGCCAAGCCGAAAGCTGGTATATTGAGAAATATGTTTGCAACCATGGCGACTAGCAATACGATTAAACCAGTAAACAAAAAACCGCCAAGGAAGTTGAAATTCTTACCCGACGTTAATGCGTAGCCAGACAGTGACAAAAATATTATTGCAGTGCCTCCTAATGCCTGAGAGACAATAGTTGCTCCATTGACATAGGCTGCTAAATAAAAGGCAATTGTTGGCCCAAGGCCAGCACCCATTAAACCGGCAAAGACGAACACCGCAACCAACCCCTTGCTGGAATTGGCAGTTGCCCTGACCACAAAGGTCATAACAAACCCGCCTATAATGAACATAAAACCCATGCCCTGGCCCACTTGCATAGCCACGGCGGCCACAGTGCATATGGCGCTAAAGAACAGTGTCATCGACAGCAGCGTATAGGTATTCCGAATCACCTTGTTGGTGGCAAGTATCGACTCCCCACCAAGGCTCTGAGTACGAATGCTAAATTGTCCTTTTTCCATAAATGTCTCCGATTCAGTTAAACAGATAATCCCAATTAATACAGCATTTTACAATATATTTGTCCTACACACCTAAATTTCAAGTCATATTAACTCAAATCCCCCCCCCATGGCAGCAAACCAAATGGTTTTGGCTCAATAAATTGCTGCTGCTATCAGCTATTAGCCACACATGGAGCACCTTGACCGCTGCGGTTAGAGATGGTCTAAATGGCCCCAAAGAGGTTTTGATCAATCTATCCCTCTTGACCCATTTCACCTGTTGACTAGGCCGCGGAATAAGGTAAGATTCAGCCCCTATCCCGGAGGGGTGGCAGAGCGGTTGAATGCACTGGTCTTGAAAACCAGCGAGGATGAAAGTCCTCCGAGAGTTCGAATCTCTCCTCCTCCGCCATATCTTTCTTTTCACTCTTCCCGGCACTTCCCAACATAGCGGCTTTTAGCTGAAAACTATCAGTAAACCCGCTATCTTAAGCCTAAAACATAGCCACTCATCTCCTAACACCTCCTTTAGGCCGATACCCCTACTGTGCTAGACTTTCCCACCAATTAAATAATAAAAGTAGGCTTCCTGAATGAGTAAGCTGTTCGATGAATTAAAGCGCCGCAAAGTATTCCGTAGAGCTGGCGTATATGCGTTAGTCGGCTGGGTATTGGTCCAGGTAACGGCGTGTACTGTGGAGACCTTCGCTGCCCCACTGCCACAATTTGAAATTGCTACCGATTGGCCCCAATTACCCCATGATTGGAAAATAGGTGACCCTTCAAGTTTTGCCGTCGATGCTCAGGATAATGTATGGCTGCTACATCGGCCCAGAACTTTGTCCGATGATGATTTCGCTGCTGCCGCGCCGCCGGTGATCGTTTTTAATCCGGAAGGAGAAGTAATAAATGCCTGGGGTGGTGATGGACCAGGTTATGAATGGCCACAACGAGAACATTTTATACACGTCGACTATCAGGGATTTGTCTGGATCGGAGGAAACTATTGCCCAGATAGAAATCTGCCGCGCCTGCAGGCTTTAAATGACGATCAAATTCTGAAGTTCTCCCCAGCCGGAGAATTCATTTTGCAAATCGGTCGTAGCAATGGCAGCAGCGGCAATCGCGATATTTCCAATCTGCATCAGCCAGCCGATGTCATGGTCGACCCGGCAACGGATGAGTTGTATGTAGCTGACGGTTACGGCAATCACCGGGTCATTGTGTTCGATGCAAATAGTGGAGAATTTAACCGCATGTGGGGTGCATTTGGCAACCAACCTCGTGACCTTGATAATTGCCCACCACCTGCGCTGAGTAGCGTCCCGGACGGGCCAGGTCCAGACCAATTAAGTATTGTCCATGCAATAAGAGTGAGCAATGACGGTCGTGTGTATGTAGCAGATCGTGAGAACCGGAGGGTTCAAGTCTTCTCGCGCGATGGACAGTTTATCCAGCAAATAATTAGGCAGGATATTCCCTTCGCCCGCAACCTTGAACTGTCAAAGGACCGCGAGCAACAGTATTTGTTCGTTGGCGGTGGCGACGGGATAGTTGTCATTGATCGATTGTTGATGGAAACAGTGGGCAGTATTGCGATCGAGGGGATGATTGGCAGCAGTCATCAAATTGCTACCGACTCAAAAGGTAATATTTATATCGCAGGCGCTTTTAGAGGGATGCAAAAGTTGTCTGTCCGGACCGCAGCCCAGCAATAACTCTACTTGGCGTTTTGCCCAAGCCATGGAGAGTGTTCTAAAAGTATATGGTTTATCTTTCGGCTTACTTATCATTCTTCATTCTGATTAGATTAGCTTAGCTTAACTTAACTGAACTTACATATATATCGATTGCTTAATATGATTCCGAAGGTATTCTGATGTTCCGTCTATCTTTTTTAAAGTATTGTATAAACATTGCCTTATTAGGATATGTATTCCTTAGTTTTTCGTCTAAGGTTTTTGCTATTGTATACGCGCCTGATGTCGGCAAGTGTAAGGCGTTCTATTCGCTGGCTACCGTACATTCGCGTTAGTAAATCGCACGGTTCCTCGTGTCTATGGTGAAGTTCACTAGCTGGTTTAACGCTTAAGCCTTAGTTTTCGTTAGTGCACCGCGGGTCCATCGCTTGGGCCCCTCGAATTTGTTCAAGGGTAAATGCAATCGGTGCACAGCCGTGATCGACGCCACAGACCAGATCCCACTCGGAGCGTGCCAACTGGTGGCAGCCAAAACAGCTTCCCGATGGACTAGCCACTTCAGCGCCGCCTCGCGCCAAAATACTTGTGCCTTCTGCAGAAAGATCTAGCAGGAAAAATTCCCAGTCGTTGGTGGCTGGATTCCAATCTTGCTGATGCTTAATCATCGCTTCGTCAGGAACTAGAGTCAGTAAAGATCCAGGTGGGTAATTACCTCCACTACTGGAATTGGCGACCGCGAGGGTTGCATCCAGATTTCCCAAAATATTATCAACAAAAAATCTTCCGCTCGCCGCAAACGCGCTTAAACATTTGAAGGCGGATTCTGAGACATCGAGTTTCTTGCTGTCGTCAGCCGAATAACTCTGACTTATAATTAACGAAGAAAAGACGATTACGGTAAGTGTTTTAAGTTGTGATTTGAACATAATTGCGTTGAGCCCTGATTAATGGCAAAAAATTGATTGTAGATATGATAAAAAGGAGCCAGTTGAAACATACAACAATTCCAGCTTGGCTGAAGATTGAATTACGATGGTATAAGGAAAATCGAATGAACGCTAGGCTCATTCAAATGTGTTTCTGACATTTATGAGCCTAGCCCAAAGATTGTATATCCGAAAATAGTCTTTCCTCGATCCTAATACTTCCCTTTATAACTGTTGAAAATCAAGTTTTTGTCGGGTCATGAACTGTAGCCTGCAATTGATCTCAATCATTGCCTTATTGCGGTTCAAGAATATAGAAGCTTCCACAATAGACAAATTTAAACCGGCAAATGGAGTGCTTGAAAAAGTTGAAAGGTTAGAGCATTTTGAGCAAAATTTCGACAAAATCCGCAAGGCACTCTGCCCCCTTTCGTTTTTTTGCTCTGATCCTCCTAGTTTTATGGTACTAATAGGTCTTCAGCTATGAATTTTCCGAGATAAAATATGAAATTTGGATTCGCATTAGTCCTATACATCGCCTTGTTCAACATACTGAGCATGACAGCTCCTGTCAGTGCCCAGCAATCTGATCGACCCAATATCGTTCTCATTCTCGCCGACGACCTTGGCTACACGGATATCTCTCCTTTTGGCAGCGAGATTAGTACCCCGAATATTGCAAGGCTCGCGGCAGAAGGCCTTTCTTTCACTAATTACCATACTGCCGGAAGCTGCGCGCCGGCGCGGGCAATG
>CAVOCG010000053.1:0-16224 GCA_963694095.1 Gammaproteobacteria bacterium
GGTGATGGTGAATATTACCGCGGCCAGAGCCCTGTACAGACTGCGAATGCCTTACACCACAATGCGAGTCAGGTTGCAAGATGTGCTGCTAGCCGATGAGATGAGGTTAGATTTACAAGCATCGCTGCCAGAAGGATTTGCTGTCGCGAGTTGGACCAGCCTGTTTGGCAATATTTATGAAAATATTAAATTTTCTAAGACCATAGTCAGTTTTATGTTGTGGCTATTGATTGCTGTGGCGGCATTTAATCTTGTTGTCAGTCTAATTATGATCGTCAGGGATAAACGCGGAGATATTGCCATACTTCGTACACTGGGCGCCAGTCCGCAAACTATTAACCGAATATTTATGTGGCAGGGTTGTATGGTTGGCGTGATAGGTACACTTATCGGTGTCACCCTCGGCGTGCTTGCCTCCTGGCAAATCAGCAATTTTGCTGGATTTCTGGAGCGTGCTTTTTCCATTCAACTATTGAGTGCCGAGGTATACCCCATCGATTACCTTCCTTCTGAGCTGCGCCTGACTGATGTGGTGCTAGTAGCGTTGGGCGTACTCATGCTTTCCCTGCTGGCCACTATCTATCCTGCTAGCCGAGCCGCGGCGATACAGCCGGCCGAAGCGCTACGTCACGAGTAATTTCCTCGATAGCCCGAATACTTGACCTTTCACTAGACTAATTGGACTAGTGATCACCCCTATATGATGTTTGCTTGTAGTTCGAGAGAAGTTGGATGGTAGCCACCGGCCTGTTCTTAAGGACCGTCAAGGAATTGCCATGCGATTAAGGATGATTGTCTGTTGTCTGGGGAAAGTGGCAATGACAGCTCCCGTGTCTTAATAGTCAGTACTAGCGATCACAGCATTTTGTTGCCGAGTGATATTGAGCGGGATTCAGAGCCGCGCTTGGTGCTGAATATGGCATGCAACTGGAGTCTGAGATTTTAATCGCGCCGCATCATGGCAGTAATAGTTCATTAAGTTACCCGCTTGTAAAAATGGCAGACCCCCAACTCGTGGTGTTCCCCACCGGCTATCAAAACCGCTGCAATCACCCAGCCGATAGTATTCAAAAATGCTATATCGATGCTGACGCTGTGTTATTCGATACAGCAGACAGTGGCATGATCAGCTTTTACTTAAACCCCTAATCAGCAAAACCAGTTTCAAGCCGCTACAGAGCAGCGGAGCGTAGGTATTGGTATTAATGCGTTACTGCACGGCGGTAACAGATTCTTTGGAGGTGCCGATATCCTAAGGGGGGGGGATAACTTGGCTTTGAGTCATGCTCAAACTGTGTGTGTTTCGTTTTAGCGGAGAAAAACAGTGGTAGAACTTGTTGGAGCCGGTGGCTGGTCAATGCTTCCTATAATTTTATGCTCCATTGTTGCCATTGCAATTGTAATAGAGCGTTTCTGGACGCTAGCTGCCACACGTATCACGCCAAAATATGTACTTGCCCAAGTATGGACCTGGATTAAGAATGATCAGCTGGATTTTAGTAAATTACGGGAATTACGCCTGTCCTCACCGTTGGGTCAAATTTTGGCCGCCGGATTACTCAGTTCCAAATATGGCCGCACGGCTATGATAGACAGTATCGAGCAGGCAGCCGCGCAGGTAGTTCATGATATGGAGAGGTATCTGAACACCTTGGGAACCATCGCGGCAATTACCCCATTACTCGGTTTGCTGGGAACGGTGGTCGGAATGATACGTGTCTTCAGCGAGATCATGCTTCAGGGTACAGGCAACGCCAATGCCCTGGCAGGGGGCATATCAGAGGCGCTCATATCCACCGCTGCCGGGCTTACAGTTGCTATTCCAACCTTCATGTTTCATCGTTTCTTTACTCGCAAGGTGGACTCGATGGTGTTGAACCTTGAACAGGAATCCATAAAGCTAGTTGATGCGCTGCATAGCGACCGACGGGTTGACGTAAAAACATCATGATCGTCAGGATCAAGCGATTGTCGAGAGGCCTGTCTGTTTGAAATTTAAGCGCAAAACTCGAGAGGAATTATCCGTAAATATCACACCGTTGATCGATGTGGTGTTCCTGTTGCTGATTTTCTTCATGGTAACCACTACGTTCAGCCGCGAAACTCGTTTGGTAGTTAACCTGCCGGAGGCAGATGCTGAGCTGGTGGATACTCCTACAGATGCCATCGAAATTATTGTGAGTGTGGATGGCAGCTATGCCATAAATGGAAGGGCTTTGGTAAATTCCCGTATTGAAACATTAATGCGTGGTCTGGAGTTGGAATCTGGTGGGGACCAAAGTTTAGCGGTACTGTTGATTGCCGATGCCGAAGCAACCCATCAGTCAGTTGTTACCGCAATGGATGGCATCGGACAAGCCGGATTTACCCGCCTTAATATTGCGACCCAAAGGCCTTCGGAAGAGACCGATGTTGAGCAGTTTTGAGTTGTAGACAGCGTATTGGGCAGTTTGTGGTTTAATGTAGCTGTAATTGATGGCACAACAATACGCGTGATAAAATGACAAGCAGCAAGAAAATAGATGACACAAAGCGCAGCTGGCAGCTGTACAAGCGCTTATTAACTTATGTTGTTCCGCACCGTTTGGTCTTCCTTGTTAGTGTTTTTGGTTATTTCATTTTCGCCTTGACTAGTGTAGCTACAGCACAGTGGTTGGGCTGGACAGTCGATGCAATCGAGTCAGAGAACTATGAGACCTGGCGTATTCTTAGTCCGGTACTATGTGTTGTTATTGTCATGATTCGAGGCATAGGCGGGTTTCTTGGTAGTTATTCGATAGCTCATGTCTCTAATCATTTAGTCCACAAGCTGCGTTATCAAGTCCTGGATCATTTGATGGTGTTGCCGGTAAATTACTTTGATAAGAGCACAGCGGGCAGGCTTGTATCAAAAGTTACCTACGATGTAGCGCAAGTGACTGGTGCTGCCACCAATGCACTGACTGTTATCTTGCGGGAGGGGTTGACCGTCATTGGGCTGATGTCCGCTTTGCTCTATGCTGACTGGCAGCTAAGCCTCATCTTCCTTTTTATTGCGCCAGTGGTTGCCAAAACCGTAGGGGTGGCAGCCAAACGCTTTCGTAAATATAGCACTCAGATGCAAGATTCTATGGGGGATGTGACTCAGATAACCAATGAATCGATCAAAGGTTATCGGGTTGTACGCACTTTCAATGCGGAGGAGTTTGTTAGCAACAAATTCGCCGCTTCGAGTGAAAAAAATAGAAAACAAAATATGAAGATGGCAATCACTCAGGGAATCAATACGCCCTTGGTGCAATTCTTTGTCAGCATCGCTATGGCAGTATTAATCTGGTTAGCCATGTCACCGGATTTTTTTGCGGATAAATCGTCAGGGGAATTTGTTGCTTTTCTTACCTGGGCCGGACTACTGGCCAAGCCAATTCGGCAGTTATCCCAAGTCAATGCTGTTATTCAGCGTGGGTTATCTGCAGCAGAAAGTATTTTTTCATTGTTGGACGAGATCCCTGAAGTAGATGCTGGCGAATATGAAGCGGACAGGGTCGCAGGCAGGGTGGAATTTGAGCATGTGGTTTTTGCCTACAATTCTGACACGATTACTTTACAGGACATGAACTTTGTGGTTGAACCTGGCCAGACTGTGGCCCTGGTTGGTAAATCTGGTAGCGGAAAATCCAGTCTGGTGAGTTTGATTCCGCGCTTTTATGACTGCAGTGCAGGAAAAATTACCATTGATGATTTGCCGATCCAGAATTATAAGCTGAAAAATCTGCGTGACCAGATTGCGCTGGTTACCCAGCAAGTAGTTTTGTTTAATGGTACCGTTGCAGAAAATATCGCGTATGGTGAAGACGTAAAGCTAAATGAAGCTAGAATAATCAAAGCGGCAGAAAACGCACACGCCATGGAATTTATAGAACAGCTGCCTGCTGGCCTGGCTACCCAGGTAGGTGATGATGCGGCAAGACTTTCAGGTGGCCAGCGACAACGTCTGGCAATTGCTAGAGCACTACTTAAGGACGCGCCTATTCTTATTTTTGACGAGGCGACCTCGGCGCTGGATTCCGAGTCGGAGCAGCATATTCAGGAGGCATTGGAAACACTGATGCAGGGCAGAACAACATTTGTTATCGCACATAGATTGTCCACTATCGAGAATGCTGATTTAATCTTAGTCATCGATGGGGGGCGTATAGTTGAGTCTGGATCACATCAGGAATTGATCTCGAAATCTGGGCACTACGCCAAGTTGCATCAAATTCAATTTTCAGAAAATGGAAGCACTCATTAAATGAGCTTTCTGGAAAAAGCATGGCATAGCAAAGCACCCTGGCTGATCATCCTTTGGCCAGTTTCTTTAGTATTTAACGTGCTGGCATCGTTTCGTAAAAAAAGTCTCACGGCTAAAGCCAAGAAAACACAAAATAAAGTGCCTGTCATTGTAGTGGGCAACATCACAGTTGGAGGCACGGGTAAAACACCTTTTGTGATTATGCTCAGCAAATTGCTAAAAACCCGGGGCTTAAAACTCGGTATCGTCAGTCGTGGTTATGGTGGTAATTCAAACGAGTATCCGTTGGCAGTAGACTATGACTCTGATGTGGCAGCGGTAGGCGACGAAGCCTTATTGCTGCTTGAGAACACAGACTGCCCAGTGATTGTAGATCCAGACCGAAATCGTGCCATGAATTATTTGTTAGAAACTAATGAGTGCGATGTGGTGATCAGTGATGATGGTATGCAGCATTATGGGCTAGCTAGGGATATGGAGATTGCGATAGTCGATGCCCAGCGATTGTTCTCAAATGGTTTCTGTCTCCCTGCTGGACCGTTGCGAGAACCCATATCTAGGTTGCAATCAGTAACCCATGTGGTGTTAAACGGTAAGCCAGAAAAGCCGCTTGGGGTGCTTGCAACTGCCGAGGTTATGGAGATACAGCCGAAGTACCTGGTCAATCTGAACTCGGGTGATCGCAGGCCATTCGGAGGCGCGCCTTTTAATATCGGTAATCGCGTGCAGGCAGTAACAGGGGTCGGTAATCCCTGCCGGTTCTATGCCTTACTTGAAAAGTTGCCTTACAAAATTGTGCCATTTGAGTTTCCGGACCATCATCAATTTAAAGAAGAAGATTTTGAAGGCAACGGAATCGATGCTTACCAGCCGGTCGTTATGACAGAGAAAGATGCTGTAAAATGTCGTGGGTTCGCAAAGTCAAATTTCTGGTATTTATCAATCGATACAAAATTAAGCGCGGAATTTGCCAGTCGATTAGGCGATGAGGTTGAGAAGTTGGTGGCTGAGCGAGCCTGAAAAATAGCTCGCGCAGGTTAAGTAGTACCGCGAGGGAATCTGAATATGATCGACCAAAAGTTATTGAGTATCTTAGTATGCCCCGTTTGTAAGGGAGAACTGAGGTACGACAAAACTGCTGCTGAGTTGATTTGCCGTATCGACAGACTCGCCTTTCCGATCAAGGATGATGTTCCAGTGATGTTAGCTGCCGAAGCGAGGGAGATAAGCTTAGAGGAGAGTGAAAATTTCTAGCTTGATATCTTTTAGTGTGGTTATTCCAGCCCGCATCGCCGCGCACCGCTTGCCTGGCAAGGTGCTGTTTGATATCGCGGGGAAGCCGATGTTGCAGCACGTGCATGAACAGGCGTGCGCAAGCGATGCCAGTAGCGTAATCATTGCTACCGATGATCAACAGGTGCAGAAGGTAGCCGAAGCTTTTGGCGCAAAGGTTTGCATGACTTCAAGCGAACACAGATCTGGTACGGACCGGATCCATGAAGTAGTGAGTCAATTGGGGCTGGCTGAAGATGAAATAGTTGTTAACGTGCAAGGCGACGAACCGTTAATCCCGCCCTCTGCTATCAATCAGGTGGCTGCCAATCTGGCCGACCATTCCCACGCCGGCATGAGTTCTCTTTGTGAAGTAATCAGTGAACAGGAAGAAATAGAAAATCCCAATGCGGTGAAAGTTGTGCTCGACACGGCAGGGTATGCACTTTATTTCAGTCGCTCGACTATTCCTTGGCAAACCAGCGTGTCGGCAAAAAACTGCCTGCGGCACATTGGCATTTATGCCTACCGTGTTTCGGTACTAAATCAGTTTGTAACCTGGCCTCCTTCTGCGCTGGAAGTGCAGGAAAAGCTGGAGCAACTGCGTGCCTTGTGCAACGGCATCAAAATTCACATGGAGCTAAGCAACGATCGTATTCCGGCAGGCGTTGACACTGCAAAGGATCTGGAGGCAGTGCGAGCCTATCTGGCAGGCTCAGCGTGATACAACAGCGCTTATTCCTGCTGTCAGTATGCAAATGAAGCGCTCAGGCGTGGAGAGCTCCCATACTCCAATTCGAGTGCTTATGGTTTGCCTCGGTAATATTTGCAGGTCACCCACAGCCCAAGGGGTGTTCCAGGATCGGATTGATCGGGCCGGGATGCAGAATAGCATCCAGGTTGATTCAGCCGGCACCGGAAACTATCACATTGGGGAGCGGCCAGACTCGCGCTCTATGGAGGCTGCCAGTATGAGAGGGTATGACCTGGATAATCTACGTGCGCGCCAGATGTCGGCACGTGACTTTGATACGTTCGATTATATAGTGGCTATGGATCGCGCAAATTTGGCTGCTTTGAGTGCATCTTGTCCGCCAGCGTTGGAGTCTAAATTAGTTTTATTCCTCAGCTATACGCCGTCGTCAGAGGACTCTGTTCCAGACCCCTATTACAGTGGCGCCGATGGCTTCCAGGAGGTGCTGGATTTAGTTGAAGGTGCGGCTGACAAGCTAATGCTCCATATTCTTCAGCAGCATTTTCCAAACGATTAGCTAGGTGTCCACTTCTATGCCCATTAAGCAGAATGTTGATTTGGCTCCGTTCAACAGTTTTGGCGTACACAATAATGCCCTCTATTTTGCTGAAATTAACAACCTGCAGGATTTGGAATCAGCACTGGGTTTCGCTCAAGATCAGGAATTACCAATACAGCTGCTCGGTGGTGGCAGCAATGTACTGTTTAGCCAAGATTTCCCGGGACTTGTTCTGCACATGGATATTGGCGGTATTGAGCGTCTAGATGAGCAGGGGTTAGTCAAAGTATCCTGCGGTGAAAATTGGCATGAGTTTGTAATGTATTGCCTTGAGGAAGGGCTGTATGGGTTAGAGAATCTTGCTCTTATCCCAGGAACAGCAGGGGCTGCACCGATTCAAAACATCGGCGCCTATGGGGTGGAATTGGAAGACTTTGTCGTCGAGCTCGAGATCTACGATATGGAAACTGGGCAGTGCCGGGTGATGGATAAGGCAGCCTGTGAGTTTAATTACCGTGACAGCGTGTTTAAGCAAGAATTGAATAACCGGGTCGTTGTGCTGAACCTGACACTAAACTTGTCCACCACGCCGGCGCCAAAGGTTGAGTACCCGACACTGGCGCAGGAACTAAACTCAGCCGATCCGACTCCGATGCAGGTTTTTGACGCTGTTTGTCACATACGACAAAGCAAGCTCCCCGACCCCGCCGTGCGGGGGAATGCCGGTAGTTTTTTCAAAAATCCTTTGGTTTCAGAAAAAAAATATGCTGCCCTAGTGCAGGATTATGGTGCGGTGCCCAGCTTTCCAGCCAACGATGAAGGGTTGGTGAAAATTCCTGCCGCGTGGCTGTTGGAAACATTGGGGTGGAAGGGCGTGCGACAGCACCTCGTCGGTGTGCATGAATTACAACCGCTGGTGATCGTTAATTATGGTGGCGCCTCAGCACTTGATATTCTTAAATTAGCCGAGGATATGAGTGCGTCAGTTTTGGATAAATTTGGCATAGGTCTACAAGCAGAAGTTCGAATAATATGAACGCCTTGCAGCCCGAGATCGGGCCAAGGCCGTGCACCAAAGCTAAATTTGTGATCCGGTTCTCATTTTCCTTGGTATTTTTTTCACCTAGCGTGATCTATGTGCTACTAGCATTGCGTTCATTGAATTGAGTGGTAATCATTTTGTATCGAGCCACTAACAAAATTAAAAGAAAGATTGTTATGAATATGGCAGTGCGAAATAAAATAAGAATTTTGTCAGTGGGTGATCGCGAACTGATTCGCAGTGGTATGGCTAGCCTATTGTGCCTCGAGACATAAATGGAGGGAATAGACACTACCCGCCAAGCCTGGTTGAATATACCGCCGCTGAAAATCGTTGCGAAATTGTGAATACACCCTCCGCGATAAGCGCCGCCGGTTGAGCCGACTAGCGGCTTCCTATACCCTCCAGTCTTCAGCAACAACTATCGAACATAGTCGTACACCAATACTATGGCTCAGGAAACCCATAAGTCTTTTGATCCGAAAGCTTTTCTTGCTACGTTAACCTCACGCCCTGGCGTTTATCGCATGCTGGATGAGGGGAACGTTGTGATCTATGTTGGCAAGGCCAAAAACTTGAAGAAGCGGGTGACCAGCTATTTTCGTGCCTCTGGCCTAGCAAACAAGACCATGGCGATGGTTAGCAAGATAAGCAATATCGAAGTTATTGTAACAGGCAGTGAAACAGAGGCTCTGCTGCTGGAGCAAAATCTGATTAAAAGCTTGCGTCCGGCCTACAACATCCAGTTACGCGATGATAAGTCTTATCCCTACATCCTGCTCACGGATAAAGATAAATATCCGCGTCTGTCTTTCTACCGGGGTAGCCGTAAACGCAAAGGGCGTTTTTTCGGGCCTTACCCCAGTGCCCATGCTACCCGGGAGACACTTCAAGTATTACAGAAGGTATTTCGTGTAAGGCAATGTGAAGACAGCTATTTTAAAAACAGATCAAGGCCTTGCCTGCAGTATCAAATTGAGCGCTGCACAGCACCTTGCGTTGATTTGATTTCGGCAGAGGATTACCGCCAGGATGTGCATTACTCCACCCTGTTCCTTCAAGGCAAAAGTGATGCGCTGACTAAAGGTTTGATCCGCGACATGGAAGAAGTCGCAAAGCGGCACGAATATGAGAGGGCCGCGCAAATCAGAAATCAGATCATCGATTTGCGCCGTATTCAGGAACAACAATTTGTTACCAATCAAGGCTCCGATGCGGATGTATTAGCCGCCTCCATCCAGTCAAATTATCATTGTGTGCACAGCATTTATATCCGCGGCGGGCGTATCATCGGGAGCAAGAGTTTTTTCCCACGCTTCAAGCTCGAAATTGATGAGAGTGATCTGTTATTGGCGTTCATTTCCCAAGCCTATTTATCTGATGACAAAGCCGCGAATATTCCTACAGAAATTATCGTTTCGCACGGCATAGAGGGCAAAAATGAACTGGAAGCCGCACTTGGCTATATTGCTGGACGCAAAATCAAGCTAGCCAACAGAGTTAGGGGGCACAGAGCAAAATGGCTTGAATTAGCCGACACGAATGCCAAAGAGTCACTGCAGGGCTTTATCAGCAACAAACAAAATATTCACCAGCGCTTTCAGCAATTACAAGATGTATTGAAACTGGAGTCTGCGCCCAGCCGGATAGAATGCTTCGATATTAGCCATACCAGCGGAGAAAGCACTGTGGCTTCCTGCGTTGTCTTCGATATGGGAGGCGCGGTAAAAAGCGATTACCGGAGGTTTAATATAGAAGGTATTATCGGTGGAGATGATTACGCCGCCATGAGCCAGGCCCTTAACAGGCGCTTCACGCGACTGGCTAAGGGTGAGGCAAAGATACCGGATATCCTGTTGATTGATGGGGGCAAGGGGCAGTTGACTCAGGCTCGCGAGTTGTTGGAGGAGTTTCAACTGCCAGAGATCCAACTACTTGGTATCGCCAAGGGTATTAGCAGGCGGGCAGGGCAAGAGACCTTGTTTTTGCTCACAGGTGGCCGCTTTAAAGAGATTGCTCTAGTTAGCGATTCCCCAGCATTGCATCTGCTGCAACAGGTACGAGACGAGGCACACCGCTTCGCTATCACCGGGCATCGCCAGCAGAGGAGCAAAAAGCGCAAGCAATCGACGTTGGAGGAGATACCCGGGCTGGGCCCTAAACGCAGGAAGGAGTTGTTACGTTATTTTGGCGGTCGCCAAGAAATAGTGAAGGCCAGTGAAGCCGAAATTGCCAAAGTTACTGGTATCAGTAAGAAATTGGCCGAAAACATATATGCCCATTTACATAATGGATAGGGCGCCTGTTACACTAACAGGGCATTTCAGTGGCAATCCGAATAATACATAATTTAAAACATTATATAACATCCATAACCAAATGAATTTAATGATAATAACAAAATATTGATAAAGTACTTTTACGATGAACTGGGCTAATTTAGTAACCTATTCCCGAATCGCACTGATACCAGTAGTTGTTGGTTTTTTCTTCTCCGACTGGGAATTGGGCAATCTGTTGGCGGCCATTGTTTTTACCCTGGCCAGCATTAGCGACTGGTTGGATGGCTATCTTGCCAGAAAGCTTAATTTGACTTCAGATTACGGTGCGTTTATCGACCCGGTTGCAGACAAGCTCCTGGTCGCGGTGGTCTTAATCGTTTTACTGGCTGCCTACCCGTCACTCTGGATCGCCACATCGATCATCGTAGGGCGCGAGATACTGGTCTCAGCACTGCGGGAGTGGATGGCAACGCGGAATAAACGTGACTCAGTTGAGGTAGCTTTTTCAGGGAAGGTCAAAACCACGATTCAAATGGTCGCAATCGCCCTGTTATTGCTAGGTAGTCCAGCTACCCCAGAGTTCATCTGGCAAGGTGGTTATATTCTACTGAACCTGGCTGCGCTGGTAAGTTTGTGGTCGATGATTCAGTATTTTAGAAATGCTTGGGCTGCACTGATTAAGGACTAAAGCCAAGAGTAGCTAAAGCCGGTGATGCTGCGAGGTTTCTACTTGACTTGATGCACTTAGTCATTAGAATAAGCGCCTCTTTTGAGTACGGCCTGATTAGGAAGCAAAAAAGGAAAAAGGTATCAGGATTTAGCGGGAATAGCTCAGTTGGTAGAGCACGACCTTGCCAAGGTCGGGGTCGCGAGTTCGAATCTCGTTTCCCGCTCCATATTTTCAGGCACAAATCACACCTTTCATTCAAGACGAATACAGACTCATCACCGTGCTCTGCTGCAGTCTGGAAGGGTGAAAACCGAAGTGATTTGGCTGGGTGGCAGAGTGGCCATGCAGCGGACTGCAACTCCGTTTACGCCGGTTCGATTCCGACCCCAGCCTCCATATAGCACGAACGCTCATCCTTTAAATGCCCGGATGGCGAAATTGGTAGACGCAAGGGACTTAAAATCCCTCGGTGGAAACACCGTCCCGGTTCAAGTCCGGGTCCGGGCACCATATAAATGAATAAGTTACAGTTATTTTTTTAAACGGTGGAAATAACTTCTTTCGCTTTTGAAGCACTTTTGAAGCAAAAAGTTAATTGCCAATCACAATCGCGCCTAGAGGAAATAATGGGAGGACTCGTCCGACAGCAGCGACTTGCTTGCTAACATCCCCGTTGCTATATAAGGGCCACCTTCAATAGCTTTCAGTGGGAGGTATCAAAGACTTGCCTATACAACCAGCGGTACAGTTCTACTTAAAGACACAAGCTGGATGGACTGAGAAGAGCCACATAGAACTATCTAGGGCTGAAGAGCCAGAGTAACGCAGATTATTGAATCTATATCAGCTCATAATCCAGACTATTTGTTACTTACTGGATTTCGGAATAATAAGAATGGAGAAAGAACTTATAAAAAAAATAAGTAATCTATGAAACATGGTTGGTAAGCTCTCTATATGTAATATTGCTTAGTGTTAAAATTACCTATCGAACAGTCTATTCGAAAACTAATTAGTTGTACCAGACATTACTTCAAAGCCGGGGTTAAAATCGATTAAAACGGCTGCTAACTGTGCTAATACAGCTCGATTTCCTTCTACACTTCCAATGCCAGATTGCAACTGTGAGGCAAGAGTTCCCTGTCCCATGATTACGGTTTCAAGATCGCTGCGATCCATAGTAATAGTAGCATCGGGATTTTCTGCTAAATATCCTTCGATGTGTGAAAGTGTACCTCCACTCATTTCAACTACAAAATCCTGTTCGGTGTCCGGAGAAATGAAATTAATAGTGTAGTTATTTCCATCTGCGAGACTGCTATCTACGCGAGTAGCTAGGGCATCCCACCACTGTGAGGTAGTCATGGCCCTTGCCAGACTAGGGCTGGTTCCTCTTGCCACTCTTGCAGGTGGAGCACCATTCCTCAGCTCCTGGGCCGCAGATAAAAATACATGACGCATACTGGCGCTTTCATACTGATATCCCAATTGCTCGAAGACTGTAGCCAGCAAATCTTTAGCGATTTCGTTTTGTGGCTCGGCATACACCAGCTTATTCAAAATCTCCATAGCCAGCTTGTATTGTCCTTTCTCATGCAGAGCTTCGGCCCGCTCGATTATCGCCACGCTGCCGCCCATCATCTCTACATACAAAGGAGCAGAGTCATCAGGGGACAAGGGCGCCAGGGTTGCAGGATTGCCATCCCAGTAACCCAAATAGCGATTTAATACGGCCCGTGAGTTGTGAAATTCCGAACCGTGATATTGCCGCACGCTCCAATGTTGCTGCAAACTTTCAGGAACTTTGTATTCATTGTGAATCTCGTTAATCGTCACCCCTTGGTTAGCAAGATTGAGAACCTGATTATTCAAATTCGCATAGGCATCTCTTTGGTTTCGCATGATCTCTTGAATTCGATCATTGCCCCAGCGCGGCCAGTTGTGCGATGAGACAAGGACTTCTGCCTCTTGCCCATAGCGATACAGTGCTTCATTGATCTGTTTCGACCACAGCAATGCATCGCGCACTAATGCTCCCCGTAGTGTATAAATATTGTGAATAGTAGCGGTGATATTTTCGGCTGCCCAGAAAGCTTTCTGATCAGGGAACCAGGCATTCATCTCTGCTGGCGCTTCTGTACCAGGTGTATTTTGAAAGACGATACGGACACCATCGATTACATGTTCTTCATAAGCGCCTTCGATTACTAAGGAAGGTGCGATTAATCCTGTGGTGCCAGCTGCCAACGCTTTCCCAATGGCGGAATCTACCTGACCAAATGGCCCGGAAGGGATACCTCTGCCATATTGAAATCCTGCACGGCGTGACATTGCATTACCCGCATAGACATTTTCTGCAATTGCTTCCTGCATAAAACCGGACGGCGCAATAATTTGGATATTTCCTGCATCAACATCTTCTTCGTTCACCACGCCTCGCACGCCACCGAAGTGATCGATGTGAGAATGGGAATAAACTACCGCCTTAACCGGCAGTTCACCTAACTGCTCATTTGCTAGAGCAAGCGCTGCGGCAGCGGTCTCACTGGTGAGCAATACATCAAAAAGAATCCAGCCACTATCTCCCCTAACCAACGTCATATTAGCCAAGTCAAATCCGCGCACCTGATAGATGAAGCCCGGCACTACTTCGTACAAACCAAAGTTCATATTCAGTGTGGCCTGCCTTTGCAATGACGGGTGTATGCTATCGTAGTCCTGACCATTGAGTAGAAAGTCATAACGGGTCATGTCCCAAACCACGTTGCCACGCGCTCCCAGAATTTGCCTCGAATCAGGTTCGGCAATAAAGCCGCGGCGAGATTCTTCAAAGTCTCGATTATCATCGAAAGGTAAAGATTGGCGCAGCTGGGCTTGCAGTGCAGAAGTGAATTCGCTGGGGCTAGCACCCTTAGGGTTGAAGTGATCCTGAGCGTTTATTGAAAAAGAACAGAGAGAGCTCAAAGCCAAAATTAAACTTGTGCGATTGACGGACGTGAGAAAAGTTTTGAATAACATAGCGTTTCCTGAAGTAGTAGCTCATAGTTCTGCCCATCAACCGTTCGTCTTGCTCTGGCGATGTCATCTCTTGATAGTATTCGAGCAATTCGTTAGTAGTTGCGCTGCCAATGTCTCGACCATAGCTGTATCAGTTCTCAGCTATCCAATTTTGAAAATCAATAGCCAATTCTTCGTAACTAATACCTACAAGACCTTCTAATGCTTTTAAGCGACCTTCGTCTACCCCAATTTTATATAAGGATATAATAGAACTCAAAGAATGCTGTCGTTTATTAATCAAGTAATGAACCATCAAGAAACCTATATCAATGGAATTTATTGGCCAGAAATCCCCAAATTCATCATCATACTCTCGAATATTCCTGTAGCGCTTGTTTTCTGGCTTTTTGAGTTTTTCCAAAGTTTGCGAAACCTGGGAAGAAATATAGTTTTTTGGTATTTCAAACCCTAACACCTGAAAACTCTTTAATGCCCAGTATTCCGCCATACCTTCAGTCATCCATGTATATATATATGGCCTAATTCCATCATTACTGCTAAAGAAAAAAGAATTTTGAACTATGTGATGATACTCATGTAGGGCAACTTTGCCGTAATATTTAGCAAAATCGGGCTGGTAATCATCTGGAGGAAGAGAAAGGGTAATACTCCCGCCGCAAGAATCGTCTGGAAGATCTCCTGTAAAAGCTTCTTTTTGCAACTTATCGTACAAGTCATTATATGTAAATGCATAGCGCTCCCGCTGATCAGGTGTATTTCCTGGGTACTGCCTTGAGGCAATATTTTCTGCAGCAACTGCGGCCAACTCAGAACTTAACCCAGTATTGGGATAAAGAATCATATAAATCGGTAGAAGAATATCTTCTGATTCAGCTTTTACTCTCTCAAATATATCTTTTATAGTTTTTATTCGGTCGCCACTTAACGACGCAACATTTGAAAATTCATCATAATAAAACCCTGCCGGCTGACTACACAAACTTTGATCGATTCCAGCGGCAGCTAAAGGCTTTTGTATTTCTTGCGATGACAGAAGTGAACTGCTTTCTAAAGTTAGCTCGAGGTTAACTGAATCGGCTAATCTAAATGAAACATAATATGTTTCTGGATCAACAAACAGGTAGTCATTATATAGGTTTGTAGTGATATCATAGCTACCACTGCAATCCGGAGACTCAAGTCTTTTATTTAACAATGCATAGCCCCTGAAAGGCCTGCTTTTTACTATTTTAATCTTACCCTCTACTGCAGACTCAATAGCGAATCCTATGTCATATTCATAAGCATTATTTATACTAAATCTCCTACCTCCTGATATCACTTTTAAACAGCCATAAATAAGTCCATCAGCTTCCGACAGAAAGCCAATGTTATTTACAGGTAAACCAAGCTTAGAATCTGGGCTCATGCCACTGTATTGACTTGGCCAAAGGACAGCGGATTGAGCAAATAATGCAGGGCAAAAAAATAAAGCTATAAAGAAATAATACTTTTTATTCATCTGTCTAGAAGACTCCCTTAGAGCTTTGGGCCGTTACGCTTTTTTCTCACAAAACCCATACCAAAACAAGAAAAAAAGCTAAAGTAAATATGGCGCCACGGAACGCATTGTACGATCGCCTCGGTTGGGATAGTTATAGGAGTCCGCGAATCTAGAGCAGCGCATCTATCAAACTACCTACCTCTGGCAGCTAGGCAAGCGCTGAAAACGGAGCCGTTGTATAGTAGGCCACTTGATCCGCTTGTATCTGCGCCTGCGAAATTTGCTTTACCGCGGACTTTACACCTTACTGCCGAAGCGTCCTGCAAACATTCAAATATTTCATTGAGCAAACTTTGTCGATTACGCTATTCACCTGAGATATCACCCAATACGATTGGGCCGGTGACACATCCGGCTAAGAGGATCGATAAGCTACTGATATTGCGATGTGCATTAGACCTTTTTCATCTACCTCATAAAATTTTAGCAATATATCTAATTCACGAGCTATGTCCAATTGAGCAAGTTTGCTAGATAGAGTGCTGGCCTCAAATATTCCCATGTGAGTTGGGCTAAATTAGCTTAGAAGTTCAGGGTCAGATTTTTGGACAACAACTATATTCATTCTAGCTTCGTTAACTTGAAATCCATAATGTTGAATCTAAGATAATAAGCATGTCTACTACAACTTGCATCTTGAAGTCAGCAACCAGTCGGCGACCGACCCAACATCTATTAAATCGGACGAAGCTTTAGCATCAACATAAATAACTCTTACATCTGGAGAATGCTCTATTTCTATGGCCTGATTTACACTGTCCAATGTCTGTTTCTGACCACCATTATCATTGTCTAATGCTATGTATGAATCAGAAACGTCATAATACTGGTACTCAAAACTGTTATACACCTTTGTTGGATTGAAGCG
>CAVOCG010000054.1:0-16082 GCA_963694095.1 Gammaproteobacteria bacterium
CTGGTGAACGGATCTTCGGGAATTGCAGTGGGTATGGCTACGAATATCCCCCCTCACAATCTCACTGAGGTTGTTAGCGGCGCTATTGCGCTACTGGATAATTCGGATATAGAGGTTGATGACCTCATGGAATACATTAAGGGGCCAGATTTTCCAACCGCCGGCATTATCAATGGCAAGGCCGGCATTGTTCAGGCTTATCGTACAGGGCGTGGCAAGATTTATGTGCGCGCCAAAGCCGGAATTATCGAGAATGAGAAATCGGGCAAACAAACCATTATTGTTACCGAAATCCCCTATCAACTGAATAAATCACGACTCATCGAAAGAATTGCCGAACTGGTAAAAGAGAAAAAGATTGAAGGTATTACTGAATTACGCGATGAATCAGACAAAGATGGATTGCGTATTGTCATCGAATTAAGAAAAGGTGAAATGGGTGAGGTGGTACTCAATAATCTTTATGCGCAAACCCAAATGCAATCTGTATTTGGTATTAACATGGTTGCACTTGTCGATGGACAACCACGTTTAATAAATCTTAAAGAAGCATTGGATTCTTTTCTACGGCACCGACGCGAGGTGGTCGCTAGACGAACTGCTTATTTGCTGCGTAAGGCACGTGAGCGAGGCCATATTTTAGAAGGTCTTGCTGTTGCGTTGGCCAACATCGATGCAGTGATCGAGCTTATTAAAACTTCCCCAACATCGAGTGAAGCCAAAGAGAAATTGTTGAGTAGAAGTTGGAAATCCGACAGTGTATTGAAAATGTTGGGTGAGGTTGGGGCAGATGCTTGTCGACCCGATGACCTAGATGCCAAGTTTGGCATGAAAGAAAACGAATACTTTCTTTCTCCCGCTCAAGCTCAGGCCATACTTGAACTTCGATTGCACCGCCTGACCGGCTTAGAGCATGAAAAGCTAATCAATGACTATCAGGAATTGCTGAAACAAATTGCCGATCATATCGACATTTTGGAAAACCAGCCGCGTTTACTTTCCGTTGTGCGAGAGGAGTTGGAAAGTGTACAAAAAGAATATGGCGATGACAGGAGAACAGAGATAGTTGGTTCGCAACTGGATCTGACCATGGAGGATCTGATCTCTGAAGAGGATCGGGTCGTTACCATTTCCAAAACAGGTTATGCGAAGACACAGCCTCTGGCAGATTACACTGCGCAGCGCCGAGGCGGCATGGGTAAGGCGGCTGCTGCGGTCAAGGACGAAGACTTCGTCGAGCATCTTCTCATTGCGAGTACACACGATACCTTGCTGTGCTTTAGTAGCGTGGGGAAAGTGTACTGGTTAAAAGTTTTCATGATTCCAGTTGCTAGTCGCACATCCAGAGGCAAGCCTCTGGTGAACATTCTTCAGCTGGAAGAAGGAGAGAGAATTACCAGCATGCTGCCGGTTCGGGAATACACGGATGATCATTTTGTATTCATGGCAACGGCAAATGGCACTGTTAAAAAGACCGCGCTTACTAATTTTGCAAGGCAGCGTAGCGTAGGTTTGCGCGCAATAGAACTTGATGAGGGTGATGAGTTGGTCGGTACTGCACTTACCGATGGTAGTCAGGATGTAATGCTGATTAGCAGTAGCGGCAAGACAATCCGTTTTGCGGAGTCTGGCGTTCGCGCGATGGGAAGAACTGCGAGAGGGGTCAGAGGTATCAAATTGGTGGAAGGCCATAATATGATCGCCCTGATTATACCGGATGTTGAAAAACAAATACTTACTGTAAGCGAGAATGGCTACGGTAAGCGCACGGAAGTAAATGATTTTCCAGTCTATGGTCGCGGTGGGCAGGGTGTTATCGGTATGCAAACCAGCGAACGTAATGGCGCTGTAGTTGGTGCCGTACAGGTTATCGAAAGCGATGAAATTATGCTGATATCTGATAAAGGCACGCTAGTAAGAACGCGGGTGGAAGAAATCTCTATTCAGGGGCGTAATACGCAAGGCGTGCGGGTGATTCGACTCAAAGAAGGTGAGAACCTGGTAGGTCTTGAACAGGTTGATGAGCCGGATGAGCCGGAACAATTTGAGTCCGACACAGACAACGATTCTGATTCGATTGACGAAGCCGAGTAAAAACCCGAGGCCTCAGCGTTTTGCTCAGAGTATCTCAGATAATAGGTCTTACAAAACTCTATTGATGGTACTGGCCTGTTGGTAATTAACTGCCTTTGAGTCAATACCGTTGCATCTAAACTAATTGAGATTGGTAACATGATCGCTCCTGTGGAAAAAACAAAAACCATTGCCTACCTAGGCCCAGAGGGGACGTTTTCTCAGGCAGCTGTTTTGAAACAGTTTGGAGAGGATGTAAATCTGAATGCTTGTACCAGTATCGATGATGTGTTCAAGGCAGTAGAAACCAGTACGGTTGATTTTGGCGTAGTACCTGTGGAAAATTCTACCGAAGGGACGATTAATAACACACAAGATTGTCTTGTCGAGTCATCCGTTCATATTGTAGGCGAGGTCATAGTCGCAATTGAACAGAACCTGATGCTGCAGGACGCTGCTGATATTGCGGAAATTAAAACTATTGCATCACACAGCCAGTCATTGGCTCAGTGTCGAAACTGGCTACTCAATAATTGGCCGGGAACAACTCAGCTTGAGTGTGCCAGTAACGCTGCCGCCGCTAAATTGGCATCTAATGATAAGACTATTGCAGCTATTGCTGGGGTGTTGGCAGCTGACATCTATAAGCTGAAAATTGCAGTTCCTCAAATTCAGGATCAAGCTCACAACAGCACAAGGTTTTTGGTACTGGCAAATGCGCAGACGAATTCGAGCGGCGTGGACAAGACCAGTGTTCTGATTTATACGGAAAACAAACCGGGTGCATTGTTTCGTGTGCTGGAACCATTTGAAGAGTTGCAAATCAGTTTAACTAAAATTGAAACCAGGCCGTCAAAAAAAGAAGTTTGGGAGTACGTTTTTTTTATAGACTTTGAAGGTCACGCAGATGACGAAATTGTTAAGAAGCTATTTGTGAAATTAAGCAATTGCACTGCCGAGATAAAACTACTGGGATCTTATCCGTCGGCTATCATTTGATACTAAGCAGCCATGCAGAAACACGGAACGAAAAACCTTGAACTCATTGACCGATAAAATCATCTTGATAGTGGGGCTTGGCCTGATAGGTGGTTCTATAGCACGTGGTCTAAAGCGCAGCAACCCCAGCCTGCGCATTGAAGCTGTGGACAACGATGAAAACCAACTGAGCACGGCAATTAGCGAAGGCAGTATTGATGCGTTTGGTGAGCTAAATTCACTTTGCCCAAAGGCAGATCTCATTGTTATCGCCCTACCGCCACTAGCTACTGCATCAATATTGCCCCAGATTTCCGAACTGTGTTCACCGCAGTCAGTAATTACTGACGTGGCGAGTGTGAAGACCAGCGTGACCGCAGCGGTGAACAAACTGGACCCGGAATTTATCGCTCGCTTCGTACCGGGGCACCCCATAGCTGGCTCAGAAAAAAGTGGTTACCTCGCATCGACTGATAGCCTTTTTAATCAGCGTAATATTATCCTGACTCCGCAGGTTAATACCGAGCCCGAGGCGGTTGCCTTGGTACATGAAATGTGGCGCGCTCTTGGGGCAGATATATTAGGTATGAGCACTAAGCGCCATGACGAAGTATTGGCAGCCACCAGCCATCTTCCCCACTTACTTGCATTTGCCATAGTTAATGCGCTGGTTAGACAGGAGCAAAGTGAGGATATCTTTCGCTATGCTGCGGGTGGCTTTGCTGATTTCAGCAGACTGGCATCGAGCGACGCACAAATGTGGACAGATGTTTTTGTCGCAAATTCCGAAGCGGCGTCATCCGTGCTAGACGATTACATCGATGACCTTATGGCGCTTCGGCAAGCTGTGACAAACCAAGACCATGCGGCACTTTATGCAAGCTTTAGCCAAGCCAGGCTTGTTAGAAACAATTTTATAGCGAAGTATTTTAATCCAATGAATCAGCCAACAACTCAAACCAACAATGTTACATCCTTCACAGTTAAGCCAGGCGGGCAGGTAAACGGAGATATTCGTGTGCCCGGAGATAAATCCATCTCACACCGGGCAATAATTTTTGGTGCGATCGCTGATGGAGTTACCCGAGTAAAGGGCTTTCTCGAAGGAGAGGATGCGCTCAATACACTGGCCGCATTTCGTGAGATGGGTGTAACCATTGTGGGACCGGAAGCGGGTGAATTAACCATTTATGGGGTGGGGAAAAATGGCCTCAAGCCACCACGTAAACCGCTTGATATGGGGAATTCCGGCACGGCCATGCGGTTGATGTGCGGGCTGTTATCGGCACAGTCTTTCGACAGCGAGTTAATTGGTGATGAATCGCTTTCAACCCGACCCATGATGCGGATAGCGGGGCCCTTACGGGATATGGGGGCGGTTGTTGAAACGGAAGCTGATGGCACGCCGCCACTACGTATAAGTGGCAAGCCGCTCAATGGCATCGAATATGCGATGCCGATGGCCAGCGCGCAGGTGAAGTCCTGCCTGCTATTAGCTGGTTTATATGCACAAGGAACAACCCGTGTTCAGGAGCCGGGCCCTTGTCGAGATCATACTGAGCGCATGCTGGCCGCATTTGGCTACCCAATTTCCAGCGGAGTCACTGAGGGCTTGACCGAATTGGAAGGTGGTCACGAACTGAAAGCCACTGATATAGAAATTCCGGCTGATATTTCATCTGCGACATTTTTTCTAGTCGCCGCGGCGATAACACCAGGTGCCGAGCTGACTCTGCGCCATGTTGGCGTTAATCCGACCCGGATTGGTATTATTAATCTATTGCGTTTAATGGGCACCGATATTCGCTTCAGTAATGAAAATAGTATCGGAGCTGAGCCGGTGGTGGATATAACAATAAAATACGCGCCACTAAAGGGGATTGAGATACCCGCTGAGCAGATTCCACTAGCCATCGATGAATTTCCGGCCCTTTTTATAGCTGCCGCCTGTGCAGATGGGGATACCGTACTACATGGCGCTGAGGAGCTTCGGGTTAAGGAAAGTGATCGAATCGATGCCATGGCTGTGGGCTTAACTACGCTGGGTATAGACAGCGAAACCTATGATGACGGGATTCGTATTACAGGGGGTACCCTACAAGGTGGAGAGGTCGACAGCAGAGGAGATCATCGCATTGCCATGGCATTTACCGTGGCGGCATTGCGCGCAAAATCGTCAATTCTTGTCCATAACTGTGCAAATGTAACCACGTCTTTCCCGGGTTTCGTCGAATTAGCGCGAAGCGTAGGTATTCAGGTTCAAACTTCTAAATAGATTATGTGATGCAAAGCATACCTGTTATAGCAATCGATGGCCCGAGTGGCTCTGGTAAGGGCAGTGTGGCAGGGCGTGTATCAAAGGCGCTGGGTTACCACCTGTTAGACAGCGGGGTACTATACCGGGTGCTCGGCTTGGCTGCCCGCCTAAGAAATGTAGATTTACAGCAAGATCAAGCAGTTGCAGAGCTTGCACGCACTTTAGATATTGCTTTTGGAGAGAATGGGCCTGGCTCGGTGAGCCTCGACGGGAAGGATGTTTCGATCGATATACGTACTTCGCTTGGTAGCGATATGGCATCCAGGGTTGGTGCAATACCCGCAGCAAGAGCAGCGCTGCTTGAGCGTCAATTGATGTTCCGCCAAGCACCGGGCTTGGTGGCCGATGGCAGGGATATGGGTACAGTTGTGTTTCCGGATGCTGCGGTCAAAATCTTTCTCACCGCAAGCGTGGAGGAGAGGGCCCAAAGGCGATATAAGCAGTTGATAGCTAAGGGTATTGATGCTATCCTCTCCGCCCTTTTGAGTGATTTAAAAGAGCGGGATGAACGGGACAGAGAGCGTGCTGTTTCGCCTTTGCTACCGGCAACAGATGCCGAATTTCTGGATACAACAGAAATGAGTGAAGAAGCCACCGTTTTGAGAGTGTTGGAATTGGTCCAAACTGGTCTGCCCAACCCCTGATCTGAAGTGGGATTCATAGTTTGGTATTCGTGACACCAGTATTGGCGAATACCAGATTTAATTTAACTACCCCGTAAGACTGGCTTGCGGAATGGCTATAATGTAAATTATATACGTTGTAACCTGTTGATATATTGGAATAAATAATGGCGGATAATTTTGCAGAACTATTTGAACAGAGCTTACTTGAAATAGATATGAACCCCGGTGCCATCGTTACTGGCACGGTAATAGATATAGACTCTGACTGGGTTACAGTCCACGCCGGTCTTAAATCTGAAGGCGTTATTCCCCGCGTAGAATTCTTGGATGAAAAAGGAAATTTCTCACTCGAAATGGGTGATGAAGTTAAAGTAGCCCTTGAAAGTGTAGAAGATGGGTTCGGAGAAACCAAGCTATCCCGAGAGAAGGCCAAGCGTGCCGAGTCCTGGATGGAGCTGGAAGAAGCTCATGAGAAGAATGAAGTAGTAACTGGTATAATTAACGGTAAGGTTAAGGGCGGGTTTACGGTTGATTTGAATAATATTCGGGCCTTTTTGCCTGGTTCCCTGGTCGATGTCCGACCGGTAAGAGACACCAATCACCTTGAAGGCCAACTGCTAGAGTTCCGCCTGATTAAGTTGGATCGAAAGCGGAACAATGTAGTTGTATCTCGACGTGCTGTGCTCGAATCTGTCACCACGGAAGAAAGGGATGCATTGCTGGAGAAGTTGCAGGAAGGTATGTCGGTCAAGGGCATCGTGAAAAACCTGACAGACTACGGCGCGTTTGTAGATCTGGGCGGTGTGGACGGATTGTTACACATCACCGATATGTCCTGGAAGCGCATCAAACATCCCGATGAAGTGGTAAACGTGGGTGATGAAATTGATGTTAAAATTCTTAAGTATGATCGTGATAGAAAGCGTGTATCACTAGGACTGAAGCAACTGGGTGAAGATCCCTGGATGGCAATCAAAAAGCGCTATCCGGAGAAAACCCAGGTTAAGGCTATTGTTACTAATCTTACCGATTATGGGTGTTTCGCTGAACTGGAAGAGGGTGTAGAAGGTCTGGTCCACGTGTCTGAAATGGATTGGACCAACAAAAACATCCATCCATCGAAGGTGGTACAGCTTGGTGACGAAGTTGACGTGATGGTCCTGGACATCGATGAAGAGCGGCGTCGCATTTCATTGGGTATCAAGCAATGTTTCCAGAACCCATGGGATGGATTTGCTGAAAACTTTAAGAAGGGCGATAAAATCTCAGGTAGTATTAAATCGATCACAGATTTCGGTATCTTCATTGGCTTGAACGGGAATATTGATGGCTTAGTGCATTTGTCTGATATTTCCTGGGAAGAGTCCCCCGAAGAAGCTGTAAGAGAATACAAGAAGGGTGATGAGCTCGAAACTGTCATTTTGTCGATTGACCCGGAAAGAGAACGCATCTCGCTTGGTATTAAGCAGCTGGAAGATGATCCGTTCATGAATTATGTTGCTGAGTTTGAGCAAAGCAGCATTGTAAAAGGGTCTATATTATCAGTGGATGCCAAAGCTGCCGTTGTTACATTACAAGAAGGCGTCGAGGGCATACTGCGGGCATCAGAGCTTGGCCGTGATAAGGTTGAAGATGCGCGCACTGTAGTTAAGGAAGGCGACGAGATCGAAGTCAAGATTATCAATGTTGACCGCAAAAAACGTGTATTAAGTGTCTCGGTTAAGGCCATCGAAATTGATAACGAAAAGTCTGCTATTCAGGATCATAAGGACAAGGACACAGACACTGTTGGTGCGTCTCCTGGAACTATCGGGGATCTTATCAAGGCTGAAATGGACAAGAATTAGCCGGGGCATTGTATCCGGTAGGTCTATTCGCTTAGTATTAAGTACTGAGGAGAAAGCATGACTAAATCTGAACTTATAGATCGCATTGCCAGTAAGCAAACACAACTATCTTCGAAAGACGTTGAGCTTGCAGTAAAAGCTGTTATCGAATATATGTCTCTGGTTTTAGCTGAAGGCGGGCGTATTGAGATAAGGGGTTTTGGAAGTTTCTCCTTGCACTATCGAGTTCCGCGCATTGGGCGTAACCCGAAGACCGGTACGCCTGTTGCTTTGAGTGGGAAATATGTTCCTCACTTTAAGCCCGGCAAGGAGCTTCGCGATAGAGTAAATAACAGCATGCTGAAGGCGGCCAACCAATTCTGAGATGTCACTGAGCGTTTTTTTAGCGTCCTGTCACGGTTGGGCAGCTCGATATCTGGAACGGCATAACCCAAAAGTTATGCCGTTTTTTTTACAGTAGCCTGATATTGGGCGAAGTAGTCAGCAATGCCTGCCTGAACTAATTCGTCAGATGCCGAGTCGGTAAAAGCAAAATGCGAAAGATAGTGCGAGTACTCACAGGTTTTTTTCTATTGTTGGTATTTTTTACCAGTATCGCCTTTTCCTATTTTAATACAACGCCAGTCTCCATAGCTTTTGGGTTTTGGGAAGCTCCGGTACAGCCGATTTCCGTATGGTTGATTTTGGCATTCACATTGGGTGGGTTAATTGGATTAGTGCTGGGATTGAAGATTATTCGAAATCTGAAATCGAAATCAGAGATCCGACGGCTTAAAAAACAGCTTGCCGATGCTCAACACGAGGTGCAAGAGCTACGCAGTATTTCACTCCAGGATTTGAAATAACCATGCAGGATATTAGCTTCTATTTTCTTTTGTTAATTGCCGTGAGTGCCGGTTGGGTGCTGGGGCGATCCAGGCTATCCTTCCGGCGCAAAGTAGAAAGTAAGACATCCGATTTGTTTCAGGATTATTTTGTCGGATTAAACTACTTGTTAAACGACGAACCTGATGAAGCAATCGATACTTTTATAAAAGCATTGAAAATTAATGGAGATACCTTGGAAACTCACTTGGCTTTGGGTGCCTTGTTGCGTCGACGCGGTAAAGTAGATAAGGCTATCAAGGTGCATCAGGCCCTACTGGCAAGGCCTAGCTTAGATCAGGGATTTGCGGCATCAACCCGACTGGAACTTGCCAGAGACTACATTGCGGCGGGTTTACTTGATAGAGCAGAGCTGCTGCTTAATGAATTGTTGGATGAAAACACGCCCGCAAAGTGGGATGCGTTAAAGCATCTTATTACCATCTATCAGACTGAGAAAGAGTGGGCAAAGGCGATATACTGTTCAAAGGAATTACTGGCAAATCCCAGTTTTAAAAAGGACCTGAAATTACGTGGCGCGGCGGCACATTTTTGCTGCGAACAGGCGGAACTGGCTCTTTCTAAAGATCAGCTTAGCCAGGCGAGAGAGCTAACGAAACGGGCTGCTACTTTCAACCGACAGAGTGTTCGAGCTTCTTTTCTTCTAGCGAATATTGAGCAACGACTGGGGAATTTTAAATTGGCCATCAAGGAATTAATCCGCATAAAAACCAACAATCCGGATTTTATTTCCAGACTACTGGAGCCCTTATCGCAATGCTATGGGCAGCTTGGGAAGATGGAGGAATACGAGCAATTATTGAAAAATACGCTGAAGGAGAGATCCGACGTAAACGTCATGCTCACGCTGGCTGAACTGATCAGGGGGCGGGAAAATGATGCGGCTACCATCGATTTTCTAAGGAGGGAAATGGCAGCCCACCCCTCCTTGAAAGGTCTGGCTGCACTGATAGATTTAAAAGCTCTGGACACGGATGCCCAGTTCGGTAATAACTTGCAACTATTGCAACTATTGCAGCAATTGATTAACCGGCTGTTAACGAAGAAGGCGGGCTATCAGTGCAGCCAATGTGGTTATGAATCGAAGAGTCCGAACTGGCTCTGCCCTAGTTGCCATAGCTGGGACAGAGAAAACTCAATTCTTGGTACAGACACCGAATAAACACCGGCTGACGAATAGTCTGCAATAGAGAACATCTACACTTGAGGAAAACCATGCCGGATAAAAAAATTATTGTCGCACTTGATTTTAGCAATACCCGGGAAGCACTTACCCTGATCGATCAGCTGGATCCGGCGGCGTGTAGGGTGAAAATAGGCAATGAGCTATTTACCACTGCAGGGCCGAGCTTCGTTAAGGACGTTATTCAGCGCAAATTTGATGTGTTCCTTGACCTAAAATTTCATGATATTCCTAATACGGTCGCCAGGGCTGTGAGCGTCGTGGCTGAAATGGGAGTCTGGATGACTAATATACATGCGGTTGGTGGAGGGGTCATGATGGAGCAGGCGAAATCCGCACTGGATAGCTTCGGAGACTCGCGACCATTACTGCTTGGAGTGACGGTACTGACCAGCATGGCTGAAGCAGAGTTACAGGATGTAGGTATGGACTGTAACCTAGAGGAACAGGTCAAACGGCTGGCCGGCCTAAGCAACGCGGTCGGACTGGATGGGGTAGTGTGTTCTGCTGCGGAAACTTCAATGCTGCGAGCCAGCCTGCCTGCTGAGTTCTGTTTGGTAACACCTGGAATACGCCGGCCTGAAGATGCTGTGGGAGACCAGAAAAGAGTTGTAGGTCCAGCCCAGGCAATCGTCAACGGAAGTGATTACTTGGTTGTAGGTCGTCCCATTACGCGTGCCGATTCCCCACTTGAAGCCTTGCAGGCATTTAATACGGCGGTAGCTAGCGTTCTTTAAAGTTCTTTCCTAAACTATTTGAAACAGCACAAGCTGCTATCATTTAATTAGCGATAAGGAAATTACTATGAAGAACTCTAATTGATTAAAAGCAGCATTCGCAGCACTGGTGTTAGCACTGCTACCTCTCTCATTTTCAGCCGATGAGTCCTCGGGCGTCATGACTTAGCAACTTCAGGTCGATATGCATTCTGCTGATGTGTCGCTATCGCCAGGGCCTTGGATGGGGTTTATCTGGTTAGGGTGCAGGAAATCGTTGCCTACAGAGAGATGTATGGCGATTTTGGCTCGATTGATGAGCTAGCGGAAGTTCGGGGTATTGGAATGGCTACCATTGACAAAAACCGCGAGCGAATTGTAATTATAAATAATTGACACCCCCTTCCAATCAGGCATTTTTACTTTCAGACGAAAGTGCCTGATTTGCTACTGGTATGCTGCTTCAATGGCTATAATGTGTAGGTTCATTAACCTGCAGGTTATCTCCTGAATGTCTACTTTGTTGCTGATGGCGGGCGTATTTCTAGCGTCTGCAATACTCACTGGCGCGATATGGCAACTGGCACTTCGAGCCAGAGTGTTGGATCTGCCCGTGTCCAGGAGCGCTCACAATGAGCCAATACCTCTGGGTGGTGGTTTATCTATTGCCTTGTTGGTCTTTTTGATTGCATCTTATTATTTCCGACAGGGGCTAATACCTCTGCCGGAATTTATGGCTATTGCAGCGGCGTTGTTGGTCTCTGCGATCGGCCTGGCTGATGATATTGTACAACTTGATATCAAATGGCGTTTATCCATCCAATTTGCCGCGGCAATCTGGTCTGTCTGGTGGTTAGGGGATGTGCCACCTGTTCAGGTTGGGAGCTTCGAACTGAGTTCGGCCGGGCTGCTAAATACGCTGGCCGTGCTGGGGCTCATCTGGTTGGCAAATTTATACAATTTTATGGATGGCATTGATGGCATAGCCGCCGGAGAGCTGGTTTTCGTCTCGGCAGCGGCATTTTTGATCGGTATAAATAGTAGCGATGAGGTGATTGCGCTATTATCAGCCACATTGCTGGCCGCAGGAGGTGGGTTTTTGATCTGGAATTGGGCACCCGCCAAGGTATTCATGGGGGATGTCGGAAGCAGCTTTATTGGCTTCAGTCTTGGGCTCATGGCCCTGTTTAGTCTGCACCACGGCAGTATGAATTTGTGGGCATGGCTCCTGCTATTGGGTGTATTTGTTGTGGATGCTACGTATACCCTGGTAAGACGATTAATTACTGGTGGTCAGTGGTATCGAGGGCACAGCTGTCACGCTTATCAGAATGCTGCTAGAAGGTATAAGAGTCACAGTAAAGTGACGATAACAGTAATGTTGATCAATTGCCTTTGGTTAGGCCCGCTGGCCTGGCTGGTTGTCTGGAATCCTGAATACGGCGTTTATATTACATTGCTAGGTTTAGCACCACTGGTTTATCTGGCTTTTAAGCTAAACGCGGGCAAGCAAGGTACGCGGCTATAATTAGAAACTGAAATCTTCCTTTTGCGAAGGTTAGGCTGTTAGTAGACGGAGAGTGCTATGCACCTATACTCAATTCCATTGTCACGAACAGTCAAGCAAATCGTGATGATGTTCCTTGACAGTGTAATGATCGTAACGGCTTTGGCTTTATCCTTTGCACTTTTGGATAAGGATTTTTTCGCCCAGGATCAACGTTTCTATTTTTATCTTGCTATCGCAACCGTTCTCAGTATTTTAGTATTTGTTCGTATTGGCTTATACCGAGCCTTGTTGCTCTATATGGGTTTACAGTCAGGTTTTATTTTGCTGCAGGGCGTGACTATCGCTACCTGCCTGCTGGCAGCCTCCTATTTCTTCTCCCAGACACCACAGTCATCAGATTATTCTATATTGCCGATTTTCTGGATGATTGCTTTGTTGTTTATCGGTGGCAGTCGTTTTGTTGCCAAGGTCTTATTGCAAAGCTTAATACAAAACTTTAGACCGAAAGAGCCAGTTATTATCTATGGCGCGGGTAGCTCTGGTATGCAACTGGTTGCTGCATTACAAAATGGTGATCAATACCGGCCAGTTGCTTTTGTGGATGACGGTCACCGCATGTTAGGCAGCACCGTCCACGGGATTCGTGTCTATAGCCCTAATTCGCTTTATGAACTGATTGGAGGCCTTGCGGTGAGGCAGATTCTGCTGGCTGTTCCTTCAGCCACCCATGCGGAACGTAAAGAAATTTTGAATCGACTTGAACACTTGCCGGTTCATGTTAAGACAGTGCCAGATCTCTTCGATATGGTGTCCGGAAAAATGGGTGTCGACGAGGTGAAGGATATCGACATCGAAGACTTGTTAGGTCGGGACATCGTGCCGCCCAATCCTGAGCTATTAGGTGCTTGTATTAGCGGGCAATCGGTACTGGTGACAGGGGCAGGTGGGTCCATAGGCTCTGAATTATGCCGCCAGATAATTACCATTAATCCTTCCCGAATAATCTTGCTGGATTTATTCGAATACGGTCTTTATGAGATAGAAAATGAGTTGCGCAAGAAACTGCTTACCATAGAGGGCGGTAAGCAGATCGAAATTATTGCCATGTTGGGATCGGTCTGCAATAAAATACAGATGGAAAATATCATTCAGAGTTTTAATGTTGATACTGTTTATCACGTTGCTGCCTATAAGCAAGTTCCCATGGTTGAGAAAAATATTATGGAGGGCGTGCAAAACAATATATTTGGCACTTTGATCTCAGCTCAAGCGGCAGAAAAATATAAAGTCAAAAACTTCGTACTGATATCTACCGACAAGGCAGTGCGCCCAACTAATTTTATGGGAGCGACAAAGCGTTTTGCTGAGCAAGTTTTACAGGCTATGGCGCAGCGTCAAAGTACAACAAAGTTTAGTATGGTGCGTTTTGGTAATGTGCTGGGATCATCCGGTTCAGTGGTGCCCTTGTTTCGTCAACAGATAAGCGCCGGTGGCCCGGTTACAGTTACACATCCGGAAGTGACTCGGTATTTTATGACTGTGCAGGAAGCGGCTCAGTTAGTGATTCAGGCAGGCTCAATGGCGACGGGTGGGGACGTCTTTGTGCTCGACATGCACGAGCCGATTCGTATTGTTGATCTGGCGAAAAAGATGGTGCACTTGATGGGTTACGAAGTTAAGGACGAGAATTCCTATCGTGGGGATATTGCAATTGAATACACGGGGCTGCGTCCCGGCGAGAAGCTTTATGAAGAGTTAATGATCGGTGAGTCTGTAACGGGCACTGTTCACCCGAAGATCATGCGTGCTGAAGAGGATACGCTAACCTGGGAAATGTTGGAAAAATTACTAACGCGGTTAGAGCAAGCACGCATGAAAATCGATTTACATGATGTGAGAGAGGCGCTAATCGAAGCGGTGGATGGTTTTGAACCTAAGGAAGAGGCGAGCGACCCACTCTGGGAATTGAATCAGAGGCAATCGAAAGAACCTGCACAAAAGGAAACAGAAGAAGTCACGAAAGTTACGTCGCTTTTTAGAGAATAGCCGAGCCGCTGATGTTTTCAGCGACAAGGTCCGTTCTTTAATTCTTTAGATGGGTTCAGAGAATTACTCTGCGCGTTGGAAAGAGTTGATCACAACCGCCTCCAGAGGTACATCGCCATAGCCACTCACGTTGCCAGTTGCTACTTGGGCTATTTCGTCCACAATATTCATACCTTCGGTAACCTCACCAAATACCGCATAACCAAATCCCTGTGCTGAGTCATTTGTATGATTCAGAAATCCGTTGTCTGCGTGATTAATGAAGAACTGACTGGTTGCGCTGTCAACGACGTTGGTCCTAGCCATAGCGAGCGTTCCGCGGATGTTCGGCACGTCGGAGCGGGCTTCGTTCTTGATCGGATCGTAACTTGATTTCTGTTGCATATCGGGACTGAAACCACCGCCCTGAACCATAAAGCCGGGGATAACCCGATGAAAAATCAAGCCGTCAAAGAAGCCGTTATCAATATAACGTAGGAAATTCTCAACTGAAATTGGCGCCTTGTCGGCCCACAATTCGATAGTAATAGTGCCCTTGTCGGTTTCCAATACCACAACAGGGTTATCCTGTGCAGCTAGGACTGTGCTGAATGCCATCAGCATGGTTAATAATAATGCTCGCATGGAATAATGCTCCTTAAGGCGATTTAAGATTCTTAAAAGGGAACTACTATACATTAATTGGGACGGGCTTAACCATAGATGAATGGATCTGGTTGTATGTTGTGTGGTGAGGAATGACGGCGGTTCGAGCGGAGTAAGCCACACTCGGTGAACTGAAAAACCCCAAACGTAGGGCATTCGTTCGAGGGTATAGCAGACATTTTGGAGAGAAGAGGCTTATTGGAGCATGTTTATTCTTAGTTAAGTGGTACTGCGTAAATATCTATGACTTCAGGTCGTTGTCCTCCTAATGTGATTCCGGCTTCTGTCATCATGGTTTCGATCACTTCTATAGTTGGCCGTGAGGGTCTTGGCAGACCGTAGCGATAGCCTTCGGCGATAAACAGAGGAGTCCAGCCACGGTAATTCTCTCGATTCCAGATGTAGGGGTCGGCACCATGTTGTGCCAGTAACTTGGCTACGGCAGGAAACATTCCAAATGCTGCGCCATGCATGGCAGTCTCGTTTCTTTCGTTCACTAGGTTAACTTCAGCACCAAGCTTCAGCATCAACGCGGTAGCGGCCAGCGCCTCGTCTTCAGTGCCAGCTTCTTCTTCCGGCGCGGAGGTTCCCAGACCAGCTGCGGCCATGAGAGCCGTTGTGCTATTAAGATTTGACCAGAAAGGGTTTGCACCTAGTTCCAGCAGTGTATTCATCAGAGGAACATCAGCCCGATCGGCTGCTAACAAGAATGCACTCGCTCCCCCGGATGAAATTTGAGATGACGAGTTAGGTTGCCTGGGTGCTCCCTCTATTAGTGGCAGATTAACGTCGGCACCCAGTGCGATGATTTCTTTTACAAAGTCAAGAGCGCTTAAGTTTCCCGATCCTATAGGGGCTGGATCACCGCGGTCACTGGCATCGGGCTTGCGAACCCAACTAATGGTATGCAAGGGAGTGAATCCAGAGCGCCGGTCATTTGGATCGGCTCCTGCCCTCACCAAATCAATCGCCAACTCGAAGTGACCATTTCGAACTGCCATTAGCAGCGGGCTAATACCCTGGTTTATCGGTTGTTCGCTGGCATTATTTCCAGCTCGTTGGGTTCTCTCTCGCCGGCTCTGAAGTAATTCATTCACATCGGCTCCTGCGGCAACAAGCAAGCGAGTGACATCGAGGTTGCCTTCGCGGACGGAGAAAAACAGAGCTGTGAATCCAGACCCCAAGCTGTAGTTGATATCGGCCCCGGCGTCCATAAGCACCTTAGCCACTGGTGCATGCCCTTCAGCAGCAGCCCA
>CAVOCG010000055.1:0-15921 GCA_963694095.1 Gammaproteobacteria bacterium
CCGATAGCGATGGAAGAAGGGCTCCGTTTTGCGATTCGGGAAGGTGGTCGAACCGTTGGAGCAGGTGTTGTAGCTAAGATCATCGAATAATAACGGTATTACAGTAATTATTGAGCAGGAATGTCCGTAATGGAAGTTTCGGCTTATTCATTTTTTTATATTCTAAGCATTTGGTATTTATAGGTATTAATAATTCAAGTGATTTTGAGAGAAATCGAAGGCCAGTAGCTCAATTGGCAGAGCAGCGGTCTCCAAAACCGCAGGTTGGGGGTTCGATTCCCTCCTGGCCTGCCATATCAGGCAGAGTCGCGGGCATTTGAGCCTACCGTCATTAAATGGTTAAAGATAAACGTAAATTTTTATGGCTGAAAAAATAGAAAGCAACGAAAATAATCTCGATTGGATTAAATGGGCCGCAGTGGCGGTTATCGTGCTGGCTGGCGTTTACGCAAACTCGTATTTTGCAGCTGAATCGGTACTTCTCAGAACAATTGGATTGTTGGTGTTGGCGGGCGGAGCCGGATGGATTGCGGCTCAAACCACAAAAGGCCGTGCGTTTGTAAATCTGTGCCTGGAAGCACGCATTGAAATTCGAAAGGTAGTTTGGCCCTCTCGAGAGGAAACGACACAAACCACAATCGTGGTTTTGATTGTGATTTTTATTGTGGCCCTGATCTTGTGGCTGCTTGATTGGGGGTTGAATGGCGCGGTGTCGGCCATCATTGGTTAGAGGTATCAAATGGCTAAACGCTGGTATGTGGTCCACGCTTATTCGGGCTATGAAAAGAAAGTAATGCAAGCGCTGCATGAGAGAATCAGTTTATCTGGTATGGATGACTACTTTGATGAGGTGCTGGTTCCCACCGAAGAAGTGTTGGAAATGAGGGGGGGTCAAAAACGAAAAAGTGAGAGAAAATTTTTTCCGGGCTATGTATTGGTTCATATGGAGCTTAATGATGACACCTGGCATTTAGTAAAAGATACGCCACGTGTAATGGGCTTTATTGGTGGTACTGCTGAGAGGCCTGCTCCAATTACTGATAGCGAAGCAATAAAAATTCTTCAACGCATGGAAGATAGTGAAGAGAAGCCTACACACAAAATTATTTATGAGCCAGGTGAGCTGGTTCGTGTTACCGATGGGCCATTTAATGATTTTACTGGCACCGTTGAAGAAGTTAATTATGTTAAAAGTCGCTTGAGGGTCGCGGTACTGATTTTTGGGCGTTCTACCCCGGTTGAGTTGGAATTTGGCCAGGTGGAAAAGAGTTAAGTACCAGAGCGTGTTTTGCCAGGCCAGATTGCCTGCCGGCGAAGCACTGAACTAAAAAGCCGCACTTTAATCGTTGCTGAATAAAGTGCGCCGGGGAGTTTCAATGCCCTGAGATCGAAAACTTTCAAGCTGGATAACCAGCACATTGCAAGTTTTAGCGAATTATCGATATAGATCTCAGCCATTAAAACGATCGTACCCAAAGGAGAAGACAATGGCTAAGAAAGTCCTAGCTTATATTAAGCTACAGGTTGGTGCTGCAAAGGCTAACCCGAGTCCGCCAGTTGGTCCTGCATTGGGTCAGCATGGTGTAAATATCATGGAATTTTGCAAGGCATTTAATGCCCAAACTCAAGGCGTAGAACCCGGTTTACCCATCCCTGTGGTAATCACCGTTTACGCTGACCGCAGCTTTACCTTCATTACAAAGACTCCTCCGGCGTCAGTCTTGCTTCGCAAAGCTGCGGGGTTGCAGAAGGGAAGTGGCAGGCCGAATACGGAAAAAGTAGGTAAGGTCAATCGTGCCCAATTAGAAGATATTGCAACTCAGAAGATGGCAGACTTAACCGCTGCAGATATGGATGCGGCCGTGCGGACTCTGGCAGGAAGCGCTCGTAGTGCGGGCATTGAAGTGGAGGGGGTAGAGTAATGGCCAAGCTATCTAAAAGACGTAAAGAAATGGTAGAAAAAGTAGAGGCAGGTAAATTCTATTCGATAGAAGAAGCTGTTGCTCTGCTCTCTGAATTCGGTTCCAAGAAATTTGCAGAGTCAATCGATGTGTCGGTAAATCTTGGGGTTGATCCCAGAAAATCTGACCAGGCGGTTCGGGGTTCGACCTTATTACCTAGCGGAACGGGCAAAGACGTTCGGGTCGCTGTATTTGCACAGGGCGAAAATGCTGACAAAGCGATAGCAGCGGGGGCTGACATTGTAGGTTTTGATGAACTGGCAGAGAGCATATCTGCGGGAAATCTGGATTTCGATGTTGTTATAGCGACACCTGATGCCATGCGAGTTGTTGGTAAGCTCGGTCAAGTTCTAGGACCGCGCGGCCTGATGCCTAACCCAAAAGTGGGTACGGTCACGCCTGATGTCGAGTCGGCTGTAAAAAATGCCAAAGCAGGTCAGGTGAGATACCGAACCGATAAGAATGGCATTGTGCATGGTGGAATTGGCAAAATCGGATTCGAAGGAAACGCGATAAAGGCCAACCTGGAGGCATTGCTTGCAGACCTTCAGAAGTCTAAGCCATCTTCATCGAAGGGTGTCTATATTCAGAAAGTGGTTCTTTCTTCTACTATGGGTCCAGGTTTACTGATAGATCAGGGCTCCCTGGCGCTTTAACAATGATTGAATTGTGGGGGGAAGACTCTGGTCGTCCCCTTTAATAACTTTGGGGTTTCGCAAATAGCGAAACTATCAGAGACCGTAGGTGTTTCAAGCGTTTGAAAAGTTTGAGACTTAATATTTCCTACGCAGATGGTGAAACCCAATTCGGATTATGTTCTACCGAGTTCCTATCACCGAAAAAACGGATGCAGCAACATTTATGTGCTGTTTTTATCTCTGGCTTGAAAGAGCCAAAGGGTGTGTTGAATAGTTGAATAACTTATCAATGCTCCCATCAATAAGGAGTTAAGCTAGTGGCTATTAGACTGGAAGACAAGAAACAAATCGTCTCTGAAGTCAATCAGGCTGCTAATAGTGCTTTGTCTGCGGTACTTGCCGATTATCACGGTATTTCCGTAAGTGAGCTAACTAATCTTCGTAAAACGGCACGGGAGAACAATGTCTATCTTCGGGTAGTGCGTAATACGCTACTCAAAAGAGCCATTGCAGATACCGAGTATGAGTGCATTAGCGAAGTTCTGGTTGGTCCAACTCTACTTGCATTTTCACAGGAAGATCCTGGCGCTGCAGCACGTGTGCTAAAGGATTTCGCGAAGGAAAATGACGAGTTTGAGATCAAAGCACTCTCTGTTGGTGGCAAGTTATTGGATGCCAGTCAAATTGATGTATTAGCAACGTTACCTACCTACGATCAGGGAGTATCACTGTTAATGAGCGTCATGTTGGCACCGGCTACAAAACTTGTTCGAACTATTCACGAGGTTCCCTCGAAAGTGACGCGTGTCGTCGCTGCGGTTCGTGACCAGAAACAGGAAGCAGCCTGATTCCATAAGAGATATTTTTTTTAATTTTAATACAAGCAAGTAGGAGATAAGAGTCATGGCTCTATCTAATGAAGAAATACTAGATGCAATAGCAGGAATGTCTGTAATGGACGTTGTTCAACTGGTTGAAGCAATGGAAGAAAAATTTGGCGTGTCTGCCGCAGCAGTTGCCGCAGCGCCTGCAGCAGCAGGGGGTGATGGTGCCGCTGCTGTTGAGGAGCAGTCTGAGTTTAATGTCATTCTTGCAGCTATAGGTGAAAAGAAAGTCAACGTCATTAAAGCAGTACGGGCTATTACTGGCCTGGGGCTGAAAGAAGCTAAAGAATTGGTTGATAGTGCGCCTTCCGCGATTAAGGAAGCGGTATCCAAGGATGAAGCTGGAGAAGTCAAGAAACAGTTGGAAGAAGCTGGCGCGACTGTTGAGCTTAAGTAACAACTTGATTGTTACCAACGACTATAACCGGGTGTGTTTGGCACCTGGTTATAGTCGTTGGCTTTAAAAAGTCGGTCGGATTAATTAAGGCCTTGCGGTCCTGCTCGGCAGGGTGACGTTGAAATCAAATCAGCAAACGCAAAGCCATGCAGAATTGCTCTGCCAGAAGTCAAACACAGTAAATAAAGTTAGGAACACTCTAATGGCCTATTCGTATACAGAGAAGAAACGTATCCGCAAGTACTTTGGTAAGCTACCAAGTGCAATGGATATTCCTTATCTTTTATCCATTCAAATCGATTCGTATCGCCAATTTACCCAATCTGGTACGTCGGTTAAAAACCGGATTGATCAAGGGTTGCATGCCGCGTTCAAATCTGTATTTCCAATTGTTAGTTATTCAGGCAAGGCTTTGCTTGAATACGTTAGTTATGAGTTGGGGAAACCTGTATTCGATGTAAAGGAATGTCAGCTGAGGGGTTCAACTTATTCTGTTTCTCTTCGGGTCAGGGTTCGATTGGTACTTTATGATAAGGAATCAACCACGCTGGCAATTAAGGATATTAAAGAGCAAGAAGTTTACATGGGTGAAATCCCATTAATGACTGATTCTGGTACCTTTGTGATTAATGGTACTGAGCGAGTAGTTGTTTCGCAATTACATAGATCACCAGGCGTTTTCTTCGATCATGATCGAGGCAAAACTCATAGTTCTGGTAAATTATTATATACAGCCAGAGTGATTCCTTACCGTGGTTCTTGGTTGGATTTTGAATTTGATCCCAAGGATTTAGTTTACGTTCGAATCGATAGAAGGCGCAAACTTCCTGCTACAGTATTGTTGCGTGCATTAGGGTATAGCTCGCAGGAAATTCTGAGCATGTTTTATGAAAGCAATACCTTTAAAATTTCTAAAGCCAAAGAGCCAGTAATTTCCCTTAAGCTTATCCCCGCCCGTCTGCGAGGTGAAGTGTTATCGTTCCCAGTCAACGACAAGAAGGGCAAGCTAATTGTAGAAGAGGGGCGGCGCGTCACCAGTCGCCACATTCGACTAATGGAGGCTGCAAAGTTAACTGAATTAAAGATATCGAATGATTATTTACTGGGTGTGTCATTGGCCACCGACATCATAGACGAAGAAACGGGCGAGGTTCTATTCCCCTGTAATACAGAGATTACCGAAGAAACACTAGAGGGCTTTTTCGAGCAGGGGATAAAACAGTTTCAAACTATCTATACCAACGATCTGGATTGCGGTCCATTTGTCTCAGATACACTCCGAATAGATGGAAGTACGTCCAAGCTTGAAGCAATGGTTGAGATTTATCGCATGATGCGACCAGGCGAGCCACCGACGAAGGAATCTGCAGAAAATCTTTTTTCCAATCTGTTTTTCGCACCAGAACGCTATGACTTGTCAGCAGTTGGTCGTATGAAATTCAACCGTAGACTAGGACGCCCTGAGACTGAGGGTTTATCGGTATTAAGTCCTGATGACATAGTTGATGTTCTCAAGACTTTAGTCGGCATCAGAAATGGATTTGGCTCTGTTGATGACATCGATCATCTGGGAAATAGACGTATCAGATCAGTTGGGGAGATGGCTGAGAATCAATTTCGAGTTGGTTTGGTGCGGGTCGAGCGAGCTGTCAAAGAACGCCTGAGCATGGCTGATTCTGAAGGCTTGATGCCTCAGGATATGATTAATGCCAAACCTGTAGCGGCGGCGATTAAAGAGTTTTTCGGTTCAAGCCAGTTATCTCAGTTTATGGATCAAAATAATCCCTTATCCGAGGTTACTCATAAACGACGTGTTTCTGCTCTAGGGCCAGGTGGTCTGACTCGAGAAAGAGCCGGATTTGAGGTCCGTGATGTGCATCCCACTCACTACGGTCGAGTATGTCCAATTGAAACGCCTGAAGGGCCTAATATTGGGTTGATTAATTCATTGGCAACTTACGCTAGAACCAATTCCTATGGGTTTTTGGAAAGTCCATATCGAAAAGTAGCAAAAAACAAGGTTACTGACGAGATTGATTACCTATCAGCGATCGATGAAAGCGATTTCGTGATTGCACAGGCTAGTGCGCAGTTAAATAAGAAGAATGGCTTTGTAGATAAACTGGTTACGGTTCGCTACAAAGGTGAAACAACGTTAAAGGCACGAGAAGAAGTTGATTACATGGATGTGGCACCTCAACAAATGGTGTCGGTGGCTGCGGCGTTGATTCCTTTTCTTGAGCACGATGATGCTAACCGAGCCTTGATGGGCTCCAATATGCAACGGCAGGCGGTACCGACTCTTAAAACAGAGAAACCGTTAGTCGGTACCGGTATGGAGCGAAATGTAGCCAGAGATTCCGGTGTATGTGTTGTCGCTTTCCGTGGTGGTGTTATTGAAAGTGTAGACGCTGCGCGAATCATCGTTCGGGTTAATGATGATGAAACGGATGCAGGCGAGGCCGGCGTAGATATTTATAACCTGACCAAGTATACCCGTTCGAATCAAAATACCTGTATTAGCCAAAAGCCGCTGGTTAAAGATGGCGATGCCATCAGCCGTGGCGATATTCTGGCGGATGGGCCCTCTATCGACATGGGAGAGTTAGCGTTAGGGCAAAATATGCGTATTGCCTTTATGCCATGGAATGGATACAACTTCGAAGACTCAATTTTGATATCAGAACGGGTCGTAAAAGAGGACCGGTTTACTACTATACATATCCAGGAGTTAACCTGCGTAGCGCGTGATACTAAGCTGGGTTCAGAAGAAATTACTGCTGACATTCCCAACGTTGGTGAGGGTGCTCTTAGTAAACTGGATGAATCAGGCATCGTATACATTGGGGCTGAAGTAGGTGCTGGAGATATTCTGGTGGGTAAGGTTACGCCGAAAGGTGAGACCCAACTTACCCCGGAAGAAAAGTTATTGCGCGCAATATTTGGTGAAAAAGCATCCGATGTTAAAGATACGTCACTTAGAGTTCCAACTAGCGTTAAAGGTACGATAATTGATGTTCAGGTATTTACCCGAGACGGTCTGGAAAAGGATCAGCGTGCTACCGAGATTGAAGAATTTCAACTGGACAAAGTTCGTAAGGATATTGATGATGAATTTCGTATTGTCGAAGCCGCTACTTTTGAACGACTGCAAAAATCACTTATTGGTAAAGTTGTCGCCGGCGGACCTAAGCTGAAGAAAGGTCAGAAGGTTACAGCTGACTATCTTGCCAGCCTACCGAGAGATGATTGGTTTACATTGCGCATGTCCAATAATGCCCTCAGCACGCAACTTGAGCGTGCCGAAGAGCAATTAAAAGAACGCCGTAAAGAATTAGACGAACGCTTCGAAGATAAAAGGAAAAAACTTACACAAGGTGATGATCTTGCCCCTGGTGTACTTAAGATAGTTAAAGTTTATCTGGCTATCAAACGTCGCATTCAACCGGGTGACAAGATGGCTGGTCGTCACGGTAACAAGGGTGTGATTTCGGTAATTATGCCTATAGAAGATATGCCCTATGATGAAAATGGTGAGCCGGTGGACATTGTACTGAATCCACTCGGTGTCCCCTCTCGTATGAATGTGGGGCAAGTTCTGGAAACTCACCTGGGAGCGGCAGCGAAAGGCCTTGGGGAGCGAATCGGCAAGATGTTGAATAGTAAAAAGCAAGCGACCGATATGCGCAAATTACTTGTCGAAATTTATAACAAGATAGGTGAGCGCACCGAAGACCTAAAAAGTCTGAGTGATGAGGAAATACTTGAACTGGCTGGTAATCTCAGAAATGGAGTGCCGATGGCAACTCCAGTATTTGATGGAGCTGAGGAAACTGAGGTTAAGAAAATGTTGTCTTTGGCTGGTATCGATGAAAGTGGTCAGGTGATGCTATTCGATGGCCGCTCAGGTGAAGAATTCGAGCGTAAAGTAACGGTGGGCATTATGTATATGCTCAAGCTAAACCACCTTGTTGATGACAAAATGCATGCCCGTTCAACTGGGTCATATAGTCTGGTTACTCAACAGCCGCTTGGTGGTAAAGCTCAGTTTGGGGGGCAGCGCTTTGGTGAAATGGAAGTGTGGGCACTGCAAGCTTACGGTGCGGCATACACCTTGCAAGAAATGTTAACGATTAAATCTGACGATGTAGCCGGGCGAACCAAGATGTATAAAAACATTGTCGATGGTGATCATCGAATGGAACCGGGAATGCCAGAATCATTCAATGTATTGGTCAAGGAAATCAGATCCTTGGCTATTGATATGGAGCTGGATGTCAGTAAATAAACTGACGTTCATAGAGTAAGCTTAACAAAGTAAAGCGAATATTAGAGAGCCAGGCTGCAATTTGCACACTGGTGGAGGAGGCAGAATGAAAGACCTTTTAGGGTTGCTAAAATCGCAGTCACACACAGATGAATTTGATTCCATTCGGATCGGTTTGGCTTCACCGGAATTGATAAGATCATGGTCCTTTGGTGAAGTAAAAAAGCCAGAGACAATAAACTACAGGACATTCAAGCCAGAACGTGATGGGTTGTTTTGCGCCAAGATATTTGGTCCGGTAAAAGATTACGAGTGCCTGTGTGGAAAGTATAAAAGACTGAAGCATCGTGGAGTAATTTGCGAGAAATGTGGCGTAGAAGTAGCTTTATCGAAAGTGCGCCGTGACCGTATGGGGCACGTTGAATTAGCGAGCCCGGTTGCCCATATTTGGTTCCTCAAGTCACTGCCTTCTCGCATTGGTTTGCTCTTGGATATGACTCTTAGAGATATTGAACGAATTTTATATTTTGAGTCCTTTGTGGTAACTGATCCTGGCATGACTACGTTGGAAAAAGGGCAGTTGCTTACAGATGAGCAGTACTACGAGGCGATGGAAGAATTTAGCGACGAATTCGACGCCAAGATGGGTGCTGAAGCAGTACAAACGCTAATGAAAGATCTGGATGTCGAGGTTGAAGTCGCCAGATTGCGGGAAGAGATACCTGCGACAAATTCGGAAACTAAGTTAAAGAAATTATCCAAGCGCCTGAAGCTGCTTGAGGCATTCAATGAATCTGGAAATAAGCCAGAGTGGATGGTGATGACTGTCTTGCCGATTTTGCCGCCTGACTTACGACCTCTCGTCCCTCTCGATGGCGGTCGTTTTGCGACGTCAGATCTAAATGATTTGTATCGCCGGGTAATTAATAGAAATAATCGACTGAAGCGACTACTGGACTTAAATGCACCAGATATTATCGTGCGTAATGAAAAACGTATGTTGCAAGAAGCAGTCGATGCGCTGCTGGATAATGGCCGGCGTGGCAGAGCAATAACAGGCTCAAACAAACGACCATTAAAATCTCTTGCAGATATGATCAAAGGAAAGCAGGGGCGTTTTCGTCAAAATTTACTCGGAAAGCGCGTAGATTATTCGGGGCGTTCAGTTATCGTGGTTGGACCTACTTTGAAATTGCACCAGTGTGGTCTGCCCAAAAAGATGGCGCTTGAGCTATTCAAGCCATTTATATTTGGTAAGTTGGAGCGGCGCGGTCTTGCAACAACCATCAAGGCTGCCAAGAAAATGGTGGAACGGGAAACAGTCGAAGTCTGGGATATTCTGGCTGATGTTATTCGTGAACACCCGGTGCTGTTAAATCGTGCGCCGACGCTTCATCGATTAGGTATTCAGGCGTTTGAACCCGTGCTGATTGAAGGTAAAGCGATTCAATTGCACCCGCTAGTATGTGCTGCTTACAACGCAGACTTTGATGGCGACCAGATGGCGGTGCACATACCACTTACAATAGAAGCTCAGATTGAAGCACGAACGTTGATGATGTCTACCAATAATATTTTGGCTCCAGCGAATGGTGAACCTATCATTGTGCCTTCACAGGATGTTGTCCTGGGCCTTTATTATATGACTCGCGTACGAGTTAATGCCAAAGGTGAGGGCATGATATTTGCTGATTCGAAAGAAGTTCAGCGTGCCTATGAAACTGGAAATGTAGATTTGCAGGCTAGAATCAAAGCTCGAATTAGTGATGTTGAGAATAATGAGGAAGGTGAAAAGATCGCCAAAACCGAAATAGTCGAGACAACCGTTGGGCGTGTATTGTTGTTTAATATCGTTCCGGAAGGACTGCCTTTTTCTATGGTCAATGTAAAAATGGCTAAAAAACAAATATCGCAGATATTGAACGCCTGTTACCGAAATGTTGGTTTGAAAGAAACGGTTATCTTTGCCGACCAACTAATGTACACAGGCTACAAGTACTCCACACGATCTGGATCTTCAATTGGCGTAAATGACTTTGTTATTCCTGCTGAGAAAGCTGGGATAATTTCGCAGGCGTATTCTGAAGTCGAAGAAATTGAATCACAATTTGCTTCTGGTCTGGTTACCCAAGGTGAAAAATACAACAAGGTTATCGATATCTGGTCACGGGCAAATGACACTGTTGCCAAGGCCATGATGGAAGGCTTGTCAACTGAGCCTGTAATTAACAAGGAAGGCAAAGAAGAGCGTCAGGAATCATTCAATTCTGTTTATATTTATGCCGACTCAGGTGCCAGAGGGTCCCCGGCACAGATCAGGCAGTTGGCTGGTATGCGAGGTTTAATGGCACGTCCGGACGGTTCCATCATTGAAACCCCCATTACAGCGAATTTTCGCGAAGGATTAAGCGTATCGCAATATTTTACTTCGACTCATGGTGCACGTAAGGGGTTGGCAGACACGGCACTGAAAACTGCTAACTCAGGCTATCTAACGCGCAGATTGGTGGATATATCCCAGGATCTTGTTATTACCGAGGAAGACTGCGGAACCAGCAACGGTTTGACCATGACGCCGATTATCGAAGGTGGTGACATTATTGCGCCTCTGGGCGATAGGGTGTTGGGCCGAGTGCTAGTTAACGATGCTCTTGACGGTGATAGCGGCAAGGTTATTGTCGAGGCTGGTGTTATGGTTAACGAACGCATAGTCGAAGTATTAGAAAACGGCGGTGTGGACCAGGTTCATGTAAGGTCACCGATTACCTGTGAGACTCGATTTGGTATATGTAGAATGTGTTATGGCCGGGATTTAGCGCGTGGCCACATAGCTAACGTGGGTGAGGCAGTAGGCGTGATAGCAGCCCAATCGATTGGTGAGCCAGGTACACAGTTAACTATGCGCACATTTCATATTGGTGGTGCAGCCTCAAGGGCAACCGCATCTGACAGTGTTCAGGTAAAAAATTCGGGAACAATTCACCTTAATAACATGAAGACCGTTGAAAATGTTAAGGGCGAGTTGGTTGTTGTATCACGGTCTGGCGCACTAATCGTCAATGATACCAATGGTCGTGAGCGAGAGCGGTACAAGCTGCCGTACGGTGCAGTTATTTCCGTAGGCAAGAAGGTCGACGTCAAGGTTGGTCAAATAGTTGCGAATTGGGATCCACATACTCATCCGATTGTCTCAGAAGTTGCGGGTAAGGTCGCCTTTGCGGCGATGGAAGAGGGGATCACCGTTAGAGAGCAAACCGATGAAATTACTGGTCTGAGCAGCATCTCTGTAATAGATCCAGCCGAAAGAGCGGCATCAGCAAAAGAGCTACGTCCCGGAGTCACACTGCTGGACAAGAAAGGGAAGGAGCTTTGTTTGCCGGGCACCAATGTGCCTGCACACTACTTCCTACCGGCGAATTCAATTATCAGTATTAAAGATGGTGCTGCTTTGAATATCGGTGATGTTATCGCACGTATTCCGCAGGAAGGCTCAAAAACACGCGACATCACGGGTGGTTTGCCACGGGTGGCGGATTTGTTTGAGGCGCGAAAGCCGAAGGAGCCAGCTATTCTGGCGGAAATTTCCGGGACAGTTAGTTTCGGTAAAGAAACCAAGGGCAAGCGTCGGTTGGTAATCACACCTAAAGATGGTGTAAACCCGATCGATGGCAGTGATCATTATGAGGTATTGATTCCTAAGTGGCGCACGATGACAGTATTTGAGGGTGAACATATTGAGAAGGGTGAAGTGGTTTCAGAAGGGCCACCTACTCCGCACGATATCTTGCGCCTGAAAGGCGTCGAGGCATTGGCGCAATATATTGTAAATGAAGTGCAGGATGTTTACCGTTTGCAAGGTGTGAGGATCAATGACAAACACATCGAAGTGATCGTAAGACAGATGTTACGCAAGGTGGAAATTTCTTATGTAGGTGAGTCAACGCTAATCCGGGGTGAGCAGGTAACCTACGCACATATTCTTGAAGTAAATGACAATCTGCGTAAGGAAAACAAAGAAGAAGCCCGGTTTGAGCGTATGCTGCTCGGAATTACCAAGGCCTCATTGGCGACTGAATCTTTTATTTCAGCGGCCTCTTTTCAGGAAACAACTCGAGTGCTTACAGAAGCTGCCGTTACTGGCAAACGAGACTTTCTACGTGGATTAAAGGAAAACGTTGTAGTTGGCAGACTTATTCCGGCAGGAACAGGGCTGGCCTATCACGAAGCGCGCAAGAAGAGTTATATGGAAAAACTGGATACAGACTCCGGGGTTAGTGCGAGTGATGTTGAAGCAGCCTTGAGTGAGGCTTTGAATACAGAGGCTGGGAGCTAGGATTGCACGTTCATAAATAGTTAACAGTTGACTACAGGGTGCGGGATCATTAAACTGCGCATCCTTTGCGGCTATAGCGTTTTTAATATCGAAGTAGAAGCTCAGAAATTAGAGGATTAACTATAATACGATGACAACAATTAACCAACTGGTTCGCAAGCCAAGACGTCGCAAGGTAACTAAGAGTGGTGTGCCTGCGTTACAGGGCTGTCCGCAAAGAAGAGGCGTTTGCACGAGGGTGTATACGACTACTCCAAAGAAACCAAATTCTGCATTGAGAAAGGTCTGTAGAGTGCGGTTGGTAAATGGCTTTGAAGTGACGTCCTATATCGGGGGCGAAGGCCATAATTTGCAAGAACACTCCGTGGTTTTGATACGTGGCGGTCGAGTTAAGGATTTACCGGGTGTTCGTTATCATACAGTTCGTGGCAGTCTGGATACCTCAGGCGTTGCTGATCGTAAGCAGGGACGTTCCAAATACGGGACGAAGCGTCCCAAGTAGTTACGAATAAATGGTTGTCCGCGCATTGCAGGGTATCCATCTAAAGAGTCAAAGCAGTACCCACAAGCGTACGGATACGCGGCTCATCGCGACTCGGATGAGAGAGAGTAAGGCCGGGTATAGGTGCGGCGCAGCCGTACTGGGAATCCCGGATTAACCTGAATAAACAAGAGGTCTCATATGCCCAGAAGAAGAGTAGTGGCAAAGCGTGAAGTGCTGCCAGATCCCAAGTACGGAAGTAAAATCCTAGCCAAATTTATGAACCATGTCATGGTTGACGGCAAAAAGTCGGTGGCTGAAAAAATCGTCTATGGCGCACTAGATGTGGTTACTGAAAAGTCGGGCGCAGACCCCTTGGAAGTGTTTGAAAAAGCTCTGGAGGCTATTGCTCCCATGGTAGAGGTAAAGTCACGCCGAGTCGGCGGCGCCACCTACCAGGTTCCCGTTGAAGTGAGAGTGGAGCGACGCAATGCGCTTGCTATGCGCTGGTTGGTTGAACATTCCCGGAGTCGTGGTGAAAAGTCAATGGCGTTGCGGCTTGCAGGGGAGATAAGTGATGCCTCGGAAGGTCGCGGTAGTGCTGTTAAGAAACGCGAAGATGTGCATCGTATGGCAGAAGCTAATCGGGCATTTTCACATTACCGGTTTTAATCCCGCTAATTAACTGAACAATAGACGAGGGCACAGCTGTGGCCAGAAAACACCCTTTAATCCATTATCGTAATATTGGTATTGTTGCTCACGTCGATGCGGGAAAAACTACGACAACCGAGCGGGTACTATATTACACCGGCATATCGCACAAAATAGGCGAGGTGCATGATGGCGCCGCGACTATGGACTGGATGGAGCAGGAGCAGGAGCGAGGTATTACTATTACCTCTGCTGCTACGACTTGTTTCTGGAATGGTATGGACAGTCAGTATGATGAACATCGAATTAATATTATTGATACACCAGGGCACGTGGACTTCACTATTGAAGTAGAGCGTTCTCTGCGTGTTCTCGATGGAGCTGTCGTAGTGCTTTGCGGGTCTTCAGGTGTGCAGCCACAAACGGAAACGGTGTGGCGACAGGCTAATCGTTATGAAGTGCCGCGCATGGTTTTCGTCAATAAGATGGACCGTGCAGGCGCAGACTTCTTGATGGTTGTTAGCCAGATAAAGGATCGACTCGGTGCCAATCCGATTCCATTGCAACTGGCGATCGGTGCGGAAGATGACTTTAAAGGGGTTATCGATCTGGTCAAGATGAAGGCAATAATTTGGAATGAGGAAGACCAGGGTACAACCTTCAAATATGAAGACATCCCTGTTGATATGCAAACACTGTCCGACGAATGGCGTGAGGTTTTGTTGGAAGCAGCAGCAGAAGCCAATGATGACGTGATGGAGAAGTATCTGGACACAGGTAGTCTGAGCGAAGAAGAAATCATGCTGGGGATCCGTGAACGTACGCTGGCCAATGAAATTGTTCCAACTTTGTGTGGCTCAGCGTTCAAAAACAAGGGGGTGCAGGCGGTACTCGATGCTGTTATTGACTACTTACCTGCACCAACGGAAGTTAAGGCAATCGAAGGTATCTTGGAAGATGGTTCGCCGGTCACTTGCGAGGCGGACGACAAGGCACCATTTGCTTCGCTTGCATTCAAGATTGCTACTGATCCCTATGTGGGCACATTGACATTCTTTCGCGTTTATTCCGGTACATTAAACTCCGGCGATACCGTATATAACCCGCTTAAGAGCAAAAAAGAAAGAGTGGGCCGTATGGTGCAAATGCACTCCAATACTCGAGAAGAGATTAAGGAAGTGCTAGCTGGCGATATCGCAGCGGCAATTGGGCTGAAGGATGTAACGACTGGAGAGACTCTTTGCGCTATTAATCGCGTTGTTACCTTGGAAAAAATGGAATTTCCAGATCCGGTGATTTCTGTTGCCGTGGAGCCAAAGACTAAGGCTGATCAGGAAAAAATGGGCATCGCGCTTGGCAAACTGGCTCAAGAGGATCCGTCGTTTCGCGTCGAGACTGATGAAGAGTCGGGGCAGACCATTATCTCAGGTATGGGGGAGCTTCATCTGGACGTACTGGTTGACCGAATGCGCCGAGAATTTAGTGTTGAGGCCAATATTGGTAAGCCTCAGGTAGCCTATCGTGAAACCATTAGAAAAATTGTCGAAATCGAAGGAAAACACGTTAAACAGTCCGGTGGTCGAGGCCAATATGGTCATGTTTGGCTGCGTCTTGAGCCACTGGATCCAGACGCAGAATACGAATTCGTGAATGAAATTGTGGGCGGAATTATTCCACGGGAATATATTCCTGCTGTAGATAAAGGGGTGCGCGAGCAAATGCAAAATGGCTGTCTCGCAGGGTATCCATTATTAGCAATGAAAGTTACGCTTTATGATGGTTCGTTTCATGATGTGGATTCCAGCGAGATGGCCTTTAAAATTGCTGGATCGATGGCTCTGAAAAAAGGGGCGCTCGAGGCAGATGCCGCTCTTTTGGAGCCAATGATGGCTGTCGAAGTTGTGACTCCTGAGGATTATATGGGGGATGTCATGGGTGATTTGAACCGCCGTCGCGGGATGGTTCAAGGCATGGAAGACGGCACTATGGGTAAAGTAATTACAGCTGAGGTTCCACTGTCAGAGATGTTCGGTTATGCAACTGATTTGCGCTCAGCCACACAGGGCAGAGCGACTTTTACGATGGAATTTGATAAGTATGCCGTGGTACCAGGTAACATTGCCGAAGGTATTATTGATAATAATTAAGTAGTTAAGACTTGGGTTGAAGTGAGGTAGCAACGTGGCGAAGGAAAAATTCGAGAGAAAGAAGTTACACGTAAACGTAGGCACAATCGGTCACGTTGACCATGGCAAGACAACGCTGACTGCGGCTTTAACGCGTGTTTGCGCAGAAGCCTACGGTGG
>CAVOCG010000056.1:0-15746 GCA_963694095.1 Gammaproteobacteria bacterium
CGATGATTGCTCATCGCCGTTTTTTTTGCACAACTAGTCTACAACTGCCAAAGTACTCTTGCGTACATTCGTCTACCGCGAGCATCATAAACAGATCTGTGATAAGCCTGTCGCCTGTATAGCGGCACATCTTCATCAGTAACATCTATAATACCAAACGTGAAGTTAGCTGTACCAAGCTCATCTCTAGCCCAATTATGCGTATAACTGTACTGCACATCCCAAGTAGCATAACTATCAGTCTTCGATTTAGCGAATGACTTTAGAATATCGGTGGAACCTGTGTCAGCCATAAAAGCATTATGACTGAGAACTTGGAAGGATCCTGTATGACGGTTAAAGACTGAAACACGGTGGTTGTTCCGGCTCCAACTAAAACTAAGAGTTCCCTTATTATCTGGAACCGGCCGAACAATGTTCTGCTCTCCGTCAACGCCGGCCGCGTCCATCTTTCCTGTGGCTTGAAGTCCAAGCTCTAAACCAGGGATATCAACCACATACTCATCTATATGAGTGTAATCCAGGCCTACGCGGAATTGACCCCACTCCGTTCCCCATACATAACTTGCGCGAGCATCAACACCTTGCACTTGATAAGTACCAGAGTTTATCGCCGGCAATATAAGAGTTACAATCTCTGCATTTGTGCTTCCAACAAGTCGATCCACCCCAGCCACCTGGTATGTAGAAGGGTTAACAACACAGTTGAGCCGCTCGTCTGAAGCGGCACCAAACTCTGTTGACAATCCACTAGGAGAGCATGCGGTTGGCAGCCCGGCAGAATCTCTAGCATCTAATGGTAACGAATCATTTAAGACATAGTTAGCCTCGTTTCCAACCACACTATTGAACTTCTCTATTTCTGGATTGATAGCCCCTCGAGGAACGGTTGGCAAAACGCGATCTTCTATTTTAAAAAGCCAAGCATCCGCTCCAATAGTCAGGCCATCAAGGTCACCGCTTGGCGTCCACTGGAAGCCTATATTGTAGGTATCAGCATTTTCTGTACCTAAATTTGGATTAGCCTGCCCCCTCGTGTACGAAGTATTCGCCATCGCATTTTCATTCGTCGCAGGCAGCAAGCCAGCTCTAACTCCTTGATTTCTTAAAGGGTCTTGTATGGTAGTGCTAAACGCTTCAAAAGCTTGATTCACCACCCCAATATTGGGAGCCCTAAAGGATTGAGAGTAAGACCCTCGCAACAAGAGATCGTCTATAGGTCTCCAGCTCATCGCGATTTTTGGTGAGATTGCACTACCGATATCCTTGTAATCTTCCCAGCGCACCGCGACCTGAGTCTCTACGTTTTCCATAAATGGAAGAGAGAGCTCAATGAAGCCTGATCTAATATCTCTCTGGTCATCGAAGTTAAAGATACAAGAAGAGCATTCCAGATTATTAGTTACATTCTCGCGATACGCATTCGGTGCCCCAAACATTCCAGGTTCATAGCTCTTGATGGTTGTTAGGCCAGGCAAGTTGATTAAAGGAGCCCTACCTGACGCGCTCCGCTCCCTATACTGCAAGCCAGCAGCAAAGGCTGCCGTACCTCCAGCCATTTCAATTAAATCTCCACTAACTACCGCATCTAAAACCAGTAGCTCATTTCTCTTATCAGCCCTATTTATTCGCTGTGTCATCCAGTCAATTAGCTCTGGACTATTTGCCATATCGGGATTAGACAAAGACGTTAAGAATGGGTTGAAAAATTGGCATCCACCCTGACCATGATTATTACTTGTTAGCGCCAGTGAAGAAGACTCATAAGTATTTAGAACGTAACCTGGGAATACCTCAGCGAAAAGGCCTCCAAGTGCGCCAAAACCAGGAACCGCCATGAAATTAAAGTTTGGTGTTCCGTTAGGAGTACATCCAGACCCACCGAGTCCATTCAAGGCTAACTCAGTCTTGTCACGAAGCAGTGTAGAGACTTCCTGCTCAATGCTGGAGTCGCTCCAAGAAAAGCTGACATCATAATCGAGTCTCCTATCAAATCCGGTAAAATCGCCCCGGAGACCAGCCTGAACACCGGAGGTCTTGTTAACTGTAGGAAGCCCCTCTGAGTTCGAATTTGGCCAGCCGGTAGCTACTCCGCCTCCATACCACGCCTGCCCAAAGCCTCCGTTTGACTGAAGGTTTGGGTTATTAGCGGCGGGTGAGGCCACTGGCGCATTGCCAGCATATGGTGCGAGCACCCCAAGCTGAGTTGGCGACCAGAATAAGTGCCGTGTTCTGGAGAAAGATTTCCCATCCCATTCTCGAGTGGTCTCTGTATCGGAATATTGTGCGAATGAATAGAATTCAGCTGAGTCGGAAAATGTATGCTCAAACGAGCCAGCGAAACTAGAGCGTTCCTGACCAATAGCAATGAATTGGGTGTCCAAATTATTCTCTGAACATTGCCCCGTCCTTTGCCCAAATTCTGAGTACCTGTTATCCACGAAGAACGAGCCATTAGGCCAATTACCCAGCGATTCACATAACGGATCAGAGAAAATCATACCATTCGTGCCGGCTATCGACTCCCCTATAGAGGCTTTCTCTCCCTGATTCTGGCCGGTCAAAGGAAAATCGAGATACCCGTAGTTGAAGCTGGCTCCCAGCGGGGTAGTGGGGGCAAATGCACCTACACGAGAGTTAGATATAGTCCTTCCCTCTCTATAGAACTGAGCATTTTCCAAACGCACAGGATCTCGCTCGAAATGTTCGCCTGAAAGCACCAAGCGAGTATCTCCGTTGTTCCAACTAGTTCCCCAAATACCACTAAGGGTTTGTTCGTAGGCACCACCCTCTTCCTGAATACCCTGGGCATCAGCAAAAAGTTCTAGGCCTTCAAAATCAGTCCTCATGATGACGTTAACCACACCTGCAACAGCATCCGCTCCGTAAAGAGCAGAACCTCCATCCGTGAGCACTTCAATCCTATCAGTCATAACCAGAGGGATTGAGTTAAGGTCAACAACTTCCTGCCCAGAGCTTGATACTACTGCAGCAGGGGAAAATCTTTTCCCGTTGATCAGCGTCAACGTAGAATTACCACCCAGATTTCTTAGATTCACTGACGCGGTTCCTGAAAGCTGACTTGCATCATTTGTACCTTCTGTACTCGTATCAGACCCTTGGTTCACCTCAAGGTTTCGAATCACATCCCAAATCTGCGAAGCGCCTTGGGCTTCTATGCTTTCACGGTCTATTATTTCTACGGGAGAAGGGGAATTTTCAACTGAACCCCGTATATATGATCCTGTTACGATAACTTCTTCAATATCGCCAGTGTCTTGTGCTACTGCTGACGCAGAAAAACCAGCAAGTATTACTCCAATAGTGATAGCCTTACGTTTACTTGGAAATTTTTTTCGCATACTGTTTCCCCTTTAATCGTATAAGTATGAGTCTTTCTTTTTTGAACATTAAATCAATTAAGCGCGAAAGCATACCCAATTTTAACCTAGAAAGAACTGAGTTGCTAATAGAAGTCTGCTGCCTGTTAATGTCCTTGGCCCAAACCAGAAATGCTCAAACTGATGCACTTACCCTTGATCACTACGTGGCCAATGTTTCCAAGGCCCCAGCAATGCAGGCTGAAATGGCACTGATCTATGGGCAAGACTGGTAATAAATAACTCAAGGCTGCGGTTCAGATAACTGGGCCGGTTTTACTGCGGCCCAGCTCTCTCGGCTGCTCTTGCTGCAGCTTCGGGGGTTTGTCTCAAACGTCCGTACAGTATTTCTTCCGAATATTCCTGACACTTAAATTCAACCAGGCGCATATTGGCTTCCTGGCGCCGATACAACGGCATACTGATCGTCCAGGGGCGCGTGAATACCTCGGGATCATCAATTGTAGCTTCATAGTGTAACGTATTGAGGCCAGTTGCCGTGAAACGCTCTGTTATCCGCATGTTTTCGCTGTGATGATTACCTGAGCTGTCGAGCCAAGTGAGGTCATATTGATCGCTTACATTGATCACCAAGGTCTCACCCTCCCAGCGACCAAGGTTGTGCCCCATCACTGTCAGGATTGGTGCCTCATAGTCCGGCCGATTCATAAACACATTACGGGTCGCACTGGCGAACTGATACGCGAATAACAAGTGGTCAGGCGTTTGAAATAGCTGAAACGGGTACGGCATGTAATTAGCTCGCGGAATGCCAGGCATATAACACTTCACTACCGGGTCAAGTTCTATCCAGTTGGCCTGATTTTCCGCCTTTTTCGCGAGAGCTTCTGGCCGATACGGTATCTCATCCCCCTCCACCACACCAACTCCACCGGGTATTGCTCCCAATGCACCCAATTGCCACAACGGACCGGCTCTTGATTCATGGGTTTGAAGATCCCAATGGGCGGTGCCCATTGCTTGCCAAAAACCATTCAGGTCAGGGTTGCCGTCCGGGGTTCTGGGGGCACGATAGTCCGATGATTGAGCTAAGCTTAAGTGATGTAAGCACAACACGGCTACGAGCGTGACTAACTGACCAAACTTCCGAGCCAGGGCTGAATTGTCCATGTGCTTGTGACCTGATTTATTGTTAACAGCAGGCATTATACCCACGGACTAGCCGTATAAGAATATAATTGCGCCTTCCAACTGGAAAATTAAACCCGTATTCTCTTATACTGATCCCGGATTAAGGTGACAAGGAGTTTTTATGTTGAAATCTAGCTTACGTTGTTCTTTGTATGCCATAGCAACCACCGGTGTGCTCAGCGGCACCTCGTTGTTAACCTTTCAAAATTCGGCTTTTGCAGCTGATAATGATGTCCCTCGCACCAGCTGGGGTAAACCTAACCTCAACGGATACTGGGACTTCCATCACCTTACTCCACTGCAACGCCCTGCCCAATTCGAAGGCACTGAGGTAATGTCTGAGGCGCAGGCCAAGGACTGGGAAGACAATGCCTACAACCGTGAAGCCGACAACCGAGGTCGCAACAGAGACCCGTCTACCGTCAATTATGTCGGTGTAGATCTGTGGCACGAAGAAGCACTGGGTGATTGGGAACTCGACGATCATCGCACCTCACTGATCACCAACCCGCCCAATGGACGCGTGCCCGCCTTGCTGGAAAGCAGGCAAGAAGAAAGACGCGCTTCGCCACGCTTTCGCGGTGCGGCACGGGGTCCAGAAGACAGGAGTATGGCAGAACGCTGCATCTCCGCTTTTCAATCGGTTCCACCGATTCAGACGTTAATTGAAAACGCCATGCTACAGGTTACTCTGACTGAGGATTATGCTGTCATTCACACTGAGAGGATGCACGATTCCAGAATTATCCCATTGGATAACCGTCCTCCACTTCCTAGCCACGTAAAGCAATATTACGGCAGTAGTACCGGTTACTGGGATAACGACACACTGGTGATCGAAACTACCAACTTTCACGCTTCGTACAATTATCAAGGTTCCAGCCCCGACTTGAAGGTCATCGAACGACTCAGGCTCACCACCGATAATCGCATTCATTATGAATACACCATTGATGACCCTCGCGCTTTTCCTCAACCCTGGACCGCCAGCTTTAACTGGAAAAAAGATGATGGCCCAGTTTTCGAGTATGCATGCCATGAATTTAACTATGGGCTGACCGGCATTTTGGCTGGGTTCCGCGCACAGGAGCATCGGGAACTAACTGGTGAGGAATACAGCCCTCCGGTCCCTGAAGGGAATTATCGCTAAGCCCCTTCGCTCCTCAGCCCACTACCTGTGGACTGGTGTTTAGCGCTGGCAGTTAATCCAAGTGTTTTAGGAACGCTAGCATGGCGGCGTTAGTTTCTGCAGATGCTTCCTGCTGCACCCAGTGACCAATGTTAGGAAATAACAGCACGCCACGTAAATCCGCAACTGCTTGCAACATACGCTTAGTTAAGACTTCTTGAGTTGCACCGGCTATAACCACGTCGCGCTCCCCTGCTAAAAACAACGTGGGCACCTGCACCTTCACTCCGTCGAGATGCGATGTAATTTCCCAATTACGATCAAAATTCCGATAATAATTTACACCACCACGAAAGCCGGCCTTTTGAAATTGAGAAACTATATAATCTAGATCAGCGGCTGTTAGCCAATCAGGCAATCCCTTTGCTGCACCAAGGCGGTCAATCCAGCCACCAGCGGAACGCAGGCGATCAGTAACGACCGGCGCCTCTCTTGGCGAACTCGGAGAAAGGTACAGTCGGCTAAGCAAGCCTCTTGGGTCAGCATCATATTCGGCTTCGGCGACGCCGCCAGGTTCATTGTGGTAGAGAATGTAAAAAAAATTATCCCCGAAGGCTGCCCGCCAGCTTTCAAGCGGAGGCCGCGTTGCACGGCCACCATAGGGAACGCTCATAGCAATTAGTGCGGTAAACCTGCCTGGGTACATCAATACCGTATTCCAGGCGACGATGGCCCCCCAGTCGTGCCCTGCCATGATAGCTGTTTCTTCGCCAAGCGCATCCAGCATCCCAACCATGTCACCAGCAAGGTGTATAATATCGTAGTTATCCACACCCGCGGGAGCATCTGTTTCGCCATAACCTCGCATGTCCGGCGCGACCACGCGGTAGCCCGCATTCGCGAGTGCGGCAAATTGGTGACGCCAGGAATACCAAGAATCTGGCCACCCGTGGGCCAACAATATTAGTAACCCCTCACCCATTTCCGCGATTCGCATTCTCAGGCCGTTTACGTGAATAAAACGGAAACTGACTCCTGCAACAGGGGGGTGCTCTTTCATCGCCTTACCTCCTTGCTAATTATAATTTTGCGCTGTAATGTCAGCACCACTTAGGTCAGCACCAAAGCATAGGTAAATTATCCAAGCTCTCAAAGAATTCCAAGACACCCCTTTCCGGGACTATCTGAAAGAGTAACATGATGACAAGAAGGTGAACTAAGCTCAAAATCCATCTTGACTGATTCACCCCCATTGAATAACGTAACGAGACAGAGGCTTTAAAACTGCAACTGCATGCTGATATCGGGGAAACTAGATTGAAAGAAAAAGATGTACCGTATATGCAACGCACTCGAGATTACTATCGCGCCCAGGGATACACGAGTGATTACCAATGGGCCCATCATGGGGAAACGGATTTTTCCAAATTAAAAAAACCATTGAATAAATCGCGTGTTACTGTCATCACCACTGCAATGCCTGATAACAGTGCTAGCAAGAAAATGCGAGAAGTTACCATCAGCTCCTGCTTACCCCCACCCAATTCAATGTTCACGGATGAGCTGTCTTGGGATAAAGAAAACACCCATACTCGTGATGTACCTTCATTCCTGCCCATAAAGCAACTCACCGCACTAGCGAATAAAGGAAAAATCGGGAGCCTTTCATCCCGCTTCTTTTCTCTTCCCACTGAATACAGCCAACGCAATACCAACGAGATTGATGCCCCTCTAATATTAAAAGAGTGCCGAAAAGATAAGGTTGACCTGGCACTATTGGTGCCGTTATGACCCGTGTGCCATCAGACCGTGAGTCTGGTAGCCAGACATTTAGAAACTCATGGCATCCCGACCGTTGTCATCGGTTCGGCTATCGACATTGTGGAGTACTGTGGTGTAGCGCGTTACCTTCACTCTGACTTTCCACTGGGAAATCCCTGCGGCAAACCCTACGACAAAGAGATGCAACGCAACATCGTTAGCCAGGCTTTAGCGCTTTTAGAGCGGGCCAAGGGGCCGGGCACGATCGAACGCACACCCTATTCCTGGGTTGGCGATAACGATTGGCGAGATGCTTATGCCAGAGTAAATGATAGCAACCGCGACCATCTCAGATCATTGGGCGATGAACGCCGCCAGCAACAGACCAAGGTTAAAGGATCCGGCGCAAACAGGGCACCAATGATTTCACAGAGTTAGTGAAGGCAATAAATTAGTTGGTTTATTTTTTGCAATTTCTTGCAGTTGTCCTGCTGATCGTGCTTTTAGCTATAACCTTAAGTCGAATCGTTCGGCGCTTTTTCGCTAGAAGCCACTGCGGTACTAGGGTGATTATCCAGGGCTACAAGATCGCACATACGCTCGATAGAAGTATGGATGCGTGCCAGCGTCTTCTAAAAATGCTCATCAGTAGCGGCGCCTCTGCCAATAGCTGTCATCACAAGCTCTGCCCTGCGGCAAACTTTTTTACTCACGCGTTATCTCCTGCCATGTGCAATGAATCTAAAAGGTTACGGGGCCGATCGTACCTTCCGATGTAACTGATGTGCAGTTCATTTCCCCCAATGCTATTTACGCCATTTTTTACAACAACGGCGCTGATTTTCACTACTGAGTCTGTATATCAAAATCCGACCCCAATGCTGGGTTGGTGTAGTCGTCTGCCAACACACGATCAGGGTCGGGACGCACACTCAGATAATCTACGTGAACAGGAACCTCTAGCCAGCCATGAGGTGTGCCAGCTGGAATGATGATAATGTCGCCTTCTTTGACATGCTTGGCGACCCAATCCCCCACAATGCTGCCACTGCAAGAAGGACCGTTCAGAACCTGGGTTACATTGCTCTCCGGTGCGGAAGCATTGCCATTCATTATTTCACCACCGGTAACCAAGGTGCCTGAGCCCGAGACAACCATGTAGGTTTCGGTCTGGTGGAGATGCATTATCCCCCGCGTCCCGCTATCTCTATTAGTACTGGTAACTCCACAAGGACGGTCTGGAGTCTGATTACCAGCTCGCGCCTGCCCCCTGACAACGGCTCCCCGGTGAATGATACCGACTGAGAGATTTAAAAGGCCTATGTCTCGGCTAACGATCTGCCTGTCGACCCCTGGTAGTTCGTTGACAGTTTGCCATTCTTCCTCGGTGATATAGGTGGCGTACGACTGATCGCTTTGGGATATCGCCGCTGTTGGGAGCGCGAGTAGAGGTGTTATGAGTAGAGTTTTAATGTGCTTATTCATACAGTTCTCCTTATTCTAATTTATTGCTACGCCAAAAGTTTTTCCGCACGTGGACCTTTTTCAGTTTCGTGTGAAGAGTAGCGGTATGTTAAGTAGTTTCTGAAATTGAGAAACCCTAATTTAGTTGGCGGGCTTGATAAATTTCAATGTCATGCGATCGCTTTCGCCAATAGCATCGTACTTGGCACGATCCACATCACCCATGCGGAAGTTAGGCGGCAGAGTCCAAACGCCTTCGGGATGTTCTCTGGGGTCTTTGGCATTGGCATTGATTTCAGCTGATTCTACGAATTCGAAACCGGCCGCTATGGCGAGTTCTTTCACATAGGCTTCAGAGACGTAACCAGTTGTGCGCATGACTTCCATATCCACACCTGGTTTAGCGCGATGTTCAACCACACCTAAAATACCGCCAGGCTTTAACGCAGTGTAGAAGGCTTCAAAAAACTGATATTCCCGCCCTTCCATGATCCAGTTGTGTACGTTGCGAAAGGTCATTGCCATATCAGCAGTTCCTGCCGGAGCGATTGCAGTCTCATGAGGTGGCAGAATACTGCGTATAGTGACTCGGCCATACAATTCTGGGTTGGCCGTCATCTTCTTTTCAAAATCCGCCAGATTGTTACGCTGGTAAGCAGAAGTGGAGTTTGGTGAAAAGTGAGCACCATAATATTTGCCATGGTCGCGCATATAAGGCGCCAGAATTTCTGTGTACCAGGCAGTAGAGGGATGAATTTCAATCAGAGTCATATCAGGTTCCAAACCGAAAAACGCTAATGTTTCGACAGGATGACGAAACGGGTTTCGCGCAATATTGGGATCACTGCGATGACTCCCAACCAGTATCTGCTCCAAGGTTAATGCGGCCGAATCGGTGTGATTATCAGCCCTAGCAGACTGTGAACCAACTAGGGGAATAGCGAGTACCAGAATCAACTGGAGGAACTTAACTGCTCTCATGGTCTTACCTCAACAAAAATGAATAAATATAAATCGATTGCCTAATTGTCATTGCCCTAATTACTCTTTAGGCGTGCCGTCACCGTTCATTCCCATCGACTCGTAACGTCGCCAACCCGCCAGAATACCTGCCAGGCCATGATTACCCTCATGACAGGCGTATTCAAAAAGCGGATCTGCGATGCGGCGCATCGGCAGCCTTGCCGACCAGCTCGCGTCCCAGGTCTGCGGGTCTTCCATGGTAAAATCGTAATCTAGTGTATTCTCATCAATCCAGCTCAAACGCTCTTCCAGCTGCATGCTGGCGGAGGAGCCTCTGCCGTTTTGCTCTTGATAAAAGTGCTGGGTATGTATCACCAGAGTATCGCCTTCCCAATGGGCAATGGAATCACCGCTCCATTTAAGTTGACGCGTATGGTGCTCGCTATTCAGTCTGATGATGCGCGCACGGTGAATCATTTCGTTGACGATAACGATATGGTCCTTAGTCTGTATCAATTGCATATTGTTGTTGTAGGCACCTGATGTCATGGGCAGTCCTCCCATCAGTAGACACCGATCGGCTAGGGTTCGGGCCTCAGGGCCAATACTCAGCCTCCTCACCTCGGCTATTTCGGCACGGCGCGCTTGGCCGGCTGCATTAGTCGGCGGTATTCTCCCATTGGGTGGATCATAGATAAGCGAAGTTCTACGATCAGCGATGGTTTCTATGCCACGCTCATACCAGAAATTATTGTAGGAAATCACGCCGGGTGGATAACCGGCACCGCCTACCGAGTCGATAATGAGATCCCTATTCTGGCGGCGATTCTCAAAATTCTGCCACTCAATGGCCTCTTCTCGCGTCAAGACTTCTTTATCAGCCAGTTCGGCCGGCCTGTTTAGTGGCGTCAGGGTTCTGTAAGTGTAGGTGCCTTGAAAATTAGGCACACCATACTCGGTACGCGGAATATCGGATGATTGTGCAACGAGCGCCGGGGCGATCAACAGACTGCCAATGGCTAGACTCAGTGCGGTTAGGATTCGCTGGTTCATTTGATTCTCCTTACTCCTCTCTATTTGAGAGCGATTTGCGCATTGTTAGTAAAACTACGCGTTTATGGCTATTTTTCAAGGAAAATTTACAAATTTGGGGTCGGGCAGCCAGCCTTGACCTCACGACTCTCTTCTCTTTCCCACCGTACAGGAAGTAATTGACTGCACCGATGTGCTTTAGAGTAACAGTCAGCTATTCTCTAAGCTCTCAAACTACTGTATTTTCACCTTAATCGGAATTATTAGTTTTAAATTTTAATACCGCCAACCACGCATCTTAGTCCACAGCTAGGGCAATAGGCAGGAGAAAACAATGGGTCGTTCTAAAAGCCAGTCAACCCCACTTTCTTGCCTCGCTTTATTTCTGATCATTCAATTACCAGCGAACTCTGTAATACCCGAATAGTAAAGTCTGCCGTCAATTCCAGCATATGATCCAACACCTTCTCCAACTCCCCCTGCTCTACTGTCCAGAAAAAAGGGGTCATCATCAATAATTGTTCTCGGCTCGACCTATCCGCTAATAAAAAGTCAAAACTTAGCCTCTTTTTTTCTAAAGCAATAAAACCTGCCGGAATTGATTCGTCAAATAAATGCTCTTCCGGTGTTTTATACAGCGCCTGTTTTAGCTGCGCGAGGTGATTTTCAGCCGGAGTCACCTGCAGCCAAAGCCCTCCTTTACAAAGAATTCTATGCATTTGGTCGTTACTTGCTGGCGCGAAAATCTGCATCACGACATCCTGACTGGCGGCTGCAACTGGTAGGCTAAAACTGCTGGCAACGGCGAAGGCATTATTCGTGTATTTTTTAGCCGCCTTCTGCACAGCAGGCTTTGAAATATCGCTTCCTGATGCGTTGATCGAGCGACCTTGTTTAACCAGGTATTCAGACACCTGCTGCAGATAAAACCCTTCCCCGCATCCAGCATCATAAAGCCGCAACGGGTCGGCTTCGGTTTGCTGGTGAATTACTTTAGCCAGACTCAGCGCTAAGGGGTGATAATGACCTTGCTCCAAAAACTGCCGACGCGCATTGACCATCGCTTTGTTATCGCCGGGATTTTTGCTGCTTTTCTGATTGGCCAGCAGCAAGTTTACATAGCCTTCTTTTGCTATGTCATGACTGTGATTGTTTTTACAACGCCACTGAGATTCAGAAGAGGTTAATACGCTCTGGCAGGATGGGCAGATCCACATAGTGCTCATCAGTAGGTTTGGATTAACATTCTTCGTTAACCAGGCAATACTGCAACAAAGCTCGCATCTTAACCAACCCCAGCCCTTGTAATAGCTCTATGTTACGTTGGGGAATCTGATCTGAACCTGGATTGCTTGCAATAGCTCGTTCCACGCTGCTCTCTCTAATCAAATGCAACATGGGATAAGGGGATTTATTACTGAAATTCTCGACTGCATCTTGCTCAGTGCCAGCAAACTGATAGTCAGGATGGAAACTAGCAATCTGAAAAATTCCATCAAGGTCCATATCCAAAAGCAGCTCATCGCTGTCATGCAGGAATTGATTGTAGTCATCAAAGTCTTGCAAGAATTTTGGATGAATCAGCAAACTAGTTTCAATCTCCTCATCTTTGCTAAGTAGCACCAGTTCTGTTTGCAAATCCATCAGCAGCCGTTCCGTTGTAACCGCAGCAGTTACCGAAAATCGCACACTATCTCGTTGCAACTCACGCCTCGCAAAGGGACAGAGATTTAACTCCACCACCACCGTTTCCACCCAGCGGCGGGTAGCGCTAATTACTGTATGCGGTAGCAAAATCTCACTCATTGATAACAGTCATATGCTAAGGAGTATTGTCATTGTTGTTTTAAAAGATCCAGAGCCAAGGCTTCGGCAGCTTTAATGCCATCAATACCCGCAGATAAAATACCACCGGCATAACCCGCGCCCTCTCCTGCCGGGTATAGGCCCCCTGTATTGATACTCTGAAAGTCTTTTCCGCGCCGGATACAAATGGGTGAGGAGCTCCGGGTTTCTACTCCGGTAAGAATCGCATCCTTCATAGCGAAACCATTAATCTGTTTATCGAAGGCGGGAATCGCTTCACGGATTGCATCTACGGCGAACTCAGGCAAGACGCTGGATAGATCGCCCAGACTAATTCCTGGGGTATAAGAAGAAGTCACGCGCCCCAATTTTGATGAAGGTTTTCCTTGCAAAAAATCCCCCAACAGTTGCGCTGGAGCGTTGTAATTGGAACCCCCTGACTCATAGGCGAGCACTTCCAATTTTCGCTGCAATTCGACACCAGCTAACACATGCTCCGGGTAATCCTGCTCCGGAGTAATACCAACTACAATAGCTGAATTAGCGTTGCGCTCGTTGCGGGAATATTGAGACATACCATTGGTGACCACCCCTCCAACTTCTGAGGCAGCTGACACCACCGTCCCACCCGGACACATACAGAAGCTATAAACGCTACGCCCATTTGCACAATGATGTACCAATTTGTAGTCAGCGGCACCCAAAATGGGATGCCCAGCCTGAGCGCCGAAGCGGGCGCGATCAATCACCGATTGCGGGTGCTCTATGCGAAGACCAATAGAGAATGGCTTAGCTTCGACATACACATCTTGCTCCACTAACATTCGGAAGCTATCGCGCGCACTATGACCTATAGCCAGAATAATATGGCTAGCAGACATGCATTCACTATTGGCTAAGGTGAGTCCTGTGATTTGACCGCTACCATCAGTGCTGTCTTCGCGTTCAACAGCTTCCACTTTTTGGCCGAAGCGAACTTCGCCACCAAGGTGAGTAATTTCAGCGCGCATGCTTTCAACCATCGTTACCAGTTTAAAGGTACCGATATGCGGCTTGCTCACCATTAATATTTCCTCGGGTGCACCCGCTTTAACAAATTCGGTTAACACCTTACGGCCCAAATGATTCTTATCTTTTACCTGGCTATATAATTTCCCATCAGAAAATGTTCCCGCTCCGCCTTCACCAAACTGGACATTGGATTCAGTATTCAGCTTTCCCTCTCGCCACAGTCCCCAGGTATCTTTTGTACGTTGTCTGACTTCCTGGCCCCGCTCTAATACAATTGGCTTCAAGCCCATTTGTGCCAATATCAAGGCGGCCAGAATACCACAAGGACCAAAGCCAATAACAATCGGTCGTTGCTGCTCTTTCGCAGGGAAGTTGGCTTTGGCTTGAGCAACAAAATGATAGCTGGTATCAGGGCTCGGCCGGATAAAACGCTGGCCAGAAAATTTCTCTAATAACGCTTTCTCAAGCTCAGGACTGAGTTCCACGTCCAACAGGTAGTCAAGTGAGATATTCTTATTACGGGCATCATAACTTCGTTTAAAAATTGTAAAACCCAGTAACTGCGCAGGCGCAATGTCTAGCTTTTTTACAATATAGGCAGACAACTCCCCATCATCATGGTTAAGCGGTAATCTAATTTCGCTTAGTCGTAACATAGTAGAATAGTTATAGCGCCTAGAATGCTGAAGCGTTGCATTCTAGAGCAAACTTAAGAGTAAGTATCTCTAAGAGCATCGATTTTGTTCACTCGCAAGCCAGAAGCACGATTAGGGTATACAACTAGGCATGTCCCGTTCTCTAACTCGCATCAGTTCATGCGATAGCCACAACCACAGAGAAACGAGACCCTGATACAGCGGGTCATATGGAGCGTGGTGCAGAATTATCAGTAGCCATTAGCAAAGAATTGGGCTTGTCAAAGCAAGTATTAAGAGGTATTCATCTCGGTGCAACCATTCTTGATATTGTAAAAATTTATATCCCTGGTGAAATAGTAAACTGACCCGGAAAACTGTCCAAAGCAGGGTTTTAATTAATCCAATGTCACTTTCAAATTGGTTATGACATTATTAAAGATATTTAATTTCCTTGGCCCATAACGGATATGGTTTTAGCACATCATTAGCGGCTGGGTGGTAATGTTTATCCTACCGGAATTGAAGGTGGTGAAATTTGTTTAGAAGCTCAGATATTGGACCTAGCCTATGTAGTAGAGGCTGCCATTTCGCATAGACCTTATCGACTGGCAAAAAGCATAAGTGATAGTTTGAACATTATTAAAAACGGCAAAGGCACCCACTTCAGTCCTAAAGCTGTTGATGCTTGTGTCACTCTGATTTAGAGTGGAAAATTTAAATGTTCTACTACTTTATAGATTTATCTATTTCGGGATTTTCTCTATAAAAGAATAATCCTGTCACTTCAAAAAATGAAGTAGAAGCAAGCATGTAATTGAAGAATCTAATGTCAACGGGGACCGAGGGATTAAAATGCTGTAGCGGTATGCCGATTTAGTAAAGTAATTTCTTTATTATCTAACGATTGATTTGTAATTAAGCCAAGCACAATTATTCATCAGCACAGGACCGTGCTCCAAGCTCTGCGGAGCTTCGCTCCTGTCAAACGGACACATTGAATCTGCAGGACACGCCACACAAGAAAAAGCCCGCTTAATGCGGGCTTTTTCTTGTGTGGTACACCCGACACGATTCGAACGTGTGACCCCCTAGTTCGTAGCCAGGTACTCTATCCAGCTGAGCTACGGGTGCTCAAGAGGGCGGTATTATAGCTGAATCGATGGTTATTCATAGCTGAATTTGGCTTGTAGTACCACTTGGTGGTTTCTTGTTTGAAAATCCTGTAATACCATGTAAGCCATGAAACGCCTGTTACTCAACTTATCTGCATTTTTGACGGAACCCGGCTCCTTGAGTGGTAGCGGAATTCGTGGCATCGGCTTGCGAAAGTGTATTGGGGTCAGCTTAGCGGTTCTAAGTACTTTTCTGCCCATGTCTTCCGTGCAATCGACCGAGTTAAACTCGGCTCTA
>CAVOCG010000057.1:0-15607 GCA_963694095.1 Gammaproteobacteria bacterium
GAAGGCAGTAAAGAAAAAGGCTGCTAAGAAAAAAGCGCCAGCTCGAAAGAAGGCAGTAAAGAAAAAGGCTGCTAAGAAAAAAGCGCCAGCTCGAAAGAAAGCAGTAAAGAAAACGGCTGCTAAGAAAAAAGCGCCTGCACGTAAGAAAGCAACTAAAAAGAAAGCTCCAGCAAGGAAAAAAGCGGCCCGCAAGAAGAAGTAGGCCCTTCAGCTGAAAAGAGTGACTTTAGCCAAAACATCCACCTCTTGCCGCGCTTCAGGCAAGAGGTGGATGTTTACTCCTTTATGAATCAAAATCCCTCTTGAATTAATTCAAGGGGGATTTTACTTTGGGCAGCAATACATCCCCTTAGAGTGATATGTTCTTAATGACTAACCTGCTTGCGATTGATACCTCCTCCTCACTATGTGCCATTGCGCTAGTTAAAGGTAATGAATATTTCATCAAAACGAGTGAGAACAGGCGAGAACACGCAAAACGGATTTTGCCAATGATCGAGGAAGTCATTGTCGAATCCGATGTAAAGTTAGCAGAATTAGATACAATAGCGATAAATTCTGGGCCGGGTTCATTCACTGGATTGAGAATCGGGGTAGGTGTGGCGCAGGGGATTGCGCTTACAAATGGCTTGCCTGTGATCCCTATCTCCTCTTTGGCTATCGCCGCAATGTCAGCAAAAGAACGATTTGGTTCAGAATCACTCATGATCTGCCAAAAAGCTAGGGAGAATGAAGTCTATTTTGCAAGCTACCGAAGTTGCGAAATCAATGGAGTTACCTTAGTTGGGTCAGAGCAGGTATGCGCGCCAGGTGCTGTTTGCTTTGATGCTGTTTCCACCAAAGTACAACCCTGGTACGGAATCGGCAGTGGCTGGGATTACAGAGCAATATTGGAGCAGAGGCTTGGATTTGAGTTGGCAGGCATCCATATTGATTTTACACTAGATATTAAAGATCTGTGTTTACTGGCGGCGATTAGGCATGCACAGGGGCTTGGCATTGAGCCGGAACAGGCGCTACCGAATTATATCAAAGAGCAGCTGGATTATTTGAAAACGACTTGAGTTAATTATTGGCTCAACTCTTTGATGAAGCACGCGGACTAGACATCGACGAGGTTTGCTTGGATCTAAGTTTTTTCCAAATCAGTTTTCTGTCCCTTTTACAAGGGTTGACAGAATTTTTGCCTATTTCTAGTTCAGGACATTTGATCCTGCCCTCAGAATTATTTGGCTGGCAGGATCAGGGCTTAATTTTCGATGTGGCCGTACATGTTGGTAGTTTGATTGCCGTAGTGCTCTATTTTTACGTGCAATTGCTTGAATTATTGATCGGGTTTGTACGCTCCCTTATCAAGCGGGAGCAAACAGAAGCGTCAAAACTTGCTTGGCTGCTTATCCTAGCCACAATTCCTGTTGGCATTGCTGGATTTATATTAAATGACGTAGTGGAGCTGTACTCACGCTCAATGTTGGTGATTGCTATTTCATCCATTTTCTTTTCCCTGCTTTTGTATTTCTCGGACAAACCAAAGCCGGTTACTCTTGCTGTACATGAATTGACATGGAAGGCAGGCCTTTTAATAGGTATTGCGCAGCTATTTGCGCTTATTCCGGGTACCTCAAGGTCAGGTATAACCATGACAGCTGCCTTGTACTGTAATTTATCAAGAGATGCCGCCGCGCGGTTTTCGTTTTTGCTTGCGGTTCCTGTCATCACCGCAAGTGGATTGCTTAAGTCAGTAGAGTTGTACACCGCCGACACTTCGGGTTCACAGTGGCTAATGCTCTTATATGCTGCCAGTTTAGCGGCACTGGTAGCCTTCGCTTGTATCCACTTTTTTCTTAAATTAATCGAACGTATTGGTTTTTTACCTTTTGTCATCTATCGTCTATGCCTTGGCGGGTTATTACTCGTTATTTATTTTTTCTAATAATGAATACGAAATCTGCTGCTGTCGTACTGTCCTGTTCTAAAAGAGAGGAAGAGTGCATTGGGCTGGCACAGCGCCTAGATATGCCTTTGATCTCATGTCTAGAAGAATTGCCTGTCGAGTGCGAGTTTTATCTTGGATATGGCTCAAAGGGGCTCGACTTATGCATGGTAGGCAGTGCTGCTCCTGGTCCAGTCCGTGTCGATTTTAGTAACTCCAGGTTGCAGCATCGGATAGGCAGTGCAATTAAAACCCAGGGAATAGTAAAAGCAGTAGGGATTAAGAAGGGAGTTAAACCTGATATTCTCGATGCCACAGCAGGATTGGGAAAAGACGCTTTTCTCCTGGCAAGCCTAGGTTGTCATGTGCATATGTTAGAGCGCTCTGCAGTAGTTCATGCCCTGCTCGAAGATGGACTTCTAAGAGCCCAGGAAAGCGTTGATAACCTGGCAGCCGTGTCACGCCTTAGTTTAGAGCATGGTGAATTCGGTCCTAGGCTGGATAGCGAAATGAAACCGGATGTGATTTACCTCGATCCGATGTTTCCTAAACGTGAGAAAAGCGCTCGAGTGAAGAAAGATATGTTTGTGTTACAGAAGTTACTGGTCGACGATCATCTGGATGAAGAACTAGCGATCAGCGCGTTGAATGCGGCAAAGAAGCGGGTTGTTGTTAAGCGCTCTAAATTAGCACCCTACCTGGGCGCTATTAAACCCGATATAGAATTCAAAGGATCCAGCAGCCGCTACGATGTCTACCTGACGGTGTAGCTGGAATGTTTCATGAGTCGCCCTTTGATAAGAGGTTTTGTATTATCGATTGGTAAATACTAGACAGAGTATCCAAGTCTGCGATTGCAACACACTCATCTACTTTATGGATTGTGGCATTACACGGACCAATTTCGATCACTTCCGCCCCGGTTGATGCAATGAAGCGCCCGTCAGATGTGCCTCCGGAGGTTGACATACTGGTCTGTCTACCAGTGACAGATTGTATGCTCTCCTGGACAGTATTCAGTAAGCTGCCAGTCGAAGTTAGAAACGGGTTGCCTGATAATTGCCAATCTATTTCATAGTCAAGCGTGTGGGCATCCAATACTGACTGAACCTGAAGTTGGATGCTTTCAGCATCAATTTCGGTTGAAAATCTGACATTAAATGCAACTGACATCGATTCGGGAATAACATTATTAGCGCCAGTTCCGGCCTTGATGTTCGATATTTGAAAACTGGAAGGGGGGAATGCGGCGTTTCCCTGGTCCCACTGAATCTGGCAAAGCTCGATTAATGCCGGCACGCCCTCATGTATTGGATTCTTTGCCAATTGCGGATAAGCCACGTGACCTTGAAGACCTTTGATGTGCAGCAAACCATTCAATGACCCGCGCCGGCCAATTTTAACCACATCACCAATTTCAGCTGTGCTGCTGGGCTCACCCACAATGCAATAATCTATGTGCTCACCTCGCTCGGACAATGCCTCGATCACTTTCACTGTACCATTAATGGCAACACCCTCTTCATCACTGGTAATCAGAAATCCAATCCGCCCTGTGGGCTGAGTTTGATCCAAATGACGTTCGCAGGCAGTAATCATGGCTGCCAAGCTGCCTTTCATATCTGCGGCTCCACGCCCGTAGAGATACCCCTTGTGCTCAGTTGCCGAGAATGGCGCATAGGTCCAATCACTTTCTGAACCGGCAGGAACAACATCCGTATGGCCTGCAAACACGAGAATAGGTCCGCTTTCCCCAATGGTGGCCCAAAGATTAGCAACATCTTCAAAAATAAAGTGCTGAATGTTAAATCCGATCGCATCCAACCTGGCGGCCAGTATTTCTTGACAGCCCCCATCATTGGGAGTCACCGACTCCAATTTGATCAGTTGCTTGGCGAGATCTAACGTTGCCGACATAGACGCCTCTACTTAATACGTTTTAACTTGATGGGATATCTGTCGCCATGGTTTTTGGCTGTCGCCATAGCAGATAGCAGCACGAGCTGCCCGGAATGCAGTAAAAATAAGCCTGCAATAATCGTTTTAGTTATGACTGTGCAATTCCTCATTAAGACTTACCACACTTTTTAGCGGAACACATTCTACCGCGCCACTGAGTGAATTGCGTCTGAATAGTCGGTCAGGAGTAGCGGATAGCTCGCGCGCCTTCACAGAACGTTCAATAGTATCTGAGTGATCCAGTACATTAACCTTGGTTCCGGCCGTCACATAGAGACCGGCCTCGACAATACAGCCGTCTGCCAGAGGGAAACCAATACCAGCGTTGGCGCCAATGAGGCAGTTCTTGCCAACAGAGATGATCTCAGAGCCACCACCTGACAAGGTTCCCATGGTGCTGCAACCGCCACCGAGGTCACTGTTCCCCCCCACCATGACACCTGCTGAGATTCTACCTTCGATCATGGCAGGGCCTTCGGCTCCCGCATTAAAATTAACAAAGCCCTCATGCATAACGGTGGTACCTTCGCCAAGGTAAGCACCCAATCTCACCCTAGCGGTGTGGGCTATGCGTACTCCGCTTGGTACAACATAATTAGTCATTTTGGGGAACTTGTCGATTGACATGACTTCCAACAATTGGCCCTCGAGGCGCGCGGTTAATTGCCGCGCGGAGAGATCATCCAGACCAATCGCACCTTGATTGGTCCAAGCCAGATTTGGCAAGACGCCAAATATTCCTTCTATGTTGAGTTCATGTGGTTTGGCATGGCGATGTGATAGCAGGTGCAACTTTAGGTAGGCTTCGGGTACCGACACCGGTTTGCTATTGGTAAACAGCATACAGGCAATCACGGTGAGTGACCCAGTATTTAATTGCTCAACTATCTGGCTCTGTGCTGTAAATCCAGCCACTTCCAGCGCCGCGGCCAGTTCAGCCACAATTTCACTGTTAAGCTCCGTGAAACCATTCGTATACTCGGTATATTCAATGACTTTAAGCACAGCATCGGCATAATTTCTATCTGGATTGATCAGCGGATCGGGGTAATAGACCTCTATGATGTCCCCTTGGGAATTCTTTGTTGCTATGCCGAATGCAAAGGCGTGTAATATGGATGAGTTCATTGTTAAATCCTGTTTAAGCGGTTGTTAGCTTTATCTACTGATTCCTAAACGACTGTAAGTTTGATTCGCTGAACCCTAACACCCAGCGCTCGCCTTGTCGGATTATTGGGCGCTTAATAACCGAAGGCTGAAGACACATCAATTTAACCGCTGAGGCCTCTGTTAAATTATTCTTCTGCTGTTCTGGCAGTTTTCTCCAGGTAGTTCCGCGAGTATTGATTAACTCCCGGAGAGGAAAATGTGAAAGGAATGTTTCCGCCAGTTCGATAGATACATCCTGTTTCTTATAATCGTAAAAATCATAATTGAGCTGATGTTGCTCCAGCCACTTTCGGGTTTTCTTGACAGAGTCGCAGTTGCTTATTCCGTAGAGTGTAATCATGCTATCCGAGGGCACTAATTTGCAATCCGTTCTTCCAATTGTTTCTTTAGTTCTGCCTGTAGGGCAAGGATTTCTTGCTGATTAGTAATGGGTTTGTCAGCATGGTTGGTAACAAAAAATAAATCTTCAACCCGTTCACCTAAAGTCGTGATACGGGCATCTTTCACGTTAATTTGATTGTCGGCGAATACTTTGCCAACACAAGCCAATATCCCGGGTTGATCAGGGCAGTTGATTTCCACCGTTGAATAAGCTTTGTCCTCTGCATTTAGCAGAGTCGTATCCACGTGTTGGCTGAAAGATTTCTGTTTCCTCTGCTTGCGCCATTTAGCCGGTGAGATGACTTTATTGTTCCGTAAATACTGGGATAGAATCGATTTGATTTGTGCGATTCTTTCTGGATCATTACCCACGGGTTTCCCATTGCCCTCCAGCACAGTGTAGGTGTCTATGCAGTAGTCGTTTGCTGAAGTAAAAATCCGTGCGCTTTGAATATTTAATTTGAGCTTTTCAAACCCCGCAGTCGTGTTGGCGAAAAGGAAATCTCCATTCCTGGTGTAAATAAATATTTGAGTAGCTCCCTCGGCGCTATGCTCTCCTCTACCATGAATCGAAATTAGCGGGTCCTTATTATTAAAGCCAGCAATCGCTTCAGTATGCCACACAATATTGGACGCGGACTCTCGTAGAAAATACTCATTAGCCGTATTTTTCCAGATTGCGTTAATTTGCTCCTTGGACAACCCCTTATCCAGTAGCTTTTGCATGGCGCTCAGTTGTTTGTCAGTAACGCGGTCTTCTCGATTACGGGGTTTTTCCAAACCTAGCCGAAGTGCTCTCTTTGTGTTGAGATATAACTGCCGTAGCAACGTGGCGCGCCATGATGTCCAAAGATTTGGATTCGTAGCGCAAATATCTGCAACAGTCATTGCGTAGAGATAGTCCAAATGTAGTTTGTCCCCAACAACTTCGGCAAATTCGTGAATCACTTCAGGGTCGTCAATATCCTTGCGCTGGGCCGTCATGGACATGAACAAGTGCTTATTTACCAGCCAGCAAACGAGTTTGGCATCCCACTTGCTTAGTTCGTGTCTTTGGCAGAAATGCTCCGCATCCGTCATGCCCAGTGTGGAGTGATCGCCACCGCGACCTTTAGCAATATCGTGGTAAAGCCCAGCTATGTAGAGCAATTCCAGTTTAGATAAATTATGAACAATATGAGCGGCGACCGGGAATTTGGTTTTTGCATCAGGCCGTCGAAATCTGCGCATATTTTCGATAACCTGCAAGGTGTGTGCATCCACAGTGTAGATGTGAAACATGTCGTGTTGCATCTTGCCGGTTATTTGACCAAATTCGGGTAGATAACGTCCCAGTATTCCATAACGTGACATGCGCCTGAGGCGTGTGGCTAATTGGTGGGGTGCTCTAATTAGTTCCATAAAGAGGCTGGTATTTTTCGGATCTTTGCGGAAGGCGTTGTCTATCAGATGCAAATTTTCACGCAGGAGTCGGATTGTCGAAGCGCGTATTCCTTGAATGTCCGGGTTCTGTCCCATTAATACGAAAATCTCCAGTAGGACGTGGGGATACCTTTTAAATATTGACGAATTACTTACCTGTATATAGCCGTTTCTGATTTGGAGCCGATCATTTACCTGGACAATTTTCTCGCGCTCCCGAGCACGCAATATTGCTTCGTCCAGATGCTGCAATAGCACATCGTTTAACTCTCTAAGACTTGATACAGTGCGGTAGTATTTCTGCATCAGCTTTTCCACACCAAGACTTTTCTCATCATCTAAATAACCAAACAAAGAAGCCAGTTCACATTGCTTGTCAAAGAGTAGGCGGTCTTCACGATGACCTGCAAGCAAGTGCAGGCCATAGCGCAGTTTCCAGAGAAATTGCTGGCCTTCATCTATGGTTATCTCTTCAGCGAGGGTAATAAAATCGAGCTCAACCAGGTCATGAAAAGACTTGGCCCCGAAGTGACGATTAGTCACCCAGGCGATAGTCTGAATGTCACGAAGACCGCCAGGAGACGTTTTAACGTTGGGCTCCAACGCATAATCGATGTCATAATCTTTATTGTGTCTTTCGATTTGCTCATCCCATTTAGCGCGCAGAAATTTCTTAATCGGCCAAACACTTCTTGAGTTGGTGGCTTTCAACATCGCAGTTTGCAAATCGGCTGGCCCGACAAGTACACGTGACTCCATCAGCGCGGTTGCAACGGTGATATCTTTTATCGCTTCTACTTTGCATTGCCTTACTGATCTCACGCTGTGACCAATTTCCAAACCAATATCCCATAACAGGGTAAGGAATTGGGTTATGCTGCCAGCGTATTTTGCATTGCGACTTCTTCGAGTCAGAATCAGCAAATCTATGTCGGAATATGGATGCAACTCGCCACGCCCGTATCCACCTACAGCGACAAGACTTATATTTGTCTCATGAGCCCACTGAACACTGTTCCAGGCAAATCGCAGTATTTGATCTATTAACCAGGCTCTGCCGGTCACTATATCGAGAATATTCTTATTCTGCCTATAGCGTTCATCGAGGATCGTACTGGCATTTTGGATGGCTTCACGGAATAAAATGACGGGCTTATCTGTTTCAGCTAGATGATGGCTAAACTGTTCTGCATCGAACAGTTCGGTGAGATCTTGATGTTTTTCAACAGACTTAGACATAGAGTGGGGTTAACTTGAATCGATGGTTATAACTTTTCATTGGGGCGCAGAGTGAGCACTTCGCAGCCATCGCTGGTAACGGCAAGCGTATGTTCCCATTGTGCAGATAGTCGTCGATCTTTGGTGGTAACCGTCCAACCATCTTTTTTGGATAGTTTGGTGAAGCGTGTACCCGCATTCAGCATTGGCTCTATGGTGAAAGTCATTCCTTCTGCCAGTTTGATGCCAGTATCGGGTTTTCCGTAATGCAGCACTTGAGGTTGTTCATGGAATATCCTGCCGATTCCGTGGCCACAGTATTCGCGTACAATTGAATAATTATTAGCCTCGCCGTGTTGCTGGACGGTGTGACCGATATCGCCCAGAGTAATACCTGGCTTCACTATTTTAATAGCTTTATATAGACACTCCTGGGTAATCTTTATCAGGCGTTTGGCATGGTCAGGAACATCACCAACACAGAACATCTCACTGGTGTCGCCATGAAACCCGTCTTTTATGACGGTGATGTCAATATTGATGATATCACCGTTTTTGAGAATTTTGTCATCGCTGGGAATACCATGACAGATAACATGGTTGACCGAGGTACAAATAGACTTCGGAAACCCGTTATAGTTCAGCGGTGCGGGTACTGCTTGCTGCTCCTCTACGATGTGCTGATGGCACAGACGATCAAGTTCACCCGTACTAATGCCGGGCACTACATGAGGTCGAATCATTTCAAGTACTTGCGCTGCGAGTTTACCTGCAACACGCATATGCGCTATGTCATCAGAGTTTTTGAGTGATATATTCATGGGCCGGTGGCATACATTTCACTGAGCAGAGGCTTTGATTAGCTATTTTCTAAAGGCTAAGTATTGTAAATCAGTACATCACTGAATAACAGCAACTCAGCCGCTTTGCCCAACGCATATTGATACCTGGCCTGACATGGCAGGTATGCAAGGAGATTTGCTTTAAGTCAGCCCTACTATGTGGTATAAAGCGGCGCGCTTTTTATAGGCGTGCAACGCAAGCTATATTGGTGGCTTGAAACTTTAACCATTAACGTCACACATACACCGTCACATGTGTTTTGGGTGCCCTAACTGCTCAGCAGCAGGGGTTAAACCATGGGGTGTATGGAGGCCTAACCCAAAATTGAAGGGTAAATTATGACTGTAAGTATGAAAGAAATGCTCAAGGCTGGAGTGCACTTCGGCCACCAGAGTCGCTACTGGAATCCTAAGATGGAACCCTATATATTCGGGGTCCGCAATAAAATCCATATTATTAACCTAGAACACACCGTTCCCGCTTTAAAAGGCGCCTTGGCAGAAGTAACCAACATGGCGGGCAAGAAGAAAAAAATCTTGTTTGTTGGTACCAAACGGGCAGCAGCAAAAATTATCGAACAAGAAGCTGTTCGTGCCGGTATGCCCTTTGTAAAGCACCGTTGGTTAGGCGGCATGTTAACGAATTACAAAACTATTCGTGGCTCTATTAAGCGTTTGAAAGAACTGGAAACGCAGGAGCAAGATGGCACTTTTGAACAACTTACTAAGAAAGAAGCGCTTATGCTGAAGCGTGCAAAGGAAAAGTTGGAGCGCAGTATAGGTGGCATCAAAGATATGGGCGGATTGCCAGACGCCCTGTTTGTTGTTGACGTCGAGCATGAAAGAATCGCGGTAACAGAAGCAAACAACCTGAAAATTCCGGTTATTGGTATTGTTGATACAAACAGCAATCCCGATGGCGTGGACTATATTATCCCCGGGAACGATGATGCGATTCGTGCAATACAACTCTATGTAGAGGCTATCGCTGATGCGTGTGTAGAGGGGCGTGGTAACAGCGAGTCGGCAGTGGAAAAAAGTGAATTCGTTGAAGTTGATGACTCAGATGCCATTCCGGCTGCGGAAAATGCCGAGGCAGAAGAAAAAGTAGCCGAAGCCAGTGCGGCGGGATCAGTTTCAATTGAACCAGAAGAAGTGAGTAGTGCGGCGGAAGCAGATAGTGAAACTGAAACGGCGGCTGAGCCTGCTGCTAAAGCTAAAGCTGAGGCTGAAGTTGACACTCTTTCAGTAGAAGCTGCAGCGGATGATGCGGGTGAGACTTCTTCTGAAGAGGTTGAGGAACCTGCAGTTACAGAGGAGAAGGTTGCTGCCAAGAAAGCTCCAGCGAAGAAAGCTCCAGCGAAGAAAGCTCCAGCCAAGAAAGCCTTAGCAAAGAAAGCGCCGGCGAAGAAGGCTCCAGCTAAGAAAGCGCCAACCAAGAAGAAAGCTGCTGCCAAGCAAACGGATGCTGAATAGGAAGGCATACAAGGCACCTGACGACAATCTGGTTAAATATTTTTAAGGGGGCGCTTAGCCCCCTTTCTTCAAGCAAATATTGACGGTGCTCCACAGAGTATCTTAAGAAATAACGAGGCAAAGAAGATGGCAAATATTACTGCAGGCGTGGTTAAAGAATTGCGCGAAAGAACCGGCTTGGGCATGATGGATTGCAAGAAAGCGTTGGTGGTGGCTAATGGCGATATAGACCAAGCCATTGAAGATATGCGTAAAGCGGGCGGGTTGAAAGCGGCAAAGAAAGCGAGTCGTGTTGCCGCAGAAGGAGCAGTGCTTACAAAAATTGCGGAAGATGGTAACTACGGGGTTATTATTGAGGTAAATAGTGAGACTGATTTCGCCGCTCGGGATGAACATTTTCGACAGTTTGCTGCCAAGGCGTTGGATCTGGCGTATTCCAATAAGACTGCAGAAGTGGTTGGACTGCTGGAAGCGGGGCTGGAAGTTTCTCGTGAGGCCCTGGTTCAGAAAATAGGTGAAAATATCAATTTGCGTCGAATTAGCCGTGTGGAGTTCAGCGATGCTAATCAAGGTATTGTTGAGAGCTATGTGCACAGCAACAGCCGAATTGCTGTTTTGATTGCCCTTAAAGGTGGTGACGAGTCGCTGGCACGAGATATCGCAATGCATATTGCTGCAGTAAATCCCATGGTAGTAAGGGCAGAAGATGTGCCGGAAGATATATTAGCCAAAGAATCAGAGATTTACTCAGCCCAGGCAAGGGAAAGTGGCAAGCCGGAAGAAATTGTTGAAAAAATGATCAGTGGACGATTGCGGAAATTTGTTGCTGAAGTAAGCTTATTGGATCAACCCTTTGTCAAAGACCCTGATATCAAAATATCCACTCTTTTAAAGGAAGCGGGTGCAGACATAGTCAGTTTTATTCGCTTTGAAGTAGGTGAAGGCATCGAGAAGGATGAAGTGGACTTTGCCGAAGAAGTAGCAGCACAAGCAAAACAAGACGCTATTTAGAGACGGACGCTATAAGTAAAATAATTCTCAGACAGAGCTTAGCCTATGCCGAAACGAGAGCGTAAGTATAATCGTATTCTACTCAAACTAAGTGGTGAAGCACTTATCGGTGATGCGCAGTTTGGTATCGATCCTAAGGTGCTTGATCGTATGGCGGTTGAAGTAGGCCAGTTAGTGGGCCTAGGTGTTCAGATCGGTATGGTCATCGGCGGTGGAAACCTGTTTCGCGGTGCCGCATTGCACGAAGCGGGCATGGAGCGAGTTACTGGTGATCATATGGGAATGCTGGCGACAGTAATGAACGCGCTGGCTATGCGTGACGCGCTGGAGCGCGCAAATATCCCCACACGCGTCATGTCGGCTATTCCAATGAGTGGTGTTGTTGAGCACTACGACCGACGCACAGCCATCCGCCACCTTGAAGCCAGCGATGTTGTTATCTTTTCAGCTGGAACAGGCAATCCCTTCTTTACTACAGATACTGCTGCTTGTTTACGCGGCATTGAGATCGACGCAGATTTAATCTTGAAGGCAACCAAAGTCGATGGCGTGTATTCTGCTGATCCGCACAAGGACCCGAGTGCGGTGAAATTTGAACGACTAAGCTATGATGAAGTTATAGAAAAAAAATTAGCTGTGATGGATTTGACAGCTATTTACCTTAGTCGGGATCACGCAATACCTATCAAAGTATTTAATATGAAAAAACCAGGTGCACTATTGGATAATGTTATGGGAAAACCAGACGGAACTTTGATCGGCTAGTAAATAAAATATTTCACTACATTGTTAAGAGCTCGCTGCCATTACGATACCCGTACTTAATATTGAATTCCAAGTGACTACATGAAAAACTGCTGCTAGGGGCTTAAGATGATTAATGAAATAATTTCTGATGCTGAACAACGAATGCAAAAAAGTGTTTCCTCACTGGTGGAAGCGTTGAAGAGGATTCGCACAGGCAGGGCTCATCCCAGTATTCTAGACTCAGTCCAGGTTGCTTATTATGGTTCAGATATGCCACTAAACCAAATGGCAAATGTCACCGTGGAGGAGGGTCGAACACTAGTTATTACTCCCTGGGAAAAACCGATGATTGGTGAAATAGAAAAGGCTATAATGAAATCTGACCTGGGCTTAAACCCTTCTAATAACGGGAACACTATCCGTGTGCCCATGCCGTCCTTAACCGAAGAGACCCGCAGGGAATTTACTAAACAGGCAAAAAATGAAGCCGAGCACGCCAGAGTTGCTATTCGAAATATTCGACGTGACGCCAATTCAGATTTTAAAGATCTACAAAAAGAAAAGGAAATTAGCGAAGACGAACAGCGCAAGGCAGAAGAGCAGGTTCAAAGGCTAACGGACAAATTTGTTGCTGAGGTTGAATCTACTTACCACATAAAGGAGGATGATTTACTTTCGATCTGATCGCAATGTTAGGCAGGCATATGTCAGAGTAAAACAACCCTCGCTTTTTAGATTGACATTATGGATATGGAGAATGTGATACTCGACACAGATGTTAGTTGCCCACAGCACATTGCCATTATCATGGACGGCAACAATCGCTGGGCTAAAGCCCGAGGTCTTACGGCTAAATCGGGACACCGTGCTGGTGCTGAAATTGCTAGAGATCTGGTCGATTATTGTGCTAGGCGCGGTATTAAATACCTCACTTTGTTTGCCTTCAGTAGTGAAAATTGGCTACGTCCCCATAAGGAAGTTCAAGCCTTGATGGCGTTGTTTCTTGCTGTATTAAAACGCAATGAAATAAACCAGTTGCATAAAAATAATGTAAAACTACAGTTCATAGGGAACCGCGATGGATTTTCAAAAAAGCTACAAAGGAATATCCAGGAAGTGCAAAATTTGACTTCTGCAAATACAGGCTTGACAGTTATTGTGGCGGCTGACTATGGGGGGCGTTGGGATATCGCTAACGCAGCCAGGATAATTGCGGATAAGGTTGCTGCTGGGGAGATTTCTAGCAGTGACATTGATATTGAGACCGTGCAGGATCACATTTGTCTTAGCGAATACCCCGATCCGGATTTATGTATTCGTACCGGTGGCGAGCACCGCATAAGTAATTTTCTACTTTGGCAGTTTGCCTACACTGAACTCTATTTCACTAAATGCTATTGGCCGGATTTTACTGAACAGGAATTTCAATTAGCATTGGATGATTTTTCGAACCGCCAGCGTAACTATGGTGGGCACAAATACGGCGGGAAAAAGAAAGCCAGGGCGATGGAAAAGTAAGTGCTTAAGCAGAGAATCATTACAGCGCTTGCATTGTTGGCGGCACTGACGCTAACCACTACACAGCTAGCTCCATTTTACTTTGCAATAGTCGTGGGCACATTACTGCTACTCGCAGCGGTTGAGTGGAGTAATTTTATTGATTTGGGCAGTTTTAAGTCGAAATTAGGGTACTTACTTTCACTGGTCGTATTACTCTCCGGTACATTTTTAATGTTGGGCATTACCCCGTCATCTAAGAGCTTGGAACAAGATCGAGTTCTAACGATATTGCTGCTAGGCGTCTTATTCTGGCTTCTCATGTTTTTGTTGTTACGCCATTATCCGGAAAACCAGGGCTCGTGGAACAATAAATCAAAGATCGCGCTTATGGGGGTCTTCGTTCTAATCCCTGCCTGGGTTGGGTTGGTTCAGTTAAAATACCTGCTCGATTCTGGCTTGCTTGTCCTAGCGTTAATCCTCCTTACCAGTAGTGTAGATATTGGCGCTTATTTTGCGGGGGTTAGTTTCGGAAATTCAAAATTGGCCCCCCACATAAGTCCGAAAAAATCTTGGGAGGGTGTATGGGGTGGCACATTGCTTTGCCTGGTAGTTTCCATTTTCCTTATTTGGACTCTTAATAATTCGATTTTAGCGCTGTCTGTGGTGCAAATAACATTGCTGGTACTGCTCAGTTTTCTGGTTTCAATTGGCAGTGTGGTGGGTGATTTGTTCGAGAGCATGTTGAAGCGCAATAAAAATCTGAAGGATAGCGGTAAGCTGTTACCTGGTCATGGTGGATTGCTCGACCGTACCGATAGTTTAATGGCTGTAACTCCGTTTTTTGTTTTGGTTCTCATGTTTGTGCTGGATGGTGCGTTGTGACAAATGATGTTGCCCCAGCAAGTATTGCTATCCTGGGATCGACAGGTTCTATTGGCAAAAGTACATTAGACGTTATCCAGCGGCACTCCCAATACAAAGTGTTTGCTCTTTCTGCTCATAGCAACGTTGATATGCTATTCGCGCAGTGTTTGCAGTTTCACCCTGAGCTTGTGGTGATGGTCGATGAGAAAGCCGCAAGCAATCTACAAAAATTACTGCGAAAGCAGAACCTTGATATCGAAGTTTTAGCTGGAGCGGCTTCTCTTATCCAAATTAGTACCCACGAGAGTGTAGATACGGTAATGGCTGCTATCGTTGGATCAGCAGGTCTGGAGCCTACGCTGGCAGCAGTGAAATCTTCCAAAAAGGTGTTGTTAGCCAATAAAGAATCCCTGGTAATGGCTGGTGAGTTGTTTATTCAGGCTGTGGCAGATTCTGGTGCTTGCCTGCTGCCGATTGATAGTGAACATAACGCTATCCATCAGTGCCTGCCAGAATTCAGTGCTGGGAAGGGGCAAGTCGACCGCAGATTAGTAAAACGAGTTATCCTAACCGCTTCTGGTGGGCCATTTTTGAATACACCGCTGGAAGAATTTGTTTCCATAACTCCCGAGCAAGCCTGTCGCCACCCTAATTGGAAAATGGGTAGAAAGATTTCGGTAGACTCGGCAACGATGATGAACAAGGGACTGGAATTTATTGAAGCGTGCTATTTGTTTGATCTGAATCCAAATCAAATAGATGTATTAATCCATCCACAAAGCATTGTGCATTCATTAGTAGAGTACCGTGATGGCTCCGTTCTGGCACAAATGGCAACACCTGATATGCGTATTCCTATAGCATATGGCTTGGCCTGGCCCCAGCGAATTGCTTCTGGCGCCAATTTCCTTGATCTAAGTAAAGCCTCAGCCCTGGAGTTTCACACTCCTGACCTGACGCGCTTTCCCAGCCTAAAGTTGGGTATGGATGCCGCTGCTGCAAAGGGCACCGCTCCAGCTCTTATCAATGCGGCCAATGAGGTAGCAGTTGATGCCTTTTTAAGTGGGAAGATAAATTTTAATCA
>CAVOCG010000058.1:0-15558 GCA_963694095.1 Gammaproteobacteria bacterium
GACGGGAGTAGCCTTGAATTCTCGCCACCTATGTATCAATTAACTGAGTAAAGTAAAATGAAGATAGTAAAACCCATTGTAAATTGTATTGTTGGATTCTTATGCTCCATTGCTTCTGTTGCGGCGTGGTCAGCCTGCCTGGACTCTGGGGTTCAGCTTCAGATACTCGGTTCCGGTGGCCCCGGCGCATCTGGTGGTCGGGCATCAGCCGGCTACCTGGTGTGGGTCAATGGCGTGAGCCGCATTATGGTAGATGCGGGTAGTGGGACCAAAGATCAGTTTCATCGCGCCGGGGGTAATCTTGACGATATTGATTTGATCGCATTAAGCCATTTACATCCTGATCATGCAGCAGAGTTGCCGGCTATCTTATGGACCGCAGGAGGCAGTTTTCACCTTTCAGGGCCGACCGCAGATGGCGTGTTTCCTTCAATTAAAGATTTTCTGAATAGCCTGTTCGGCTCCGGCGGTGCATTTCGTATTTTGGCAGACCGCATTGATCTGGAAGTAGTTACCGTAGATGCCAATACCATGGGCTCTGTCGAGGTCTGGCGTGAAGGCAATATTCTAGTTAGCGGCACAGGTGTTCCGCATGGCAATGTACCGACTATTGCTTACAGGATTGAATTAGGGGATGTGAGTATCGCATTCACCAGTGATCAAAATGGGTCTGACCCAGCCTTCATCGATTTTATTTCGAGTGTGGATTTTCTGGTTATTCACCTAGCCAGCAGCGAGGACGCAACTGGAGTTATCGCCCAACTACATGCTAAACCCAGTGTGTGGGGACAAATGGCAACGGCTGCGGATGTTGGACATGTATTGGTTAGTCATATATCCACTTCATCACCACAAGCACTGGAGCAGAGTCTATCGATTCTGCGCGACAACTATGCCGGCGCACTAACTGTCGGCGAAGACCTTATGTGTGTTGATTTAAATTAGTCTAAAACTGGCTAACGAATATTTTCAGCAAAGACGAAATCAGCAGGAGGATCGACGCCTTTAAGATGACGCACAAAATAGTCCCAACGTTTTTTCATGAAAAACCGTGAATTGCCAAATCCATGACCCGCATTTGGCAGCATCACCATATCGAAATCCTTGTCTGCCTTGATCAGTGCATCCACCACCAGCAGCGTACTGGTGGGCGGCACATTGGTGTCCATCAAGCCATGGGCCAACAGGAGTTTGCCCTTGAGATTTTCAACCAACAGCTGATTCGCCTGATTGTCGTAATTAGTTAAGGCGACCTGCTCAGTCCCGGTGCCCACTTCTGTCGGAGTGGTCTCCGGATAAGTCACCAACAAACCCTGCCATTTCTCGGCCCAGTCATCTTCGTAATTGCGGTTATCGTGATTACCGGCACCGGAAACTGCAACCTTATAAAAATCTGGGTAGCGAAGAATACCAGCAGTCGAGGCGAAGCCCCCACCCGAGTGACCCCATATGCCAACACGGTCCAGATCCATCCAAGGGTTTTGTGCCGCCAATTGACGGATCATTGCGACTTGATCCGGCAAGCCGTTATCACCCATATCACCGTAATAAGCGTCATGAAAAGATTTGGATCGACCAGGCGTACCCATGGCATCGACTTCCACCACGATAAAACCCAGCTCGGCAAGGGACTGTTTATCACCGCGCGATGGTGAGAATGATCGACCACCCACGCTACCAGACTGAGGCCCGGGATAGAGGTAGTTCAAAATTGGGTAGCTGTTACTGGCATCAAAATTGGAAGGCTTGTACATCAATCCATAGAGGTCGGTTAATTGATCCCGAGCTTTCACTATGAAGGGCTGCGGCGCTACCCAGCCAGAGGCAAGCAGTTCGGCGATATCAGACTGTGCCAGTTCAATTAACCGTTGCCCCTCGGTATCTCGCAATACTGCAATCGGCGGTGTAGCGGGCGTGGAATAGATATCGGTAAAAACTAAGTTGTCTTCTGACCAGTTAATTGAGTGGTTAGCCAGCTCGGGAGTGAGATTTACTAGTCCGGTTCCATCCATGTTTATTCGATAAAGATATTGATAGTAGAGATCACCAGACTCTAAATTTGAACCCAAAAAATAGATAAGCCGGTTTTGATTATCCACATATTGTACTTGTTGCACCGTCCAGTTGCCTGATGTGACCTGGTGCTTTAATACGCCGCTGTCCAGATCATGAAGGTAGAGATGCCCCCAATTATCCTGCTCTGAAAACCAGAGAAATTCGCGACTCTCATGCAACACACGCCAATTAACGCTTCGACTGCCGGACTCATAATAAGTCTCGCTTTCCTCCCTGAATACGGTGCGCACAGCGCCAGAATTCGGATCTGCAATACGTAGCTTAGCCACTTTGTGATCACGGGAGGAAGACACAAAAACCAATTGTGCACTGTCTTCACTCCATTCCGCATCCAGAAGTACACCGCCGCTACCTGCAATATGATCGCTGATGGTCGATCTATGAGGGTCAGGTGGCATATTTAATTTAACCAACCTCGGCTCTGGTTCAAGATGGATTACCACACGCTCAATTTGAAAAATATTTTCATCACCGGCTAATGGATACTTCCAAACATCCAACTCTGAATGGCCAACTTGCGTGTTATACAAATACATCTCACGGACATTTCTTCCATCGTGCTTGAAGGTTGCAATCTTTGATGAATCCGGGGACCAAAGTAATACCGGGCGGTCGCTCCTTACCCAGCCTGCGTTATTGGTTGCATAGCCGTAGTCTTGTGCGCCATCGAAAGTTAACTGAGTAATCTGATTGGAACGAACATCCCTTAGCCACAAATTATTCTCATAAATAAAGGCGGCGCTGTTGCCATTCGGCGACAGATATTCACTGCGATCAAGCGTGTCTTCCAGTGCGGTAACCGAGTAGCTATTCAGATCTAGAATATACTGCTCACCATCGAATCGAAATTTCAGCTCACCTTCATTCGCGAGCAACTCCAACTTATTCAGATTCAAATCTTTGGCTTCAAGCTCGTCCTCAGAAAATTCATTCAACTGCTCGAGTACGCGATTGCTGTCCAGCAAGAGCTCGATGGTCAAAGCGAGTGGGTCGACATGGATAAACTGCAAACCATCAACACTTGATTGGCGGTAGATAAGACTGCCGTCGTCTTGCCAGAATAATGCCTGAATCGCATTGCTTACCAGGCTTGAGGTATTTGCTCTAAGAGATTTTTCTGCTCTTTGATAGTCGGTAAGGCTTACCGTATCAACTACGGCGACCGGGGAATTGGGAGTACAGGCCGCCTGTAGCAATGACATCGCCAGAATGAAGACTAAAACAAGCGCAACCTTATTCATGGGGTTTAGTATTAGAGTAAAGTATCCAGCACTAGTGTTGTAGATTCAATAATACGTTGATCTCTCTCTCGCAAATCAGGTTCGAAAGTATTGCCAGTTAAGTGCTGCAGGCCCTGAATGTAACGTACCGCAATTTCACCCGCTTGCTCTACGGTAAACTGCTGATTTTTCTCTGAGACCATACCACGGGCAAATTCCTTAGAAAAAGAAACCGGTTTACCATCCCGTTTAATTAACTGACCGCTCTCATCCAGTTTCCAGAAGCGGGACGAGTCCATTGTATAAAGCTCATCCGCAGCTACAATATCACCTCGACTGTTAATACCGTGCTCGGTTTTGGTATCTACCAATACCATACCCCGGCTCGACAAATGTTGTGAAATCATACCGAACGCCATCAGCGATGAGTTTCGTATCTGCTGGTACTGGCCCTTGCTGCAAATCCCCTGCTCAATAAGATACTGTGCATCTATGGTTTCATCCACGGCTTCCTTAGTGCTGGGAGTGTCCATGAGGTAAGGCAGCAAGCCATTAGGCTGCAATTCATCAACTGCCAGTTCGTGACCCGCATAATTCATGACCTGTTGCCCGGCCTCTTTTGCCGTTATCCAGTGCTGGTAGAGCGAGGTGGAGGTTGAACTTTGCGCCATGTACAGCCGCAATACATTCTCCAGCTTTACCAATTGAAGATTTTCGGCAGGGATTACCGTGGAACTTGGGGCCAAATTCGCTACTTCAAACTGAGACGTACCGAGCACGTCTGTAACCAGCCCCAGCATGTAATCGTGATTACTCGCCAGCACCTGATCTTTAAATGGAATTGATCCTCGATTTACATCATGGGTCGAAATGCGGTTGTTGCGAAACATAAGCCGAATGGGCACACCCGATTTGCTGACCAAACTGTTGCCAAATACAGAGTCTGAAACTTTGCCCTCTAAAACAGTACAATCGGTAAGGCGTGGTATTTCACCATCATCGATGAGTTGACGAATGGATCGGCCATCATTGACGCGGGAGCCGTGCTCAGCAACCAGCTCCCGTATTTCTGTTTCGTTAAGCATTTGCTTCCCTACAAGTGAGGTTAAGTTTTAAGTCACACAAAAAAATATTAGAAGCGGAATGCTACCTACCCAGCTGCGTTGAGTAAAGAGCCAACGGGGCCAGACCTCCATCTTTACATTGCAATTTAATCAATGTGCAAACGCTGACCTGGACCCGCCGCTATGGCCCAGAACAATGGCCAATTCCGCCAGGCTGTTGAGATTGTGACTGCTTCGAAAATCATCAACATGGGGTAGCATCGCACGTATACCGCTTGCTTTGGCCTCGAAACCATCGTAGCGCAATAATGGATTAATCCAGATCAGGCGGCGGGTCGATTTCGTTAGTCTTTCCATCTGCCAACTGAGCCCTTCTGTTGCTTCACGGTCTAGCCCATCGGATAGGATTAGTGTAATGGCTCCCTGCCCTAGAACCCGCCTGGACCAGTTGTTATTAAAATCTTTAAGACAACTGCCAATGCGTGTGCCTCCGGACCAGTCATTCACTGCACCGGCGATATTATCCAGCGCCACATCAACATCCCTATAGCCTAGGTGGCGCGTGATATTGGTCAGACGAGTGGCGAACACGAATGCATGCACCCGATCACGATCATTGGTAATAGCATGCATGAAATGCAGGAACATGCGCGAGTAACGGCTCATGGATCCCGATATATCACAAAGTATGACTAGCGGTGGGTGACGGCGTTTCGGTTTCTTAAATTTCAGTGGAATGGAATCGGCGGCTCGCAGCGCTGCGCGCAGCGTCGCGCGCATATCCACACTGGAGCCGTGTCCAGCTCGCTGAAAGCGCCGGGTTGGCACATCCATGATCGGCAAGCGTAGCCTTGCGATTATTCGCTTTGCTTCCGCCAACTCCTCTACACTCATCGCTTCGAAATCAGTTTCCTGCAGCACTTCCTGTGAGGAATAGGTAAAACTGGCATCAAACTCAATTTTCTCTGGTGCGGATTCCGGTTTGAAGTCCACTTCTGGCGAGCCAATAGCTTCTGCCAGGCGCCGACTCATCTGTTCAAGCTCTGCCTCCGCCTCTACCTTAATTGTGGGCAACATGGCACCCATCATCTTTTCCATGATGTGGGGGTTACGCCAAAATAGTTGAAAAGCCTGATCGAATATATCGCGTTGATCAACGCGATTAACGAATTGCGAAAACAGACACCAGTACAGATCTTCCTGCGCGCCAATACCAATAATTTTTACGCCACTAATCGCATCCAACACCTTGCCCGGACCAACAGCTAACCCTGCAGCACGCAATAATCTAGCGAAATACATGATATTTTCTGCGATCCTACCCTCAGGCGCAGAGGTGTCAGACTCAGACACTGGTCAACCACTCGCCACATTGAGGTCGGACAGCTGGGCTTTGACCTGATCCAGTAATTTCGCCGCTTCGCTACCGCGGATTCTGGCAATATCATCCTGATACTTTAGCAGCGCGCCCAGTGTGTTATCGATGGCATCACTATCCAGTGCCACCTGATCCAGCTGGGTCAAGGCATCCGCCCAGTCCAGGGTTTCTGCGATTCCAGGCAACTTAAACAAGTCTTTTTCGCGCAGGCCCTGCACAAAGGCCACCACCTGTTCGCTAAGGCGTTTGTTGATGTCGGGAAGTTTAGCGGCGACGATTTCCAGTTCCCTTTCCGCATTCGGATAGTCTACCCAGTGATAAAGACAGCGGCGTTTCAAGGCGTCGTGGATTTCCCGTGTGCGGTTCGAAGTGATAATAACAATAGGAGACTGAGCGGCTTTAATGGTGCCTACTTCTGGAATGCTAATCTGGTAATCGGACAGGATTTCCAGCAGGTAAGCCTCGAACGGCTCATCGGTTCGGTCCAATTCATCGATAAGAAGAACCGGTGGGCCCGCATCGTCTTTGCGCAATGCCTGCAGCAGTGGTCTTTCAATGAGAAACTCTTCGGAGAAAACATCAGTCGATAAATTGTCCCGATCTATATTACCCGCCGCTTCTGCCAGGCGAATCTCAATCATCTGCCGGGAGTAGTTCCATTCATATACCGCCGAAGAAATATCGAGCCCTTCATAACACTGCAAACGAACCAGTTTACGGCCCAGGGAATGGGATAACACTTTGGCGATTTCGGTTTTTCCTACACCGGCCTCGCCTTCCAAAAATAATGGCCGGCCCATTTTTAGCGCCAGGAACAATGTAGTCGCCAGACTACGATCGGCAATATAGTCACCCTGGTTCAATAAGACCAGAGTATCCTCAATGGATTCAGGCAGACTTAGGGTCATGGTTTTAATTATTCGCTTTTGACAATATCACTTACTGCCCTAAAGTGGTTGACTCGAGTTGGGGGTAGTCGACCCCTAATTGCTCAAGATAGGTATCATAGAGTGACGGATCATAGTACAGCTCTTCCAGTTGCGATTTGAACTGAGCCATGGTGCCTGCGTTCTTCTCCACCGCGGGAGGATCATCCGAACCGATAAAAGAAACGTACTCCACCTCTTCAGTTTGAACTTCATTAAAGTATGCCCATGCGCTCTCCACTAGCGAAGCATCCTGAAATAAATCCAGTAAAGTGGTTGCAATGACTTTTGCGCCAGCGGTGGCTCCTTTGTGAGCGATTGGGGTCGCCATGGCAATAGCATTGGACCAATGGTGCCCAGGTAATCCACTGATGTTAGAAGGAAACCGCAGGGTTATGGTAGGCACGTTCCAACTAATATCACCAATATCATCGGAACCTCCAGAGATAGGGTTTTCCGGCGGGGTACCTATACCTGAGAGTTCAGTGGACATCCCCTGAGGATCGTCATTACCCATTAGCGTTTGTACAGCTTTTGAAAATGCCTGATCATCTTCGGACCAGGTGGGCAAGCCTATTGCTTTAATGTTTTCATCCATTGCCAGGGCAATTGGCCGGCTGAAGTGTCTAGGCCAGGCAGCCCCTATGATGCGCCGGGTGACTTCGGTGTCGGTCATCATCGCGGCTCCTTCTGCTATGCGTTGCAGAGTTGCAAAATTGTCACGAATGCCTTCGGCGGTAACTTCACGAATAAAATACCAAACACTTGCAGAGGAAGGCACTACATTGGGTTGATCGCCACCATCACTGATAACGTAATGTGATCGCTGCAGAGGATGCAGATGTTCTCGGCGATAATTCCACCCCACATTCATGAGCTCGACGGCGTCCAAGGCGCTTCTTCCCCTCCAGGGGGCACTTGCACCGTGAGCTGCCTCACCGGAAAATTCGTATTCCACCGACACTAAGCCTGTGCCACGGGCGTCCCCCCAACTGACGTTCAGGTTGGAGGAGACATGGGTAAAAAGTACCGCATCAACTTCATCAAATAGTCCATCTCGTGCAAACCAGGCCTTAGATGCCACGAGCTCTTCGGCAATACCGGGCCACAGAATAATTGTGCCGGGCAGACCTTCCCTTTCCATGATTTCCTTAATGGCTAGGGCGGCAACTATGTTCACAGCTTGGCCTGAGTTATGCCCTTCACCATGACCAGGAGCACCTTCAATCATAGGCTCTCGATAAGCCACTCCCGGCACCTGCGACGCCTTGGGTATGCCATCCACATCGGAGCCTAAGGCAATCACCGGCTTTCCGCTGCCCCAACTAGCCCACCAGGCAGAGGGAATGTCGGACATACCTGTCTCGATATCAAAACCGTTTTCCGCCAATATATTGGTCAAATAGGCCTGTGTTTCAAATTCCTGAAAACCCAATTCGGAAAAGGAAAACAAGCTGTCTACAATTTCTTGCGTCAGCTTGGTCATGGAATCAACCCGCTCGACTGCTTCGGCTTTTAATCCGGTTAACTGTGGAGTGGAAGTTGATTGCGCCCAGCTCAAAGTACTGAACATAAGCATGAATAAAACACTTACCAGGCGGAAATTGATCATATCAACACCTTTCATTCTTTTTTGAATAACTTGTTATATAACTATTGATGCAACTCGGTGTCCTATGCGCAGGCTACTACGGCGCGCTTTGCCATCACCTTGACTAAATGCGCTCTATACTCAGCACTGGCATGGATATCAGTATTCATTTTTGCCACTGGAATTTCTACACCCTCGCAGGCTGCGCCAGAAAAGTCATTGTTCAATGCTTCTTCTAGTCGCATGCCACGGTGAGCACAAGGCGTGGCACCAGTAACACCAACGCGTACACCTGCCCCAGTCTTAGCTACGAAGACGCCGACTATGGCATAACGCGACGCCGGATTTTCAAATTTCATATAAGCCGCACTTTCGGCTGTTGGAAAGCTAACTGCAGTAATTAGCTCATCCTCAGCCAGTGCTGTTTCAAACATGCCGGTAAAAAAATCATCGGCAGCAATTTCTCTTTTATTGGTTTTCACTGTTGCACCCAATGCGATTACCGCAGCGGGATAATCCGCTGCTGGGTCATTGTTCGCTATGGAGCCACCGAGAGTGCCTCGATTGCGCACCGCCGGATCCCCAATACCACCGGCCAACTTCGCCAGTGCAGGAATCATCGCCTGCACATCAGTCGATGCCGCAACGTCTGCGTGGGTGCTCATGGCACCTATAGTGACTGTATTACCCTCTACAGTGATACCCGATAACTCCGCAATACCCCCAAGGTCGATGACATCGGAGGGACTCGCCAGGCGATGCTTCATGGTGGGCAACATGGTCTGGCCACCGGCAACAAACTTGCCGTCTTCCGCTTTATTCATGGCCTCTACCGCATCTGCAACAGAGCCCGCTTTGTGATATGAAAATTCGTACATGTCTACTCTCCAAATAAATTCAGGCAGCGCTTTGCGCAGCACGCCAGACATTTTCCGGTGTCGCCGGCATATCAATATGCTTTACACCAAGAGCGTTTGTTATGGCATTGATTATGGCCGGAGGTGCGCCAATGGCACCAGCCTCGCCACAGCCTTTTACCCCAAGCGGATTATCCGGTGGGTCTGTTGGCGCATAGTCAACATCAAAATTTGGTACATTGTCGGCGCGGGGCATGGCGTAATCCATGTAGCTTGCTGTGATCAACTGACCCTCACTATCGTAGCGACAACCCTCCATCAGGGCCTGCCCAATACCATGGGCGATGCCACCATGAACCTGACCTTCGACTATCATGGGATTAATCAGTCTGCCAAAATCATCCACCGCCGAATACCTCACAATGTCCACCACTCCGGTTTCTGGATCCACTTCTACTTCGCAGATATGAGTGCCGGCAGGGAAAGAGAAATTCAGCGGGTCAAAAAACGCATTCTCATCGAAGCCCGGTTCCAGCCCTTCGGGGTAGCTATGGGGCACGTAGGCATTAAAAGCCACTTCGGCAATATTCATCGCCTTGTCGGTCCCGGCAATAGTGAAATTGCCATCGGTAAATTCAATATCACCTTCAGCCGCCTCCAATGCATGGGCCGCAATTTTCTTGCCTTTATTAATAAGTTTTTCGCAGGCTTTGGCGATAGCCACACCGCCTACCGCTAGCGATCGAGAACCGTATGTTCCCATGCCAAACTGGGTCTTTGCAGTATCGCCGTGAATCACTTCGATATTTTCGATTGGCACTCCCAACTGCTCCGTCACTAGTTGAGCAAAAGTAGTTTCGTGGCCCTGACCATGGGAATGCGTGCCGGTGAATACCTGTACGTTACCAGTGGGATTAAAGCGCACCTGGGCACTCTCCCACAAACCTACCCCGGCTCCTAATTGGCCGACTGCCGCTGATGGTGCTATGCCACAGGCTTCCACGTAAGAGGACAGGCCTATGCCGCGAAGCAAACCACGGGACTTCGCTTCCTCAGCGCGCGCAGCAAAGCCATCGTGGTCGGCAAGCACCAGCGCTTTATCCAGCGCCGTCTCGTAATCACCACTGTCGTAACATTGCACAACAGGCGTCTGATAGGGGAAGGCGTCTTGGGCAATAAAATTACGGCGCCGAATCTCTGCTGGCTCCAGACCCATATCTGCTGCAGCCACATCCACTAACCGCTCCACCAAATAAGTCGCTTCTGGTCGTCCGGCACCGCGACTGGCATCCACCGGCGCCGTATTAGTGAAGACTGCCTTAACCTCGGAGTAAATCAACGGCGTGGTGTATTGACCGGCTAGCAAAAAAACATAAAGATAGCTGGGCACCATGGTTGAAAATGTCGAGAGATAGGCTCCCAGATTTGCCTTAGTCATAACGCGCATGGCCAGGAATTTACCGTTTTCATCCAGCGCCATTTCTGCTGTCGTGACATGATCACGGCCATGGGCATCTGCTAAAAAAGCTTCGGTACGATCTCCAGTCCATTTAACCGGCCGGTTGACTTTGCGGCAAGCCCAACCCACTACCAACTCCTCAGCATAGACAAAAATTTTAGCGCCGAAACCGCCACCCACATCAGGACTAACAATACGTAACTTGTGTTCCGGGGCGAGTTGATTAAATGCTGACATCACCAAGCGATGTACGTGAGGGTTCTGCGTGGTCAGATGCAAAGTGATTTCTTCGGTGCCACTGTTGTACTCACCAAGAGCGGCTCTCGGCTCCATGGGGTTCGTCACCATTCTGTTGTTAACCAAGTCCAGGCTGGACACCTTGTGGGCAGATGCAAAAGCCGCTTCCACCGCATCCTTGTCACCGAAGGGCCAGTTGTAACACATATTGTTTGGCGCAAGGTCATGAATCTGTGGCTGCCCGGCATCGGCAGCAGTTCCAGTTTCAGTAACAGCAGGCAGCGCGGTGTAATCCACATCAACTTTTTCTGCTGCATCTTTGGCCTGGGCCAAGGTTTCGGCAATCACAATCGCCACGTGATCACCTACATAATTAACCTTGCCCTGAGCCAGCGCCGGGTGGGCAGGTGCACGGTGGGGCTCACCATCATCGCTGGTCACCGTGACACCGCATATCAGTGGGCCTATACCATCTGCTGCCAGATCGTCACCGGTAAAAACCGCGACTACGCCGGCTGAAGCCTTAGCCACTGACGTGTCAATGCCATTGATGGTGGCATGGGCATGGGGTGAGCGAACAAATGAGGCATAGGTCTGCCCAGCGACATTGATGTCGTCGGTATAGTTGCCTTTGCCAATCAGGAAGCGTTTATCTTCTTTACGGCGCACACTTGCGCCAATGCCATTCTCTGCCATGATCAGTCCCCCATTGCCTTAGCGCCAGCGGTAACCGACTTAACGATGTTGTGGTAGCCGGTGCAGCGACAAATATTGCCCACCAGTTCTTTGCGCACGGTGGTTTCGTCCAGATTATTGCCGTTACGATTGACGATATCCAGCGCGCTCATCACCATCCCGGGGGTACAAAATCCACACTGCAATCCGTGATTATCCATAAAGGCCTGTTGCATAGGATGCAGCTCGGCGCCATTGGCAAGGCCTTCGATGGTAGTCACCTCGCAACCCTCGGCCATTACTGCCAACATGGTGCAGGACTTGATCGATTTGCCATCTACATGGACAACGCAGGAACCACATTGACTGGTATCACAACCAACATGGGTACCGGTGAGGCCGAGATTTTCCCGCAGAAACTGCACCAGTAGCATGCGCTGCTCCACCTCACCGCTTACGGGTTTTTCATTCACATTCAATTTAATCGTGGGCATTTCATCCTCTCTTTATTAGAATACTGATGGCTTAGTGAGCATCCATAGTGCAGGCTTATCAGCAGTGCTATTTATTGATTAGTACTTATTTGGTTTAGTGCTTAATTAGTAGTTTCTGATTATTACTCTTGTTAGGAGACGGTTGGACAGTGTCAAAGATTGCTCAACGCGCGTCAAGCCTCGCACTGGTTAAGAAAAGGATTTAAGGTGAAAAAGATGTCCATTAACCAATACTGAGCAGGCCCAGCACGGTCAGCGCAAGCAAACCCACTACCCAGACCCATACCGGCGGCATTGGTTTATCTTCTGGCTCAGATTGCTCCGTGGCAACTAACGTCGGGTCTGCCGCCAGCTCACTGAATTTCACAAAAAATTCATCGGCTATTTTCTGTGCAGCACCATCAATCAGCCGCGACCCCAACTGTGCCAACTTGCCACCCACATTCGCCTTGGCACTGTAAGCAAGAATAGTTTCATCGCCGTCTTCGCGCAACGACACCGTCGCTCCCCCCTTGGCAAATCCGGCCGCACCGCCCTGGCCTTCTGCCGCTATTGTGTACCCATTGGGCGGATCAATATCGGACAGACTCACATCAAAGCTAAATTTCGCCTTGACCGGCCCCACTTTCGCGGTGACCTGAGCGTTAAAACTATTTTCGCCGGTGGTTTCCAGGCTACTACAACCTGTGATTGCAGCCTTCAAGATTTCCGTATCATTAAGCGCAACCCAAACCTGTTCCCGGCTCGCAGCTATGTGATGTTCAAAATTCATTTTCATATTATTAAACCCGCTGCGTTCCCCTTTCTTGATGATTCTAGCATAGCTGCTCGCTGCACCGAGCGAAACCAAGCTTCAACTTTTGCGGGACACATCAGGCTCTGACCCATTGTGGTTTTTGTGATAGCTTAGGCTTTCGCGGCAACAAGCAACCCGACAGAATGCTTTCGTCGTGTGACTCCCGACTCCCACACAACCAGAGAAGCTCGAGGATCAGTAATGCAGAAGTTTGGAATAGGCCAGCCAGCAGCCCGAGTCGAAGACAGACGCCTGACCACCGGGCACGGATGTTACATGGATGATGTAAACCTTGACGGTCAGGCCTATGCAGTCTATGTCCGCTCACCCCATGCCAATGCGAAAATTATTTCCATAGACTGTGAGACAGCGTTATCCCTGCCCGGTGTGCTCGCTATTTATACGGTAAAAGATCTGAAGGCGGATGGTATCGGCGATGTACCTTGTCTGGCAGCGGTGCAGAATGTGGATGGGTCACCTTGTGTGAAGCCGCCACGACCTGCATTAGCCGAAGGGCAGGTTCGCCATGTGGGCGATGCGGTGGCGATGGTCGTGGCCGAAACCAGTTTGCAGGCGCAAGATGCCGTCGAGCAAGTCTGGGTAGAATATGACGCGCTACCAGCTGTGGTCGGAACCGGCCAGGCAATGCATATTGACTCGCCCCGAATTTGGGAGGAGGCAGTAGAAAACCGTTGCTTTAACTGGGAAACCGGAGATGGGGAAGCAACTGATGCGGCGCTAAAGCACGCTGAAAATGTAGTTGAGCTGGAACTGATCAACAACCGGGTAGTGCCTAGCTCAATTGAAACTCGCGGAGCCCTGGGCGCCATTGAGCCGGACACTAGCCGACTGGTTTTGCATGCCTCCTGCCAAGGTGTACACCTACTGCGGCGCATACTGGCGAATGCTATTTTTTCCATGGAAGAGAAAGATATTCATGTGCTCTGCCCTGATGTCGGTGGTGGTTTCGGCATGAAGATTTTTGTATTCCCGGAGTATGTGACTACATTGTATGCCGCACGCAAATTACAACGACCCGTGAAATGGATTTCCCAGCGTAATGAAGCTTTCGTCAGTGACAGTCATGGCCGCGACCACATTACACAATTACAGTTGGCGTTGGATAAAGATGCACATATTCTCGGGTTAAAAGTAAGCACTATTGCCAACCTCGGTGCCTACCTGTCCAATTTCGCACCCTTCGTGGCCACCGACGCTGGCTCATCGATGCTGGTTGGTTGCTACAAAATTGCCGCAGCCCATGTGCAGGTTCAAGGTGTATTCACCAATACCACCCCGGTGGATGCGTACCGGGGCGCAGGTCGCCCGGAAGCAATTTATGCCATAGAACGCTTGCTGGATGCAGCCGCATACGACTTAGAATTATCGCCCGATGAAATCCGGCGGCGTAATTTTATCCCACCGCAGGAGATGCCCTATGAGACTTCATTGGGATCAGTTTACGACTCGGGAAATTTCCAACAGAATCTGGATGATGCACTCGAGATGTCAGCCTGGAATGAATTCGAAGTGCGGCGTAAAACTGCTAGGGAACAGGGCAAACTACGTGGCATTGGACTTGCCAGCTATATAGAGCGCTGTGCCGGCGGGTCACCCGAAGAGGCCCGCCTTGAGGTGGCCGGCGATGGCCATATAACACTTTACATCGGCACCCAATCGAACGGTCAGGGGCATGAAACCGCATTTCGCCAAATTCTTACTCAACGGTTAGGCATTGGCTTTGAAGAGGTAACCATAGTGCAGGGTGATTCTGATCGCGTCGCCAGTGGTGGCGGCACCATGGGGTCCAGATCCGTCCCCATTGGAGGTGCTGCAATATCCGCGGCCGCACTCAAGCTAATAGAAACTGCCAAACACAAAGCAGCAGAGTTAATGGAAAGCGCGGTGAGTGATATTGAATTCGATGGTGGAGAATTTCGCATCGTCGGCACCGATGTCACCCAAAGCTTTCAGAGTGTAGCAAAAGCCGCCGCGCCAGCTGGTGGCGGAGCGAGCTTTGACGAAGCCGAAACATTTGCCCCCAAATCTGCTACCTATCCCAATGGCACACACGTGTGCGAACTCGAAATCGATATGGATACAGCTACTATAAAAATAATTGACTATTGCGTGGTAGATGATTTCGGCAAGGCCATTAATCCGCAAATGTTAAAAGGCCAGGTGCACGGGGGTATTGCCCAGGGTCTGGGTCAGGCGTTACTGGAGTGCTGTTTATATGAATCAGAAACCGGGCAATTGCTGTCGGCTACGTTTATGGATTACACCATGCCCCGTGCTGACGACCTGCCATCGATCCGCTTCAAGCGCAACGAAGTACCGTGCACTACCAATCCGCTGGGCATCAAGGGCGCAGGTGAGGCCGGCGCCATCGGTGCGCCCCCAGCCATAATCAATGCAGTGGTGAACGCTTTGACGGAGCATGGTGTGCGCCATGTTGATATGCCAATCAGGCAAAGCGAATTGTGGCAGCTTTTACACAATATAGAAGCAGGCAATATATCTGCCCCTAATTACCCAGGACGCCTCTAATAAGCAAGCGAATAGGCTTCCCGTCGAGGATCAGCCGCGGCCGTAAGCACCTTAGTCTCTGGATCATAAAGAATCATTTGAGCACCACCAAAAGTTGCCGTCCAGCCTTCTGCAACCTGGAGTTCATGACCCAAATTCCCGAGTTCGGTCAGCACCTCAGGAACAACGCGATTTTCGATGGCAACTGAAAGGCCACCGGAAGATCGAAAACGCGGCGCCTCTATAGCCTGTTGTG
>CAVOCG010000059.1:0-15441 GCA_963694095.1 Gammaproteobacteria bacterium
TCTGTGTGCTGTTTCTATCGCACCTCGGCTTTCGATTCGACGTAAAGTTTTCAGTAGGTCTGGTGATGTGATGCGAGAGATAGGGCGCTTGCCTAGGTAAGGGAATAAGTCGTTTTTGAGTAAGCTGTTTTGTCGCTGCTCAGTACTTTCAGATTTGACTCCTCTTTTCTGTAACCACTCCAAAGCAATAACTTCAAAGCTATTTGCTAGTGCGTCTTGATCTGCTGCTTTTTGAGCTTGTTTGGCCGAGTTTGGATCAATACCGTTCGCTAGATTGTCCCGTGCTTCTTCATGCTTTTTGCGCGCTGCTTTAAGGCTTATGGCTGGGTAGACTCCGATGGCTAGGGTTTTCTGTTTTCCATGAAAGCGGTAGTTAAACCGCCACGCTTTAGTTCCATTAGGTTTCACAAAGAGATACAGCCAGCCTCCGTCGCTCAGGCTATAGGCTTTGGTTTTAGGCTTGGCTTGTTTGACTGCTGTGGCTGTTAGCTTTTGCACACTAAATACCTTCGAGTTGATGGTATCGCTTTTAAGTTACCACTCGATACCATCACGGATACCATCAAATTTCTTGGATGTAGTAGGAGTTCGGTGGAGGTCTATAGAGTTAGTATACACAAAAAAGCCCTAATTTATAGGGCTTTGAGGACATCTATGGAGTTCTCCAGAGTTCACTGGAGTTGTATTTGGTGGAGGCGGGGGGAGTTGAACCCCCGTCCGTCAGTTCGCGGCCTTCGGCTCTACATGCATAGCGTCGTCTATTGAGTTAACCCGTATCCGCCCGACGGGCAGGGTGATTTGGGCGAGCTTGATACTTTTTAACCGCCTTGCGTCAAGCGCGCTTAGCTAGCGATCCCGTTCTATATGACGATTGCAAAACACCAGTTTACGGGCATCCCAGTGGCAATCGCTAGCGGCTATATTAAGCTGCTAGGGCGTATCTATCGTCGTTGGCAACTAAAAAAGTTGCAGCAATTTTTTTACGAGAGTTACTACCCTCTCGACATGCACCTCAGGTTTTGATACCGGCGTCGAATCCGAATCGCCCCCATCGATACCCCCAAGATAACATATCTAACCGCTAAACGCCTTGTTTAACGGTTAGCAAGTCTCACAATTCTCTGCTTATCTACCGCCCATTCGCGGTCTTTTACCGTGGCTCGCTTGTCGTGGTCTTGTTTACCTTTGGCCAGGGCGATCTGGCATTTGACGAGGTGGCCTTTCCAATAGAGCTTGGTGGCTACGCAGGTGTTTCCTTTTTGGTGAGTCGCGGCGTAGATTTTTGCTAATTGTTTATTGTGTAACAGTAATTTTTTTGTTCTGCCTGGGTCAGCTATTACATGGGTGCTGGCCGTGTTGAGGGGCGTTACATTGCAGCCCAACAGAAAGGCTTCTCCGTCTTTTATCAAGACGTAGCTATCCACCAGCTGCACTTTTTTCATGCGAAGGCTTTTAACTTCCCAGCCCAGCAGGGCGACGCCGGCTTCGATTTTTTCCTGGATAAAATAATCGTGCGTTACCTTTTTGTTTCGCACGATTGTGGTATCGGGGAGCTTGGATTTTCCTGACTTGGCCATGGCTGGCGATTATAGCTGCTTCGTCGGCAGTGTGCGTAACTTTATTCGGCTCAGTCCTTTTGCTATTGGCGCTGGGCCATTGACGCTGGTAGAATCCACTGGCATTCCGCGATTAGAAGTATCTAATCCATTGAGTTATAAGAGGTTTTATGTCACAGGACAGAGGTCAGTTTAGTTCACGCTTAGGCTTTATTCTGGCTGCTGCTGGTTCCGCTGTGGGTCTGGGCAACATGGTTGCCTTTCCTGTTATGGCTTCAAGGAATGGCGGGGCTGCTTTCCTTATTGTTTACCTGCTCTTTATTGCGCTGCTTTGCTATCCGGTGATGATGTCTGAAATTGCCATGGGCAGGCGAACTCAACGCAACCCGGTCGGTGCATTTTCCGAAATCGCCGGGGTCGGCAGTTTATGGCGTTGGGCAGGCAAGCTGGCCATTATTACACCGTTCATGATTGCGGTATTTTATTTAGTCATCACCGTGTGGCTGGTGGTTTATCTCGGTCAACTGGCGCTCGGCAATCTGGATTATCTCGCCACCGATGCGGCCTTCGGTGAAATCGTGTCATCGCCTTCGCTATTTTTCTATATGTTTTTCCTAATGGGTTTGATTTTTGTGGTGCTACTCGGTGGGGTGAAGGGTGGTATCGAGCGCTTGGCGCGGGTCTTGATGCCAGCGCTGGTGGTCATGCTATTGGCACTGATGTGTTTTGTACTGACACTGGATAACGCCTCGGCGGGCGTGAGTTACTACTTGATTCCCGATTTCAGTAAGATCAATGGCACGGTGATCAATGGCGCGTTGGGTCATGCCTTCTTTTCTCTTTCGCTCGGTATGGGCATTCTAATTACCTACGGTTCCTATTTCAGCAAGCACGATAATATTGCGTCGTCCACGCGGCTGGTTGCACTGGCAGATACAGGCATAGCCTTCTTTGCCGGCATGCTGATTATTCCGGCTATTTTTGTGTTCGAGCCCAGTACCAATACCGAGGACCTTTCTACCAGCTCGGTTAGTTTGATTTTTAGTTTCCTGCCGAAAATTTTCGTTGCCATGCAGGCGACACTCGGTTTCTTCGGCGCCAATTTATTTGCTTTTCTATTTTTTCTATTGGTGTTTTTTGCAGCCTTGACGTCACTAATATCAATTATTGAAATCCCCATTGCCTACATGATCGATGAGTGGAAGATGGATCGTAAGAAAGCGGTCACTGTGCAGGCCGGCCTGTTAACCGTGTTTGTGATACCGGCCACTTTGTCATTGGGCATCTCAGATTTTCTGAGTTCGTTTATCGATTACGGCGGCGCAACCAAATCATTTTTTGATCTTATCTCCGATGTGTTCTACGAAACCATTCTGCCCTTTGGTGGCTTTTTGGTTTGTCTGTTTTGCGCTTATCGCTGGAAATTTTCCGGTCTGTCGGAAGAGCTGGCCCAGGGAGATGAAGATTACCGCGGCTCGTTCCTGGAGAAATACATTAACTTTTCTCTTGGTACGGTTATCCCGGTGATTCTGTTTCTGGTTTTCCTCAACACGGTGGCGGTTAAATTTTTCGCCTACAATTTATTCGGCATTTAATTTCAAACACAATATCCTGCTAGCCATGACATCCATAAATCGCAGTGCCCTGGTAAATTACAGTGCGCAACAAATGTATGACCTGGTTAATGACATTGCTCATTACCCGCAATTCATGCAGGGTTGTAAAAGCGCGAGAGTGATCAGCCAGACCGAAGCCGAGCTAGTAGGTGAGCTGACCCTGGCCAAGGCGGGCATCAAATACAGCTTCACTACTCGCAATACCCTGACGCCACACAGTAAGATTGACATGCAACTGGAAGAGGGCGCTTTTAGCCATTTTCAAGCCTGTTGGACATTCACGGCGCTTAAAGAGGATGCCTGTAAGGTGAGCTTGGATATGGAGTTTGAATTTTCCTTTGGTCTGGTGGACTTTGCTATGGAAAAACTGTTCAGTAGTTCGGCCAATTCCCAGATGGATTCTTTGGTTTCGCGGGCGCACATAATTTATGGACAATGAAGCAGACGAGATAGAGCGCATTCCGGTCGAGATTGCTTACGCAACGCCCGAGAAGCAATTGATTATCGCGTTGGATGTACCTCTTGGCACAACGGCCTTTGATGCTGTTGTGCTTTCCAACATCGCAGATGAATTCGCCTCTATTAATTTGGAAACTGACCCAATGGGGATTTTTTCCAAAGTGCTGAATAGCAAGGGCAGGCCATCCCCGCGCGAGTATGTGCTGCGGGCCAAAGACCGGGTGGAGATCTACCGGCCGTTGCTTATCGATCCGAAAGCGGCGCGTTTGCAGCGCGCTGCCAGCTCGAAAACCAGCAGCGGGAAATGAATTGGCTTGTGCTTGGGTCTTTGCCTTTAGCTAGTTAGAAAAATCCTGCATAATGTTCGGAAATCGGGGGTCCTATGGCGAAACATAAATCTGGCAAGAAACCAAAGAGTCTGTTGGCTCGCATCGAGCAGGGCCTCTATGAATTTTATGTGACGCCTTATCGGCGCTCGTTTGCTCGTTCTCAGCGTGATGAAGAAGACTTGTTCATGCTGTTGATCTTTGCCGAGAGCATGGGCATTCCTAACCCCGCTTCCTACTACACCCTGGAACTTCTACCCGTTGTCTATGATCGCTTTCATGACTGGCATAAACGCATGGGCATGGAACGTTCACCCTTGGATCATGTACATTGCTGCTAGAACTCGCACGCTCAAAGAAAATACTCTTTTTCGGTGGCAAGGGAGGCGTCGGCAAGACGACTATCTCTGCCGCTACCGCCTTGGCGTACGCGAATGAGGGAGCAAAAGCATTGCTTGTCTCGACAGACCCCGCACACAACTTAGGGCATCTGTTCAACCGCAAGATTGGCTCGAAACCAGTTCGCCTTGCGGCCGGATTAGATGGTCTAGAGCTAGACCCGGCCGAGACTGTAAAACTACATATGGATGAGATTACGAATTCCTTACATCGACTGATGCCGATTCATCTGCGCAGCGAAGTGGACAAGCATATGGCGTTGTCTAAAGATGCACCAGGCATGCAAGAGGCGGCGATACTCGAACGCATCGCGGAAGTGGTGGAGCAGGGTAGTAAGGATTATGACCTTATCGTTTTCGATACGGCCCCATCCGGGCATACTGCGCGTTTGATGGTGCTGCCGGAAATGATGTCGGCCTGGACAGAGGGATTGATTCAGCGTCGTGATAAGGCGGACAAGTTTGCCGAGATCGTACGCGGCATGGGCAGAGACTCCAGCGTCGAAGACAAAGTGTTCGGCAACGACGCAGCAGATGAAGACAAGTCGCGCGAGTCGGGAATACGTAGCCTATTAAATCGGCGCAAGCTTCGCTTCACGACATTGCGAGACAAGATATCAGATAAGAACCAGACTTCTTTTGTGATAGTGCTGGCCGCCGAGCGTTTGCCTGTAATGGAAACGATCGAGCTGCAGCAGCAATTGAAGAGAGGCAAGATTAGTGTCGACTGCCTAGTGGTGAATAAGCGTTCACCCAAAGGTGAGGGTGAATTCCTCGAAGAGCGCCGGGCTCAAGAAGAGGCTCACATGGCAATTCTTACTAAGGCCTTGCCAAAGATTTCGAGACAGGATTTGTATTTATTGGCACAAGATATTGTTGGTATCGATGCGCTACAGGCAATGGCCGTGCGAATCGCGAAGTAAAAATTCCCAATTCTGCTTGTGCTAATAGCGAATTTTTTGTTAGCTGTAGTTCAATTTAATTTCTCAACTCATTTGAGCGGACAAAAAGTTATGAAAATATCTTCACAGGCAAGCACTGGTATAGTGCGCAACATAGGAATGCAGATGGTGGCGCTCAGATCGCCGCCATTGATGGCAGTGCTGAGTCTGTTCCTATTGTTTGCACAGAATGTGGAAAAAAGACATAGTCACGAGGCTGACCTGCAGTTACAGTTCGATTGTGAGATCTGTCTAAAGGTAGGTTCACTCGATGACATAATCGTTGCTGACGCACCCAATCTAAGTCTTCCTACTACACATCAAACATTTCCAATTCTGAGTCAGAATCAAATCTTCTTCAAGCCTGCAAGGGCCTTTGCGCGTGGTCCTCCTTCTTACATATAAATATTTTATGGCCATCAATCGGCTGTCTCTAGCGAATATTAAGGCACCTTATTGCACCTATCCCAGAGATAAATTCTACAGTTGTTATGTGTGAGATGATTAATGAAATTCAATTTCAGAAAGATCAGCATTATTGCCTGTGCGATTCTGCCAATACCGTTTTCAACTGGGCTTGCAGCACAAGAGCTCGAGCATTCTGATTTAGCTATCGAAGAAGTGATCGTGACGTCGACGCTGCACCGATCGCGCGCGGATACCGCGATGCCGGTGAGCATTCTCACCGGCGAAGAGCTTCGCGAAAAAGTCGCGGCCACATTAGGTGAGACGCTGCAGGATCAGGTCGGTGTATCTGTCGCTTCGTTCGGCGCCGGTGTCGGCTTGCCAGTAATTCGCGGGCAGGGCAGCAATCGCGTGCAGATGTTGCAGGGGGGCATTGGCAATATCGATGCCTCGGCGATCAGTGCCGACCACGCGAACAGTCTGGAGCCTGCCTTGGCCGAACGCATAGAAGTCATCCGTGGCCCGGCTACATTGCTGTATGGCAATGGCGCTATAGGCGGCGTGGTGAATGTAATCGACAACCGTATTCCTAAGAGAATGCCTTCAGGACTAACCGGCACAGTCGAGACGCGAAACAATAGCGTCTCCGATCAACAGGTGACCGTTGGGCGCCTAGAAGGCGGTGCGGAAAACATCGCTTGGCACTTCGATGGTGTCTACCGCGAGAGCAACGATGTTGAGGTGCCCGGCTTCGCAATCAACCCATCGAGTGTCGATATAACGGATGAAGAAGAACTAGAAGAGCTATTAGAGAGCCGTGGTCGTCTAGCGAATTCTAATATGCGGGCTACAGTTCAGACTGCAGGTGCTTCTTGGATATTCGATGAGGGGTACATCGGCTTCGCGCTGAATCGGTTGGAGAATGAATATGGAATTCCGGGTCACGATCATGGCCACGAGGAAGAGGGCCACGAGGAAGAGGGCGTGCGCATCGCCGTGGAGCAGGAACGAGCAGATATCGAGATGGAGTTACCACTAGATGGCTGGTTCGAGGAATTGCATGGCCGACTCAGTAGCGTCGATTACCAACACGTGGAAGTAGAGCCTAGCGGTGAAGTGGGTACGCTGTTCGAGCATGATGGATTCGAGGGTCGATTTGTGCTGCACCTCGTTGGCAGTGAGAACCGCGAAGGTGTAATTGGAACGCACTTCTCTCATCGCGATTTCTCCGCTGTAGGAGAGGAGGCTTTTATACCAAGGACCGATATCGATTCTTTTGCGTTGTTCACGCTGCATAGTATCGATATTGGCGACTTCACCTATGAATTCGGTTTGCGTGGAGAGAGTCAAAGTTTGCAGCAGAACAGAGGTGCTTGTGATTCCGAAAACACCACCTGGAGTGGTTCTACCTCGGCGATATGGCGCTTCAGTGAACAAGCGAACATGCTGTTTTCTGTTGCACATTCCCAGCGTTCGGCTAGAGTTGAGGAGTTGTTCTCCAATATCGATACTGCCTGCGGTGAATTACCAAGTGAGCTATTGGTCGAGCACGCTGCAACACGGCGCCTAGAAATCGGCATGCCCAATGCTGATGTGGAAAACTCTACTAACTTTGAGATTGGCATTCGTAAACACCTAGGCGATTTAAGGGGCGAGGTGAATCTCTACTACAACGACATCAGCGATTATATTTTCCTTAACGACACTGGCGTCTTTTTGGACGACGTAGAGATCTCTCGTTATCAGCAGAGCGATGCCCTGTTCTACGGCATGGAGGTGGAGGTGAATTTTCCACTTAGGCGTGGTGGTGATCATTTGACTGAGCTAAATCTGTTTGGCGACTATGTGCGCGCCGAGTTTGATAGTCAGGGTAACGTGCCACGGATACCTCCACTGAGTGTCGGGTTCGAGCTGCAGCATTCTCATGTGAATTGGCAGACGAAGCTACGCTGGACCGAAGTGCAGAGCCAATCTGATACAGGGTTCAATGAGACACGTACCAAGGGTTATTCACTGGTGAATTATTACGCGGATTACCATATACCTTTCGCCAATTCGGAAACGTTGTTCTTCTTCAAGGCGAACAATCTACTAGACGAAAAGATTCGTCATCATACGTCACTGCTGAAGGACTTGGCGCCAGCGCCGGGAAGGTCTATAGAGGTTGGATTGCGATTCGAGTTTTAAGGATCGTTGCCAGCTTGCGAGGAGGGAACAAAGTCGCCGGTAAAGCTGATTAGCGCATCATCGGCAAAAAACACAGTAATTCTCTCTTGCCCTCTCTCACCGCCGCCAGGCTGGAAACTATAGATAAAATCCCAGCGATCTTGATGGAAGGGGTCCCGAATCAGTGGCGTGCCCATAACAAAAGAGACCTGCCGCTTGGTCATGCCAGGCCTGAGTAGATCAACCATATCCTGAGTAATCACATTTCCTTGGGGAATGGCTATCTTGTAAACGCCCGGAAATTGCAAGGGGCCGGTCTCGCAGGCGCCTAGAAACAGCAGGCTTGCAGCAAGTAAAAGAATTTTTGGCAGACTTTTCATAGGTGATTCAAGCTAATCGGGGGCAAATATGTTAATGCCCAAACTTTCCTAAATAAATGCGAAAGGGCATAATACCCTACTAAAAGCGTTGGGCAAACAATCCTCGGCGCGCAATCAATTATACTAATAAGACACAAAGATTGTTATTTTATTCAACCATCCCGCTAGGGTTTTAATTACTGCACTGATTGAGAACAAAATATGGCTACTCAGAACCAGGAGCTACGTAAGGCGGGTCTAAAAGTGACCCTGCCGCGTGTCAAAATATTACAGATAATGGAAGCCTCTACCACTAAACATTTAAGTGCTGAGGATGTGTACAAAATTCTCTTGAAAGCAGATGAAGATGTAGGGTTGGCGACGGTTTATCGTGTGCTTACACAGTTTGAATCGGCTGGTCTGGTTGCGCGCCATCACTTTGAGGGAGGCCACTCTGTGTTTGAAATGACCTCTGTCAATCACCACGATCACATTGTTTGTAACAAGTGTGGCTTGGTGGAAGAGTTTTTTGATGAGATTATTGAAAACCAACAGGAAACCATCGCCAGTAAATATGGCTTTAAGATCACCGATCACAGTATGTACTTATATGGTATTTGTAAGAACTGCTTAAGTTAGCTATTTACTACCATTTGTTCGGCATGGGCCAATGACTCATGGCTGTAGCTGTCACCGCCCAGCATGCGGGCGAGTTCCCTCACTTTTTGATCATCGTCTAGCAGGTCGATACGGGTAACAGTGTTGCCTTGTGTGCTTTTCTTGCTAACAAAATAATGCTGATGCCCCTGACCTGCCACCTGAGCCTGATGGGTTACACAAATTATTTGAGCTGATGCACCAAGCTTTCGCAGCAATTCACCGACCACTTTGGCAACTCCCCCTCCAATACCCACATCCACTTCATCGAAGACCAGCGCTGGCATGTTGGAGGTTTGCGCTGTAATTACCTGTATTGCCAGGCTGATACGCGACAATTCGCCACCCGAAGCGACCTTGGCTAAAGGCTTGGCCGGTTGACCAGGGTTGGTGCTCACCAGGAATTCCGACGCCTCCAGACCTCTCGCGCTGGGCAGGTCAGAGGACAGTTTTTCAAGTTTCACCTCTAATGTTGCATCGACCATGCCCAGCACTTTAAGCTGGGAGTTCACTGCGCTCGATAACTTTTTCGCCGCTTTTTGTCGTTGCTTGCTCAGGGTCTGGGCAAACTCTAGATATTCGGATCGCAGTGCCTGATCCTTGTCCTGTAAAGCGGACAGTTCTTCATCACTGCACTGAAAACGATTCAACTGCTTACGCAGCTTGCTGGTGAATTCTGCCAGTTCCCCAGGTTGGATTTTATGTTTTCGGGCCACGGCGTGGATATCAGTCAGGCGCCGATTGATTTGATCCAGTCGTTCGGGATTGGCATCGAACTGGTCCAGTTGCGCGCGCAATTCAACAACGGCCTCCTCGATCTGAATATTTGCTGTGTCCAGTAGAGTAATGATTTCATCCACGGGTTTTTCGCGGTGGGGAATATCCTTCAGTAGACAAAGTATACGCACCAGAGATCGACTGATGTTGTTTTGTTCGTCGTCAGTACAGCTCTTGAGAGCGCTTTGTAAGGTGTCCAGTGTTTCATCGGCATGGCTGAGTTTTTTAAACTCTGCATCCAAAGTCTTCAGTTCAGTTTCTCCCAGAGCCAGTTCTTCGAGCTCCGCGAGCTGATAGGCAATTAACTGGAATTGGGCGGAGGACTCTTGCGATTGTGTGCTTAGTTCTTCTATCTGCTGAAAATTTTTCTGCCAACTTTTCCAGGTATTTTGCACGGAGGCGACCAGGGCCTGCTGCAGTCCAAATTCATCCAGTAATAATTGATGGGTACTTCGTAGCAGCAATGAGTGGTGTTCATGTTGACTATGGATATCGATCAACATCCCTCCCAGGGTTTTTAAATTCGCCAGGGTTACCGGTGAGCCATTAATGTAACCTTTGGAGCGGCCATCGCTATTGACTACTCGCCTTAATATGCACAAGCCGATTTCATGGCCAGCATCTAAGTCGTTTTCCTGCAACCAGTGTTCGGTGGCAGGGTTTGAGCTGGTATTGAATTCGGCACTCAGGTCAGTTTTTTCCGATCCGGGCCGGATCACGGTTTTATCGGCTCTGTCGCCAAGAGTCAGGCCAAGGGCGCCTAGAATAATGGATTTGCCGGCACCGGTCTCGCCGGTAATGACGGACATCCCTGATCCGAAATCGATTTCTAGAGATTCCACTGTGGCGTAATTTTGAATGGAGAGCAGATTGAGCATAGCTGCAAAGTATATTGGATCAATCTTAGTAATTGCACTAGAAATTACGGATAGTTTTTTGAACCTTGCTGGCACAAAGTTTCCAGATGCACAAAGCAGGCGAATAATGCCCGGCAAAACGCTTGAATCCATGTTGAATGACCCCATATAGCTGACATTGCCCAGCTCGTGTTGACCGGTGAAATCAATACGGGCGTCTAGAGGCTGAATTACTGGCTTTGATGAACAAATGTAGAGGAAAAGAATGAGCAATAAGAAGCCTTATGATGAACAGGCTGGCCTGGATGAAGGGGCGATAAGCCAACCAGCGGTTGATGAGCAAGGGGCCCAGGAATCTGCCGATGAACATGCTCAGCAAGCGCTTACCCTAGAGCAAGCGTTGTTAAAGCTAGAGCAGGTAGAGCTGACGGTGCAGAAAAATAAGGATGACCTGCTGCGGGTACAGGCGGAGATGCAGAACTTGCGCCGCCGTGCTGAGCAGGACGTTGAAAAGGCCCACAAATACGGGCAGGAACGATTTAGTACTGAGTTGCTGGTGGTGATGGATAACCTGGAGCGGGCTCTGGAGGCTGCTGCAGACGATGAGGGCGAAATCGTGAAGGCGATTCATGAGGGAGTCGATTTAACGCTGAAGAGCTTTGTCGATTGTTTTAAGAGATTCGATATTGTGGCAATAGATCCACTCGGTGAACCTTTTGATCCCCAGCTGCACCAAGCTATGTCTATCCAGGAGAACCCGGAGGTAGAGCCAAATACAGTAATAGCGGTAATGCAGAAGGGCTACACCCTGCATGGGCGGGTAGTTCGTCCCGCAATGGTGCTGGTGTCAAAATGATTTATGTTATCGATAAGCAGTGATTTTGCGTCTTTAGCGGCACTTTAAACAGAAAATTGAGACAAACGAAGGGATTAGCGCATTAATTAAGCATCGATCCCTTGATTTATGAAGGTTCGGGCCAATATTGAAACACTGAAGAATGGCCTAAAGTGATTGGAGAAATTTAGGATGGGTAAAATAATTGGTATAGACCTCGGCACCACGAATTCCTGCGTTGCAGTAATGGACGGTGGTGAGCCCAAGGTTATCGAAAATGCGGAAGGCGAGCGGACTACTCCGTCGATCATCGCCTATAGTGGTGACGATGAAACCTTGGTGGGACAGCCGGCAAAACGTCAGGCGGTAACAAATCCAAGCAACACATTGTTTGCCATCAAGCGTCTCATTGGTCGTCAGTTTAAAGATGACGTGGTACAAAAAGATATCAAGATGGTGCCTTACAAGATTGTTGCTGCCGACAATGGCGATGCTTGGGTAGAGGTGAACGGTGAGAAAATGTCTGCGCCGCAGATTGCTGCTCAGATTCTCATGAAAATGAAAAAGACAGCAGAAGATTTCCTCGGTGAGGATGTAACTGACGCTGTTGTTACTGTACCGGCTTACTTTAACGATTCGCAAAGGCAGGCTACCAAGGATGCAGGCAAGATTGCCGGTCTTGAAGTCAAACGAATTATCAACGAGCCGACAGCGGCTGCGTTGGCCTACGGTATGGATAAGAAAGCAGGCGATTCCATAATTGCGGTTTATGACCTCGGTGGCGGAACATTCGATATATCTATAATCGAAATTGCTGAAACCGACGGTGAGCATACCTTTGAGGTGCTTTCCACCAATGGTGATACCTTTTTAGGTGGCGAAGATTTCGATCTGCGCCTGATCGATTATCTCGCAGAAGAATTCAAGAAAGAAACTGGCATGGATCTACACAATGATCCCCTTGCTCTACAGCGGCTGAAGGAAGCGGCAGAAAAAGCCAAAATTGAACTTTCATCTGCTCAGCAAACCGAAGTGAATTTACCTTATATTACAGCTGATGCTAGCGGACCGAAGCACTTGGTGCAAAAACTTACTCGGGCAAAATTTGAATCTTTGGTTGAAAAGCTGGTTGAAAAAACACTGGCACCATTAAAAATAGCGTTAGCCGATGCAGATCTTGATGTGTCGAAAATTGACGATGTGATTCTTGTTGGTGGCCAAACCCGAATGCCAATGGTTCAGAAGAAAGTTGCCGACTTCTTTGGTAAGGAAGCGCGTCGCGATGTGAATCCTGATGAGGCGGTAGCAGTAGGCGCTGCGATTCAGGCAGCGGTACTTTCTGGTGATGTTAATGATGTATTATTGTTAGATGTGACCCCTTTGTCTTTGGGAATTGAAACCTTAGGCGGTGTGTCCAGTAATCTGATTGATAAAAATACTACTATTCCAACCAGGAAGACGCAGGTTTTTTCAACTGCTGATGACAATCAAACTGCAGTGACTATTCATGTTGTGCAGGGCGAGCGCAAGCAGGCTACACAAAATAAATCACTGGGCAGGTTTGATCTGGCTGATATACCACCTTCCCCGCGAGGCATGCCTCAGATTGAAGTTGCCTTTGATTTAGATGCAAACGGCATATTGAATGTGTCTGCAACAGATAAGGCTACGGGCAAGGAACAATCGATAGTCATTAAGGCATCGGGTGGCTTGTCAGATGAAGATATAGAACAGATGGTTAAAGATGCTGAAGCGCATTCTGCCGAAGACAAAAAATTTGAGAAACTAATCACGGCGAGAAATACAGCCGACGGTTTGGTCCACGCTACCAAGAAAACCCTTGAAGAGGCCGGTGAAAAGGCTACTGATGAGGAAAAGGATAATATCAATGCAGCTGTTACGGCACTGGAAGAGGCCATAAAAGCAGATGACCTTACTGAAATTGAGGCCAAAACCAAGAGCTTGAGCGAAGCATCAAGTGATCTCGCGCAGAAGATGTATGCCGAGCAGCAAGAAGCATCGAGTGGAGATGCTGAGACAGGTGCTGGCTCTGACGAGGAAGACGCCGTTGATGCTGAGTTTGAGGAAGTTAAAGAAGAAAAGTAAGTAATTATTCTGCAGGATTAGGCAAAAAACTAAGTCATTTTGATGACTTAGTTTTTTGCGTTTTGAATACGAAGAGAAAGTGAGCATGTCAAAACGGGATTACTACGAAGTGCTGGGTGTAAAGAAAGACGCAGCGGGGCCTGATATTAAAAAGGCTTACCGTCGCGTTGCTATGAAACACCACCCGGACCGTAATCCGGATGACAAAGATGCTGAAGAGAGATTCAAAGAAGCTAATGAAGCGTTTGAAGTGCTTTCAGATGAAGACAAGCGCTCTCGTTATGACCGTTTCGGTCATGCCGGGGTTGAGGGCCAGACCAGTGCCGGAACTGCCGACTTTGGTGATATTTTTGGTGATATTTTTGGTGATATTTTTGGAGGGGGCGGTCGCTCGGGTCAATCTCATGTGCGTCAAGGTGCCGACCTTCGATACAACCTCGAATTAGCGCTGGAAGATGCTGTGCGCGGAAAAGAAGTGAAAATTCAGATACCAACCAGTGTGAATTGTACTAGCTGCGATGGTAGCGGTGCTAAAAAAGGTACCAGGGCGATTGACTGTTCGACCTGCGGAGGGCATGGCCAGGTTCGTATGCAGCAAGGTTTTTTTGCGGTGCAACAAACCTGCCCTAGATGTAATGGCGCGGGTAAGCAGATAACAGATCCCTGTAACACCTGTCATGGGCGTGGATCGGTAGATGAAACGAAAACACTTTCGGTTAAAGTGCCGGCTGGAGTGGATATCGGTGATCGAATTCGATTGACTGGTGAAGGCCAAGCTGGAGTGCACGGGGGGCCATCCGGTGACCTCTATGTTGAGATGAATGTGCGGCCCCATCATATTTTTCAGCGAACCGGAAAAGATCTTCACTGTGAAATTCCAATTGGTTTTGCAGATGCGGCATTGGGTGGTGAGTTGGAAGTTCCTACGCTCGGTGGTCGGGTCAAGCTAAAAATTCCCGCGGAAACCCAAACCGGTAAGTTATTTCGTTTGCGTAATAAGGGTGTAAAGCCTATTCGTGGAAACAGCACCGGTGATTTGCTGTGCCGTGTGGTGGTTGAGACGCCAGTGCACCTAACCAAGCGCCAGAAAGAGTTAATGGATGAATTTCAAAAAATTCAGGATTCCGAAGGTAAGCGTCAGACGCCACGGAAATCATCCTGGTTTGACGGCGTAAAGAAATTTGTTGATGGCCTGCGAACCTGATTACTCCGCTACTGCTACCATAATTTTTTGGTGCATGTCCCCTTCCAGCCTGGGCCCGAAATTGGCGACAACGACAGACGACGCTAAACTGGCTAGATTTCCTGCGTAGAGAAAGCCCTTTCCAGCAGTAATTCCGTAAAGGAATGCACCTGCAAACATATCGCCTGCACCATTGGTGTCAACCGCCGTAACCGAGTGTGGCTCAATCGATAGATACTGCTCCCCATCGTACAGCAGAGCACCCTTAGAGCCACGGGTTATTACGAATTGCTTCGCCTTCGATTTCATCGCCCGGCAGGCATCCTCTATGTTCTTGGTGCTAGACCACAGCAGGGCTTCAGTCTCATTGCAAAACAACAGATCTACTCCTGTGCCCAAAACCTCATTAATACTGTCTGAAAAATATTCGAGCATGGATGGGTCGGAAAAGGTCATGGCAGTTTTAACACCATTTTCTTCCGCCATTTTTTTTAGTTTGGTAACCGCGTCTTTACCGCTGGGTGAAGTAACCAGATAACCTTCTATATAAATGTATTCAGAATTCTTCACTGCATCATAATCAAGATCTGCGGCAGATATTTTCTCAGAAACACCCAAATAGGTGTGCATGGTGCGTTCGGCATCCGGAGTCACCATAACCAGACAGCGCCCGGTCGTACCCACTTGCCTGAGAGTGTTGGTATTGGTCTCAATGTTTTGATCGCCTAACTGCTCTAGATAAAAATCGCCAATTTCGTCATTAGCTACTTTACATGCGAAAAAGGCTTTACCGCCAAATT
>CAVOCG010000060.1:0-15285 GCA_963694095.1 Gammaproteobacteria bacterium
TAGAAAAAGCCGCCAAGTTTTATGACGAACTACTAGCCGAACTTGGTGCCGGTCGTTTTATGGAAAGTGATTCCTTTATCGCCTGGTCCACCGGACCACAGACTGCTGGGCTATGTATCATCAAGCCTGAAGATGGCAATGTAGCGACGGTTGGCAACGGCGTGATGCTGGCAATCACAGTAGATAGCAACGATAAAGTCGATGCTTTGTATAACAAGGCAATATCACTCGGAGCAACGGATGCGGGTCCGGCGGGTGTGCGCAGCGATAGCTTCTATGCCGGTTATTTTCGCGACCTCGATGGCAATAAACTGAACGTGTATTGCATCCCTCAGTAAACCAATGCCATGGAGACACTAATAAATCATCCTTCTCCCTGTCGTAGTTTTGCGTAGGCGACAGAATTTAATTCCTGGGCCTTACTTTCAAATGCAATCTTGTGAAGAATAACAGTAATAGTTGCCTGAAAATTATCGGCGTGCAGATAAGCAGCAACGCTTCCATCGGTTGGGTCCAAAGCAATGATTTTTAAATCGAAGCGATGATCTTCTGTTACCACAATGACCGGAGTAGGTTTTCTAAATAGACTGCGGCTTTCCTCACTGCGCATTTTGAATAGAAATTGATCACGCATTTTTTTGTGATGATTCCATCCCGTTATCACACAGCAAAGTTTATTAGTCCTCATGCCGAAGCCATAATCATATTGCCGCAAGGCTTCGAATGCATTGGTCTCGTTATAAGTGTTTATGGTCGTATACAAACCGGTCTTGCCAATGAGTGCTGCGCACTCATCGACTAAAGCATTGTTAAGATCATAGATTAAGACAACAGGTTTAAAATTCATCAAGGACACTAACTTTTTTCTTGTTTTGATTTCTCAGGCCACAGGGTTAAGTCTATGTGGCATCTAGCTTGACTGAAACACCACATTATCAGAAATATAACCCCGGGCAGTGCGGGTTTCATTGGCTGGAACGGATGTATCTTCATACCCAAACGAGATACCGAATAGTATTTTAGTTTCATCCTTAATAGCAAATGCCTCACGTACCAAATCAGGGTAGCTTCGCATTGTTCCCATCGGGCAGCTATTTAGGCCAAATGCTACCATAGCTAGCATCAATGTCTGTGCATACATCCCTACATCAAGGGCTACTGTAGTGCCAAAACTAGGATTCATCCCGATATAGGCAATATGGGGCGCATCAAATAATTCAAAATTACGCAACACAGCACGCTCGCGCCCTTCCCGATCACCTCGATTTATCCCCATCTTCGAGTACAATGCCACAGCACAGTCAACCTGCCGTGTACGATACTCATCTTCAAATTTAGGATCATGAGGATAGTCCGGGTTGCCCATCACTCCACCGGTAATATTCTCAACCATCTTTTTGCTTAACTGGTCTTTCAGTTCTCCCGAAGCGACATAAACCTTCCAGGGCTGGACATTGCAATTGGAAGGCGATTTCTGCGCGATTTCAAATATCCGCTGCATAATCTCCTGAGGCACTTCCTTATCCAGAAAGCCTCTGACAGACCTGCGCTGATATACCGTGCCAACAAACGTCATGTCCGGATCAGTTGCCATCTCTTGCGCCAATTTTGTTTCTGTACTCATTTTATTCATTCTCTAAAGCTAACTTCAAACTCAGCTACAATCTTATTTAATTTTTAATAAGAAGATATTTGGCACGCTATCAACTCAAAATCCTTCCACCGTCTACATCGACGGTAGTACCGGTAACAAAATTATTTTGCATAACAAAGAGTAGTCCCGCTGCAACCTCCTCAGACTGTCCTGCTCGTTTAATCAGATGAGTGGCTGTCATCTTTTCAAGCGTTGCATCCCGATCACCTCCCAGTCCATCGAACATGGCTGTTGATATGGTGCCAGGTGATACCACATTGACCCGAATCGGTGCCATTTCTACGGCCAGACATCTAACCATGTTTTCAACAGATGCGCCCACACAGCTTAGGGCGGATTGATTAGGCTTGATTTTACGCGCTGGAGAGCCACTGACTAGCGTAATCGAACCATCTGTAGCTAGATAAGGTGCGCCTGTGCGCACTACTTTGCCATAGCCCCATAATTTATAATAAGCAGCCTTGAACTGATCCTCAGTTTGTTCCAAAAAGGGTTTTAATGTTCTCTCTCCGCCAACGGCGGCAGATACCAGGTGATCAATAGTCCCGGCTTCCTTGAAGATGGCTTCCAGACTTTGGGCATCATGGGTGTCAGCTTGCCTGACTTCGAATTTACCTTCGCTGATTCCTCTGGCGGTTTCAAGATGGGCTTCAGTTCTTCCCGCTGCCCATACATTTGCCCCCAGCTCGCTAACAGCTATCGCTGTAGCCAAACCGATTCCGGCAGTGCCCCCAATGATTACTATATTTTTACCTGCCAAATTAGCCGTGGTCATTATTTACTCCTTGCAAACTAAAATACTCGCCCCGGGTTCAAAATGCCCGCAGGATCCATAGTTTGTTTTAATACCCTCATCAGGGCTATTTCAGATTCACTCTTACTGTAGGATAAAAATTGCTTTTTCATAATGCCAATCCCGTGCTCTGCTGATACCGCACCACTGAGCTCTTTGATCAGGCCATAGACAATTTCATCGATTTGTAGATGATGCGCCCGCGTATCCGGTCCTATGTGGATAATAATGTGAACATTACCATCCCCGATATGGCCAAACAGGCCCAAAATAGCGTCAGGCCATTCTAATCTCAGCCGCTTTTCTACTTCTTCACCAAAATAGCCCATATCTGTCACATTTAAACTGACATCGTAGGTGTGCATATAACCCACGCCGGGGTATATCTCCGCCGCACCGTCCCTGACCTTCCATAAGCCTTCCATTTTAGGACCTGAGTCTGCCAACACAACTTCTGCGACCAAAGATTTTTCCATAGCCACTTCGAGTGTATTTTCAAAAAGTTCGGTATCTTTTTCAGCATTTGATCCCATACTCTCAATGAGCACATAGAAACCATAATGGTCTGGCAGAGGCACGCTAGCATGGGGAACATGTTCATCAATTAGTTTATAGGTGTTTTGCCAGATGACTTCAAACGCGCTCAGGTTAGAGCCGAGACTAGACTGGGCATGTACCAACAAATCGGCGACACGGGAAAAATCGCTGACTGCACACATGGCCACTACCTGACTAATTGGCCGGGGTGATAACTTTAATACTGCCCGGGTTATGACTCCCAGCGTACCTTCGCTGCCAATAAATAATTGCTTCAGATCGTAACCCGTGTTGTTCTTTCTCAGCTTATGCAAACCGTTGATAACGGTTCCATCGGCAAGCACCGCTTCCACTCCAATCACCAAATCCCGTGTCATACCATAACGAATTACCCGATTCCCCCCGGCATTGGTGGAAAGATTACCCCCAATAGTGCAACTACCTCGTGCACCAAGATCCAACGGAAACAACAAGCCATGTGCATCTGCCTGTTCCTGGATAATTTGCAACTCGACACCCGCCTCTACTGTCATAGTGCCGGTAAATTTATCCACCTCAATAATTTGTTTCATACGCTCGAAACTAAGTGAAATTTCACCTGACAATGGAGCGGCAGCAGACACTAACCCGGTCATTCCACCTTGTGGCGCTATTGGTTGTTTTGCTGCATAACAGAGTTTGAGGATCTGGGAAACCTGCTCTGTTGAAGATGGACGCAGCAACAGCACTGGTGGAATAGACCTGGCTCCCATTGCATCCTGATAGTTTTTGGCGTCAATATCTGCCCCCTCTCGGTAGCCACCCAGTTCCACTACCTGCTTAAGTTGATCGATCAAGTCATTCATTCGTCTGCCACAATCCAACAAAAGACAGTGATGGTAGCATACAACCTCCAGGCTAGTGTCTTCAAACCACCGCTAGGTCAACGCTATGACTCTTCAAATCACTTGGGGAAAACGTGCAAAAGCTGCTAAAATTAGAACATGGGCACTGCCCTACAGGGAACTATTTCTCCAACAAATCCAGGTGGTACAATCATGATTCGAACTAGCTATTTACTCGCTGGTTGCATAATTCTCGGCGGCTGCAACTGGGTTCAGCTAACGACTGAGGGACAAGGGGTGCGGCTGGCAACAGCTAGCGAAGTAGGCACTTGCACCCGAGTCGGGCAAACTACCGCCCGGACGCTGAGTCGCGTAGTTATTGTGGAGCGTGGCGGCGAACAATTGCAAAGCGAGTTGCTGACTCTGGCACGGAACGAAGCTGGCAGCATGGGGGTTAATGTGGTTGTTCCAGAATCACTAATTGATAAAGGCCAGCAATCCTTTGGCGTATATCGTTGCCCATAGCAAGCCAGGTCATAGAAGACGCCGAGACTAACCGGCTGCCTGGTAACCCATCAGCCTGGTCGATGATCCCGTTTCGAAAAAGAATGATTTCCTGTTGCTGGGATTCAGCGCAAACAGTGCAATTGGTAAGCTATTACTCAATTTTGACCTGACCTTCAGTCATAACCATAACGTGCTGGCCGACAGTTTCAATCTCCTCGGCACTGGCGCTCTGACGGCGCCTGTTGATCTGAGAAAAGAGCAAATTGGTGCGCCGTGTGGTTTTGAGTATGCCATTAGCAATGAGCAAAGTCTCAGCATTGGCATTCAGGCCAATCGCTAATGGATGAGAACGAAGATTTACTCCCAGGTAAAACCTTGATCAACGATGGTATATTTGGCAGTTGGCTAGTGTGATACAGCAATACCTTAATGAATAGTGACCTGATTCTTTCATCCAAACTGCAAGGCGGTGTGGATGGCGATTCCTTTCTTGCATTACTCGGTGTTGACTACACTTTAAACGATAATTGGGTGGTAAATGCTCAGCTTATTGCCATCAATTCCAGCTCCGACTCCCCGCTGTTATTTCCATCAGAAGATGCCAGAGTAGCTGCAACCATTACTTACACTTTTTAGGACATTCTCACACAAGGTTGCTAAGGAAGTTTTGAATTAATCTAGCAACCACTTCAGGTTGTTCTTGTTGCACCCAATGTCCAGCGTCCTCGACTAGATGTGTCTCTCGCATGTCAGTGCAGGCTTGCGTTTGCATCCGCTCGAACGATCCTGGGCTTTGATAAGTACCCCAATCACTTGCACCACTGATAAACATCGATGGTTGATCGATCGTTTTTCCGGCATAGAGCTCAATTTCTGCATTGCCAATATTTGCACCACCCATGCGATAACCATTCAAGCCGCCCTGAAAGCTGGTGCGGCCGTATTCTTCGGCATAGACTTGTAATTGACTATCGGGCAACCAAGCATTGGCCGCAATTTCTGCAGCGCTAGGCATTACCGCAGCAACTGTTTCTGCCATGCCCTTGTCAAGCTCCATAATATAGTACTCAGGCATCTTCGCCCATTCTTGCGCAGTGCGCGCGGCGAGGCGATAAGGCTTGTTGCCTTCCCAATCGGCACTTTTAAAATGGTAATAGCCTCGAATAAAATTATGAATTCCCTGTTCGGCATGCCACATATTCTCATTCGCTGCAGGAGTCCTGTAGTAGCGTTGGTAATGCTTACGCGGCTGGGGAAGTGTTGCCAGGTTTTCGTAAACTGTCGGACCGGTATCCGCTACGGTACGAGGTGGTTCATCCTTGGTATTGAATGGCAAGGTTCTGGTCCCGCTAAAAGGTGCACTCATCATCACCAAGGCTGGAAAAATGTCAGGGCGAGTAACTGCACACCAGGCCGCAAGAGGCGACCCCGCATCGTGCCCTATCACAGCAGCCACTGACCTATAGCCAAATGCAGCAACCAACCCCATAGCATCGCGCACCTTGTTAAGCGTACGAAAAGGCGTTAGGTCAGTGTTGTAATCAGCGCTCCATCCGGTGGTACGACCATAACCGCGAACATCTGGGGCGATTACGTGGTAGCCCGCTTCGGCCAGCGGCAACATAATTCGTCGCCAACTATAAGCCAGCTCCGGAAATCCATGAAGCAACAATAGTGCCGGCCGTCCCGCAGTTTCATATCCAGCTTCCAACACATGAATTCGTAATCCATTCACATCGTTAACAAAACGAGAGCGTATGCCATCAGGTAGCCAGGTAGAAGGATAAGATGCCAACTCAACGCCGGCGCCAGTCGCCTGACCGAACAGGTTTCGGGATACCAGTGCTGCTGGGCCGATTAACGAAAGAGCCTTCAGGAATTGTCTGCGCGAATTATTATTCATGGTTATTACCTCTTGAAAAAACTCTATCATATCGCTTAAAGCACGTCACCAATCCAGCCTCTTCCCGATACTGCCAGAAAGAAACCAACTAAAAATATCAAAAATAGCACCTCGTAAAAGCCACTCATCCTACCAGAAATTGCTACCCTTCGCTTCACGACGCACAAATTCCAACTTCATATGAAGTTTGCTCATGTTTCCCATAACGAAGGAGATATTATTCCTAACTCGCAAAGCGCACTCAACAACTGTCCAGAGTTCCTTTGTTAATGGTAACTGAACAAATTTCCGCCTCCAAGCGGGCTTATTTGCGCCTAGTGTAAAGACGATTCTCCGGCCTGTTTTGAACCGTATCGTTAGGCCGGGCTTCCTATTATAGTGCTGATAAGGCTATGGAATTATCAAAAATAACATACAAACGTTACCGATTCCCACTCGAAGTGATTCAATATACCGTGCGGCCCTGCTGTAATCCATAGTTGGTAGTTCCAGTAAATAGCACCATTCTACTGAATTATTGCTGGCACGAGCCTTTTGAACTTCGGCATCAACCCATGGCCACGCCACAGTATGCGATCATCCGAGGAAAATGAGAGGGCTTGCCAAGGGTACTGCCCTTTTAAATAGCGCTACTTTTTAGCTCAATTCTTAAATTTTCTGTTAAAATTTCATTATGCAGCCAGAGTACAGTAGATAAATTTCGATCACTTCAAAGCGGATTTTATCTACGATCTAGACTGGAAATTGGAACCTTGAGCATGAACTCAGAAAAACTCAAACAAGCCGAGTACTGGTTTCTTAATCGCTATCCGGGTGGTTTTCTAGATCCGGAAATTCAGGTGATCACCAAGAAGCACAGAGTAGATAAGATGAGTTCAATTGCGCAGGATTGCTTTTCAAATAAAAAATATTTCCGAGATACATCCGATGTCATCGACAATATGATCAAGCTGGTTAGCCGTTCTTCCATGGTATCAATATTCGAGAAACCCAAGTTCAAAAGTTTTCTCAATTCACTATCACCAAAGGAAAGGAATCAGCTTGTAGCCGGATTAAAGGAGCAAATACACGGTAACGAACAAGCAGGGTTCGAAAAAATATTGCACATCTTAAATTCGGGAAAGCTGGGAAAGTGGACGCTGATTAGTATACTGCCCGCTTATTTCCGCCCGCAGCAGGAGGTTTTCGTCAAACCAACAACCACCAAGAGCGTGATTGCTCATTTTGAATTGGACTCAATGCACTACAAGCCCTTGCCCTCCTGGCCTTTCTATACAGAGTATCGCGACATCATCAATGACATGAAAACTCACGTCGACCCGTCGCTGTCACCAAACAGTGCTGCGTTTACCGGGTTTCTAATGATGAGTATGGCAGCGATGGAAGATTATGCACACACCAGCCTTTAAAACTACTGCATAAAAAAAGGAAAAAATATGAACTTATTTAGAACCGCAAAAAAAATTTTCGAAGCGTGTGAGGCCCCTCTTTGAGGGGACGGCTGTAAGCAATATGTGCAAGAAGGAGCCTAATTCTCAGCTCAAAGCGAACCACTTGTCGATATCAGCTCGGTCTAAGCCTACTGTGATTGGTTGCACCGTTTTGGTACGGTTACATCACCCAAAGGCTAATATGAGCTACATTTATTCAGCTTTGATGAAAACGCCAATACAGCCATATTTTTCGCAAAGTATCATGGAAAACATACCGGTGATGGTGGACCAGTACCGCCAACCCACCAGGAAGCTCATTCTCACTATGCCTACATCCTAAAGATGGGTGACGATTCAAAAGTTTCAGAGATGACTAAGGTCTGGAATGCGCCTTGGGCAATGAAAGAATTCGGATGGATATAGCGAGTCAACTTAGCCGGGGTTTTTCAATTCTCCCGTGCTAACGCCTCTTCCACACGATGACCAGACAGAATATTCTCCATGCCATAGTTGCCCTCGTGACAGGCATACTCATAAATAGAATCATTGGAGTATTCGAAAATGAGTCGTCGCGTGTAATCCGCTGTGTAGGTTCCGGGATCATGAACAATGAAGTCATACTGCAACTCGCTCGCCGCAATGCGTGTAATACGCTCCTGGTAGATTCTTCTCTGTGTATCTAATCCAGGATCACTCGCTTCATTTATGTTCTGAGTTTCTATTACCAGGGTTTCTCCGTCCCAATAGCCCCTAGAGCTGCCATTCCAGAGTCTAATATCTTCGTGCAATTTAGGAATATCGGTTAGTGGAATGATTCGCACATCGTGAAACATCTCTTGAATGATAGATACGTGGTCTTTAGTCTGCACTATTTGCCAGTAACTATTATAACCACTGCGCAGATTGGGCACACCCCGATGTACGCAACGCTCTGATAAGGACCGATCCAGCCAGGAGTCGGCCGGGTGTTCTTGACTGTAAATACTGCGCGCCCTGACGTCCGCGATAGCAGCTTCTGTTTTTGGCGGATAGCGGCCGTTAGGTGGATCGATTATCTGTGAAGTACGGTTTTGCAGCGTTCGATCAACCATCCACTGTGCGTCGTAGTTTCCCGTTTCCTCATCTCTGGAAGCTACGTTTCCAGAAAATGCTGCTTCCAGAACACTATCGCCGAATAGGGCATCTCCCCCACCCGCATTTATTTCAGTAATTTTTTCCTTCAGAAATTGCATCTCATCATCGGTGAGAAACTCCCTATCGCCAAACACCTCAGGCCGCTCGACTGGAGTAATTGCATTATTTGCCCAGACCCCTTGAAGGTCAGGCTGTCCGTCTATGGTTTTGGGCGCCTCCCAGCTGTCTTCGGCAGCACCCACGCTAGAGCCCAGAGCACTAAACGCCACAAGCAGGACCGCAAATGGCACTGTCCAGAGAGATTTGTGTAGTTCTAATTTCATGTTGGAGCTCCCCACTTTTTGAACGCAATGTTTTTTATAATACTTTCTGGCAGAAATGTCTACTTCTCCATGTGATGCCGCGTATCGACAGGTTTCATTAAGGCATTACTAACCAGAGCTATTCCCAACAGAGCCGCCATCAGCACCATGGTGGAGTTATAAAGCCCACTGGTTGGGTCGGTTGTGCCCGCTGGCGCTATCTCCATCAAACGTGAAATGGTTACTGAATTTTGTGCTACCAGGACTTCCAACTGACCCACCGGGGCACCAAACTGAGCAAGAAACGCCGCAGGCTCTATGCTTGTCATTAAATCACTAATGGCATTATCAACGGAATTTTGACGCAACGAAGTAATTGCCAGCGGGCCCAATACTCCCGCCGTGCTCCATGCGGTCAGCAGGCGTCCATGAATACCACCGACGTAGCGCGTGCCAAATATGTCTGCGAGGTAAGCGGGAATCGTTGCAAAACCGCCACCGTACATGGTGAATATGATCATTGTTGCTGCATAGAAATAAACTAGCCAGACCACAGATGGATTCACACTTACTTGTTGAGCGGAAAATGGCACTGAAAGATACAATATGATACCAAGCAAGAAGAAAATCCAATACGTGTTGCGCCGGCCAATGTAGTCAGACGCGCTAGCCCAGATAAATCGCCCTACCATGTTAAATGCACTGATCATAACTACATAGGTTGCGGCGAAAGCGGTATCTACAATATCCGGCAAGGTAGTACCAAATATCTCTGTCATCATGGTACGCGCCACACCTAAAACACCAATGCCCGCTGTAACATTCAAGCACAACACAACCCACAATTGATAAAACTGAGGAGTCTTTAAGGCCTGATCGATATCTACATGTTTGTCGGAGATCAACGAGTTACGCTGTCCTACGGCTGGCTCTTCCCAACCTTCTGGTTTCCAGCCTGGTACAGGTAGACGATAAGAGAAGGAAGCCAACAACATCACCACCAGATAAATCACACCGATCACAAAGAAAGTTTCCGCTACGCCTGAGGCTCCGGAATTCACTACATAAACCCCTTCCGGTCCGGGCAATGTCATATCACGAATTTCCGCTGCGCCGGCGATTACAACTTCCTGTAATACGCCACCCACCTCAACAAAGCGTCTACCTGCCTGGGTAACCAGATCGACTTCCGCAACTGAACCAAGAAATTCCGGTGCCTGATAAAATAATCGAATAAAAAATTCTTTCATGGGTGTGCCAATCATGGCGCCCCCACCAAAACCCATAATAGCCATGCCTGCAGCCATGCCGCGACGATCCGGAAACCAGCGAATAAGCGTACTCACCGGCGAAACATACCCAAGACCCAGACCACAGCCACCGATAACTCCATAGCCAAGATAAAGCAACCACAGCTGGTGGGTTACAATACCAAAACCGCCAACAATGTAACCACCTCCCCAACAAAAAGCCGCCACAACACCCACCTTGCGCGGCCCAACAGTTTCCAGCCACTTGCCAGCAAACGCAGCCGCCAACCCAAGGAAGACAATGGCAACGGTAAACACCCATACTACTTCGCTCAAGCTCCAGTCATCCCCGGAACTGGCAACTACACCGAATAATTTGGTCAAAGGTGGATTGTAGATGCTCCAGGCATAAACCGACCCGATGCAAAGATGAATAGCCACGGAGGCAACCGGTGCGCGCCAGCGATTGTAATCGGCCGGGGCAATTATTCTATCTCTAGATAGTAATCCACTCATGGGTTCGAATTCCTTTTTATGATTCTAAAGCGAGAATAAACGCTAGCTACTGTGGCGTCTACGAAATTGTATGAAATGTTATAAATTGAACAAGCTAAATTGAACCACTCTTCCTTTGTTATTATCCGGCACAATATTTACCTATGCACCCTTCGTGTAAACGGAGGCAAACTTGAGCTTACCTAAAATTGCTATCAATGGTTTCGGTCCAATAGGCAGAACCATCATGCGTATCGCTAAAAACCATTGTGGGCAGCGACATTATTGGCAATTCCTCTTCTTCCAGCATATTCGATTCGTGATTGAACCAAGTGATGGATAAGCGCCTGGTGAAAGTAGTGAGCTGATACAACAACGAATGGGGCTATAGCACAAGGATCGAAGAGTTAATTGGTCGTCTTGCGAAAATGGATGGCTTTTCCGCCAGCAACTAGCAGGTGTAGATGCGCTGGATTACCCAGACCTGTTTCTAGAATTTGAGGGGCCTGTCAAAAATTTCCTTGTCGAACTCCCCTTCCCAGTTCGCCACGGCTGTAGCCACTGACAAGTCACCCGTTACATTAACACTGGTTCGCAGCATATCCAGGGGCCGATCAAACACCAGGATAAACCCAACCACCACAGCAATTTGCTCTGGGGTAATTCCTATCGAACCCATTACTGCCGCGCTCAAAAACAATGAAGCACTGGGCACACCTGCGGTGCCAATTGAAACCAAGGTGGTTGAACCGGCAATAACCCCATAGTCGGCCAGACTCAAGTCGATACCAAAGGCCTGCGCGGCGAACACCGAGACTATGCCAACATAAAGCGCAGTGCCATCCATATTGATGGTTGCCCCCAAAGGCAGAACTGTAGACGCTACAACCGGCTTTATCCCCAGGTTTTCCTCAGCTACCGACATCGATACTGGCAAAGTGGCCGAACTGGAAGAGGTCGAGAAGGCCAGTAACATTGCATCTCGCGCCCCCCGAAAGAATTGGATCGGACTGAGATTGAGGACAAAGCGCATCATACTGCCATGAACTAGCAACACGTGGGAAACACAGCCAATGAGAACAGCAAAGGCAAGCGTCAGTACATCCAGTAAAGCGGTAACACCCTGTGTCCCCGACACCCAGGCAATCAGTGCAAAGACCCCAAGCGGTGCCGTTTCCATCACCCAGTGGGTTATTCGCAGCATCGCCTCTGAACCGGCGTCCATGAGGTCAGCCAAAACTTTACCTTTCTCACCGATTGTCAACAAACTGACGCCTAGCAGTAAGGCAAAGAAAATGATGGCAAGAAAATTACCCTCTGCCATGGCGGCGATGGGATTAATTGGCACTATGCCCATCATCCTTTCAGCCAAGGGAATGGCTTGTTGTACCTGTTCAGGCGTTGCCCCCGACAGGTTTACTCCTACACCGGGTTGTAATATTACGGCCAGAACCAAACCAATAGTAATCGCCACCAGGGTAGTGCCCATGTATACAGCCAAGGTCTTGGCACCCAACGAGCCCAACTTACTGGGATCGCCCATGGATACAACACCTGATACTAGCGTTACGAATACCAGTGGCACAACGACCATACGAATCAGACGAACAAACAAATCACCGATCCACTTAATGCTGGCGGCACCCTCTCCCCACAGCATGCCCACTATAACACCGAGCACAAGGGCAATAAGTATCCGTTTCCACAGGACAATCTCAAACCAGGTTCCGAGCATGAATCTCTCCACTACTACTTAATTTCTATTCTATTTCCAGAAAGCTTGCTAGGAGACTATAGAAATTCATAACATAGTTCCAATGAAATACATGACTTGTGCCAGATCCCTCCTGATTACTGCCAAACAGAGATTACGGGTTTGCACCCCACCAAGAGGTGAATCGCATGGCTAACTGGATTGAGGGCTCAGTAGTTAAAAATGTCCATTGGACAGAGAATCTGTTTTCCTTAAAAATCGATGCCGATGTTGACAGTTTCATAGCCGGGCAATTTACCAGCCTGGGATTGGTTATTGACGGAGAGCGCATTGCTCGCCCATATTCCTATCTCAGCTCACCAGATCAAAGACCGCTGGAATTTTTCTTCTACACGGCAACCGGCGGCGCTCTCTCAAACGCGATGGTGAGTTTACAGGCGGGAGATTCCATCTGGATCAAACAACAGGCCAACGGCTTTTTTACCCTTAACGAAGTCCCTACCGCAGATGATCTATGGATGCTGGGCACGGGAACTGGCGTGGCTCCATTCCTTTCTATCCTGAATACGAACGAACCGTGGCAACGCTTTAAAAATATTGTATTGGTACACGCCGTGCGCACACAATCGGACTTACGTTATCAAGAGATGATTGGACGCTTGCAGCAGGCGTATGGCGATAGATTTATCTTTCAGGCATTTGTTAGTCGAGAAAAGATACCTGGCACGATACATGGTCGGGTACCAGCAGCGATAGAAAACGGCTCGCTACAGCGAGCTATCGACATGCCGCTAACTCCTGACAGGTCTCAATTAATGCTGTGTGGTAATCCTGATATGGTTAAGGACACAGTAGAGTTGCTAAAAATTCAAGGTTTCAGCAAGAATCGCCGGCGCACGCCAGGGCAAATTACCGTTGAGAATTACTGGTAGCTAGAAGGAACTACCCTTGTTTCGCCAGCTTGCTCATACACTGCAGCACTGTCGATTAAATCTTGCTCGTGGAAGGGCGGCGCTATCAGCGTAAGACCCACTGGCTGCCCTGTCCCCAGATACCCCATAGGGAGGGTGATGGCCGGAAAGTTAGCCAATGCCGCTATGCCTGCGTGTCTGTTGTTAATCGACACTAAAATATCCAAGTCGAATTCAGTAAATACCGACTCCAGCTGGTCTCTTGCCTGGGACTGCAGCCTATCCCTGAGCCTATTCAAGGCATCCATACTCTGTTCATTTGTCACCATTCGATCTACTTCAGCTTGGCCATAAGGTGCTCTAAGCTCCAGCGACGCCTCGTTGAATACTTTTACATCATCAATCGTTTCAATCTCCACCCTACCTGAAGCATATTGCTCAAGATAAAGCGCCAGATCTCTTTTCATCTCGCCGCCCAGAAGATTGCCAAAACCCTCAAAACGCGCGCTTGCCATATCGACTTCTACCAGAATTGCACCTGCCTGATTCAAGCTTGCCACCGCATCAGTGTACATCCCATCACCGGCAAACCCATTGATAACTCCGAGCCGCTTATCACCGATTGAATTTACCGAGTAGTCCAGCGAATAATCGGCACTAATAAGAGGCATCGCTAGATCATTCTCATCATACCCTGTCATTGCATTAAACAAGATCACGCTGTCTGCCACTGATTTTGCTATTGGTCCGGTAGTGTCCAAGGTGCTGGAAATCGGCACAACGCCACTGCGACTCAATAACCCTGTGGTGGGTTTTAGCCCCACTACTGAATTAGCGCTAGCAGGCGATAAAATAGAGCCCGATGTTTCCGAGCCCACCGCCGCCACAGCAAAATTTGCTGCAACAGCTACCGCACTGCCAGAGCTCGAACCGCCGGTGCCAAATTGTTTACGCCCATAGGGGTTAAGGGTTTGCCCACCCATTGCGCTATAACCTGACGGGCAGTCATCACAGAAAAAATAAGCCCACTCACTCAAATTAGCCTTACCCAAAATTATGGCACCGTTGGCTTTTAACCGGCTGGTAATGAACGCATCATCTGTGAAATTATTCCGCAGGGCGATTGCACCGGCTGTGGTCGGCATGCCCTCCGCCCCTACATTGTCTTTCAATAAAACAGGCATTCCATAAATTGAATCATTAGCCACTGCGTTGCCCTGCTGTCGCAATTGGTCCAACTCCTGCGCACGATTAATGGCGTTGGGATTTAAAGTAATAACCGAGTTGAGAGATAGTGAATTATCGCTTTCAAAATGCCGAATCCGATACAGATAAAAGCTTACCAACTCCTCATAATTTATTTGCCCTTCTCGTACTGATTGCTGAAGCTCAGCAATACTTCGCTCCAGTATCAGCGGCTTCAATGATTCATATCGTTGAGCCGAAAAATCCCTCAGTGCTGCCTCGAATGGACGCCACAGATCATTCTTATCTAAAACTTTGGAGTTAAGTAGTTTGTAACGCAGCTGAGAGTTTGGATGTACGGCCTGCTCGCTAATCTCTAGGGACTCATCATAGGGCTGCCAAAAGTACGATGGATTATCAGCGGCGAAGAGGGTTATGGAAACAGCTGCTGCTGATAAAAGTAGAGCCCGATTACTTTTGTTAAATAGATTTGTCAAAGATTTCATCCCCCATTGACATAGTGCCAAAAAAAACAACAATGAACCACGTATTTCTCGAAGCACTATAGTACCGGGGCTTCTGTGTTTTGGAGGTTCAATGAAGGCGCGCTACGGCACCCGAAGATGGCGGTTTTTATAATAAG
>CAVOCG010000061.1:0-14929 GCA_963694095.1 Gammaproteobacteria bacterium
TCACTGGACCTGGTTAAAACACTGATCAGGGTAGTGTTCGAGCTCATACCAGCTCAGGATAACACTCAGTTGTCAGATTCGGGAAGATTGAATGCCTCGTCCGGATTAAATGTAAAGAAGTATTGAACACCCTTCACATCAATGGGGGCTCCTTTGCGAATCTGTGGCCTGAAACGCATTTTTAAGGTAGCAGCCAATGCCGACTCGTTGAAAATTTCAGGTGGCTGAGCAAAACTAATCGCGGGATTGCGGACCACGCCCTCTGCCGTCACCTCGAAGGTTACCATCACAAAGCCCCCAATTCGGTCTATCGCGGCTTTAAGTGGATAGTCGGGAACTATTACCTCAATCGGAAACATTGTCGGTACAGGTGACTCTGCTGCATAGGTACCCGGCAGCAGCATTGCACAAAAAAGCACAGCCAATATTTTTGTTTTGGGCACTTCAAAGACTCCTCAATCTGAATGACAGCTACCAATACTAAACAAATAGTTAGCCTCTGACCAAGTTTTTGTAGCGGTGAATGTGAATAATCAGTCACAAAAACTCCCTTTTTGTAAAAAATACACTACTCTTTCTCTATGAAATTGTAATCAGGAGCGAGGCTTGGATACAATACGCTCGGCACGGTTGGGACGTGTCTATTTCAATTCATAAGCAAGGGCAAAAGGCGACACCATAATGACTGAAAACCTCAATGCAGCACCAGATCTGCAACAATACGGCATTACCGCAGTCGAAGAAGTTTACTATAACCCGAGTTATGAATTTCTGTTCGAGCAAGAAACAAACTCAGAGCTGGAAGGCTATGAGAAAGGTGTAGTCACTGAATCCGGTGCTGTCGCGGTGGATACTGGAATCTTTACCGGCCGCTCACCTAAGGATAAATATATCGTGCGTGATGCTACGACACGGGATACCGTTTGGTGGTCAGATCAAGGCAAGAACGACAACAAACCTATCGATCAAGATATCTGGAATCACTTAAAATCTCTGGTAACCAACAGATTAAGTGGCAAATGCCTTTACGTAATGGACACAATATGTGGTGCCAATGATAACAGCCACCTGAAAGTTCGCTTCATCATGGAAGTTGCCTGGCAGGCCCATTTTGTTAAAAATATGTTCATTCGGCCTACTGATGAGCAGCTTGTTGATTTTGAGCCAGATTTCATCGTTATGAACGGTGCAAAGAGCACTAATCCTGACTGGCAAAGTCAAGGTCTGAACTCCGAGAACTTCGTTGCCTTCAATCTGGCCGAGAAAGTACAACTCATCGGCGGCACCTGGTACGGCGGTGAAATGAAGAAAGGCATGTTCTCCATGATGAACTACTTGTTGCCTCTTCGCGGCATGGCATCGATGCACTGTTCAGCTAATGTAGGCAAAGGCGGTGATTTGGCAATCTTCTTCGGTCTTTCCGGAACCGGAAAAACCACCCTTTCAACCGACCCAGAACGTGAACTGATCGGTGACGACGAGCACGGCTGGGATGACGAAGGTGTGTTTAATTTTGAAGGCGGTTGCTATGCCAAAACAATTAAGCTTAGTAAAGAGAGCGAACCCGACATCTACAATGCGATTCGTCGCGATGCGCTACTAGAGAATGTAACGGTCAACCCAGCTGGCGTTATCGATTATGACGATGGTTCCAAAACTGAAAATACGCGAGTGTCCTATCCCATTCATCATATTGATAATATTGTTAAGCCAGTATCCAAAGGCGGCCATGCAGAAAAAGTAATCTTCTTAACCGCAGATGCTTTCGGCGTACTTCCTCCAGTTGCGAAACTCACGCCTGAACAAACTAAGTATCATTTCCTGTCCGGGTTCACAGCAAAACTGGCTGGAACAGAACTCGGCATTACCGAGCCCACTCCAACATTCTCCAGTTGTTTTGGCGCAGCATTTTTATCGCTGCACCCAACCAAGTATGCCCACGAGCTTGTGAAGCGAATGGAAGCTGCGGGATCCACCGCCTACCTGGTTAACACGGGTTGGAACGGCACTGGCAAGCGGATTTCAATTAAAGCAACACGGGCCATAATTCATTCCATTCTCGACGGGTCAATAGATGAAGCAGAGTGTTTCAATTTGCCCTACTTCAATCTCGCTGTACCAGTAAATATAGACTCTCTAGACAGTGGCATTCTCGATCCCCGAAAAACCTATGGCTCTGCAGACGAATGGGATACAAAGGCAAGCCACCTAGCAAAACTTTTTATAGCAAACTTTGATAAATTCACCGATAACGAGCAAGGACAAGCGTTGGTGGCGGCTGGACCACAGCTTTAATCTCGAAAAAAAAGGCCCGGTGATAAATGAAGCGCGCATTAAATATTTTACAAAACGTCTTCGGATACGATTCCTTCCGTCCACCGCAGAATGAAATTATCGCCACTATGGTGGAGGGAGGAGACGCCCTCGTACTCATGCCCACCGGTAGCGGCAAGTCCTTGTGTTATCAGATCCCAGCGATCGTGCGCCCCGGCTGCGGAGTGGTGATATCACCCCTTATTGCACTGATGCAGGATCAAGTTGATGCCCTGCGCTTGCTCGACATAAACGCTTGCTTTCTGAACTCCACCCTCGATAACAAAACCGTACGGGAAGTGGAAGATTCATTGATGGCCGGAAAACTGGATCTGCTTTATATCGCACCAGAGCGACTCAAGCAGGAACGAACACTGTCTTTGCTGCATCGCTCCAGCATCTCCCTGTTTGCAATAGATGAGGCCCATTGCGTCTCGCAATGGGGGCACGACTTTCGAGCGGACTATTTGTTGCTGAACATACTGCATAAGTCATTTCCAGCAGTACCACGCATCGCCCTCACTGCCACCGCAGACGCACGCAATCGCAGCGAAATTATTGCTCGTCTGGATTTAACAGAGGCAAAGCAGTTCATTGCCGGGTTTGACCGACCTAACATCCAATACCGGATTACCCTCAAACGAAATGCAAAACAGCAGTTACTCCGTTTCCTAAGAGACGAACATCCCAAAGATACTGGAATTATCTATTGTTTGTCCCGTAAGAAAACAGAAGAAATAGCACACTGGTTACAACAGCAGAGTTTCAATGCGCTACCCTATCATGCGGGAATGGCTTCAAATTCGCGCGCAGAACACCAGGCTAAATTCCTACGAGAAGAGGGCGTGATAATCGTCGCTACTATTGCCTTTGGCATGGGCATCAATAAGCCCGATGTACGCTTTGTCGCACACCTAGACCTACCAAAAACCGTCGAATCCTACTACCAGGAAACCGGTCGCGCCGGGCGCGATGGCCTGCCGGCAGATGCCTGGATGATTTATGGACTGCAGGATGTTATCAAGTTGCGACAAATGATGGAGAGTTCCCAGGCCGACGAAGAGCACAGGAGAGCGGAACAACAACGGCTCAATGCCATGCTGGGACTTTGTGAAATTACAACATGTAGGCGGCAGGCTTTGCTCCACTACTTTGACGAGACTCTTCCGCAGCCATGTGGCAATTGCGACAACTGTCTGCAACCCGTTTCAACCTGGGATGGAACGGAAGCTGCCCGCATGGCCTTAAGCGCAGCCTATAGAACCGGTCAACGGTTTGGGGTTAACCATCTCATAGACGTACTGCGCGGCGCGAACTCAGACAAGATTTCTCAATTTAATCACCATCACTTACCGATACATGGTATAGGTAATAGCCTTGAGGTAAACCAGTGGCGCTCGGTATTTCGGCAACTAATTGCACGGGGCTATCTAAATGTTGACCTAGAGCGGTTTGGCGCTTTGCGCCTAGAAGATAAGTGCCGTCCTCTCTTGCGCGGAGAGGAACAGATAGAGCTGCGACGCGACGCAAAAATCAAGGTGTCCAAGCAAAGAACCAAAACGCCCCTTTCTGACGATATCGACATCGGTCTATGGGAAGCCCTGCGAGATTGCCGACGCGAACTAGCAGATGAACAAGGTATACCGCCCTATGTCGTTTTTCATGACAGTACTCTGCGAGACATTTGCAATCAGCTGCCCCAGGACATGGATCATTTCAGCCAACTAAGTGGAGTTGGTGAACGCAAACTTGAAAAATACGGTCCAGCTTTCATGCGTGTACTGCAAGAGCATCTGCACGAAACTCAACAAACGGGTCGAAGGAAAAATATATGACCGTTAGACGTATCAGCTACTGCCACCAAAAACTATTCGCGAGAGGACTTCGCGTAGGGTTGAAACGCGAACTACGGATGGTTTTTTTCGGATTGATGGCAGCGGCAAGCCTTCTTTGTATGCCTTTGCAAACGCAGGCGCTTGATGCTCGCCAGGGAACCATTGTACAAATATCTACTTCACTGGGTGATTTTTCGATTGAACTGTTCGATAAAATTACGCCTATAACTGTTGCTAATTTTCTCGGGTACGTTAATTCCGGCGCGTACGATGGCACTTTTATTCACCGGTCTGAATCAAATTTTGTGATACAAGGCGGCTGGTTGGTCTTCAATGAACCAAACAATGAGCTAGAAACAATTGCAATCGGTTCAACTATTGAGAATGAGCCAGGAATTTCCAATACCCGCGGAACGCTGGCCATGGCAAAAATGGATAGCGATCCCAATAGTGCGACCAGCCAATGGTTTGTCAATATTGGGGATAACAGTTCGAATCTGGATGTCCAAAATGGGGGTTTCACCGTCTTTGCCCGAGTATTGGATAATGGCATGGGCGTGGTCGACGCTATCAATGCACTACCTCGGGCCGTATTGGTTAACGGCCGCATTGATAAAGCTCCGGTAGTCAATTACAACGGCGTCAATCTTACCGCGGCTAATCTGGTGGAACTTAGCATGTCGGTGGTTCAAACCACAGCAAATGGACACAACACTTTCGATAACTCCACTGGTCTACTTAATGTTTCTATTGATGCCGGAGCGACAGGCCTGTTCTACCTGTCTTTTTCCTTATTTACCAATGAGCCAGCCGTTGTGATCCAGGCGCAACAAGACACTATAGTAAGTTTGCCTGAGACGGTAGCCAACATGGCGACATTTGACGGCGCCAGCGGGCAGCTTGTAATTCCAGAGCTATTGATTGATGGTGCGGTAGCTTTTCGAAACATAATTTTCCAATTGAGCGATGCCGAGAACCTTTTGTTCACTCTGCTGTCCTTCGAATAAGGTTTGGCTTCGCACACCAATAAATACTATAGGCGACAACACCGCGATAACGTAATTTTAGACAGAGAAATATACAGTAGAAAAACAGATACTTAACATGCGTACTATCAATGTCTAGTCAGCAACGGGTTCGTTAAATCTTACCTCAAGGTAAGAAACGGCTCCTTCAACTGCGCTATACCAGTGTGGCGTACCTTCAGGAATCAAAATCGCATCGCCTTTGGATACTTGGCGTGCTAAGCCCCCCTCAATGGTTGCGCGCCCACCGTCAGCAGGCCGGAGGATTATACCGCCGGTAACTAGTGTGCCAGACCCTTCCGTAATAAAGTGCAGCTCGGTGCCGCGTTGATGAACAATCGCGCCCGCCCCCTCAGTACGACGAATAAGGTTGATACGATATTCCGCGCTAGTGTCAATTCTGGAAACCGCCATGGAAGACCTTTCTGCCGCTGCTCTTTCCAGTGCCGTCGCGATATCGCTTGCTTGCACGTACAAAGCTGGTGCTACAGGGGTTTGTCCGATGGCCACAGAGGCGAAGGCAATCACTATGAATCCGATATGACGGGTTTTAAACATTCGCTAGGCTCCTAAGTGTCGAGAAAGGAATTGCTTCACCTTACATACTAACGAATTCGAGACGCTATGCCCACACTGAGGAACATATCAAGCCAGCCGCAAAGCATGCCAAACTAGATGTTCTTAGCATCGCAGAAGGCTTTTTCCGCTACGAGTATGGCAAGCCTGTCACAGAGCTTTTCACACTGCTACGCTGTCCTTTATTGGAAACGTTTAGTGACTGTTAAGCCATACGTTCTCGGCTCATTTGGGTAGCCGCTAAAGCTGCCCTCTTGCGCGACAGAGGGGAATGCACTCAACAAGTAATCATCGTCATTTATATTACGGCCCCAAAGCATGGCTTCAAATCCATTTCCCCATTCAATGCCGATGCTGGCATTGAATGTACTGACTTCCCGCGGCGCAATACTTGAGAGTCCGTTATCTACGACTGGAACTTCATCGTCGAAGATGTATGCAGCCCGAACAAAACCCGACATCGTGCCACCCAAACTAAAGCTGTAGATGCCCGACACGTTCATGCTGAACTCGTGAACACCTGGCACCTGTTCTCCACTTAAATCAACAGGTCCGTCGACGCCCTCTCTCAATTTAAAGGAATCATATACCGGATCCAGCCACGTACCGGAGAACGACAATGTAAGTTCATCGACCGGTGCAAAGGTTGCCTCCAATTCAAGACCTCTGGTCGAATACCGCAACATTGACTGTGCCTCTGTCGAAGCGTGCCTTCAGTCCAGCTTCGTACACAGTGGCATCTTCAGGTCCGGCGAACCTCGATCCGGAATTCAGGTTAGTCAATCCGAGACCGCTAGCATTGATTGCGTTCATGTCGGCGGCAAAGGGGCGTGAATCACGTGACAGATTCCACGACGATGCTTTGAAACCAGTGGCCGCAGCGGCGTACCCATTGGCCCTGTTTGTAGCCTCATAGGCCAATCGAACTGTCTAGGTGGTTGCGTCGTCGCTGCAACTCCCTCCTTCAACGGTATTCGGAAAATTCAGAAACGAAGGCATAAACTGCAGTTTCTGCAGAGCTAACAGTGAATTACAGGCCGGTGGAGGGTTTGCCGCCGAGAACTTTGCCGAGGCCAACGCTGCTCCTGTTCCAGCCGCTATTGCCCCCGCAGCGGCTTGACCAGCACCGCCAGCAATTGCTTGTGCAAAGGCACCTGCAGAAATCAAAGCACCACCAACCTTCTCGAGGTCGAGTCCGAAAAATATATCCGTTACGAGCATATTTGAGGTCGCATCTTTCCCGTCTTCGGTGAAGTTGGCACCCAGTGTCAACGTCGCCCGATCATCCATCATGTGTATATCAAGTTGTCCGAAAATCGATAAGGCCTCGTTGCCCTGGGTGAACGTTTCGAACCGGCCCTGACCCGCTGCAAAAAAAAGTCTTTTGTGGTACTCCGACACCACCTTCGATCTGGTTACCTGACCCTGCCAACGTCGGCTTCGGAGGTCGTGACGGACAGACGCTATTTATGACATCGCGTACAAGTCTGTATTCGCTGCAGATGAAGATGAGTGTGGAGGACAGTAGATAATTCAAACCACACGCTAGGAAACAGAGGAAAGGAGGCAGACGATAAGCAAAATAACCCCTACAATCGCATCTAGTAAAATGTGAATTGAAAGCATTTTAGCCAGAATGCACTGCTGAAGATGCCGCTTAAGCTGATTCGAATATTAAGTAACTAACTATCACAGCACACTGCCCCCTTCATTTCGACACGAGATATAGCGTAAAACTTCCTAAACCCTTGTAACTATTGGCCTGTAGCCATTCAAGATAATGATTGGCGAAAGCTATTGAAATTAGCTGCAATTCCATTAAAAAGCAGTAAAATTAGGGCCCTAGGAAAATCTTCCTAAACGAATAATTTTTCATTAGAAAGGAACACAGCATGAAAAAGATATTGGGATTAGCTTTAGTGGCAACCCTCGCTTCCAGTACGCTAAATGCCGGTGAACGAGTTGGTGATTTTGCTTTGATCGACCATCAAGGTGCCATTCAGCACATGGCTTGGTACGATGATCACAGCGCTGTGGTTATAATGCCTATGGCCAATAGCCAAGCCGACGCTGCAAGCTTGAAAACTCTCCAAGAGGCATATACCGATCAAGGCGTTCAGTTCTTCTTATTGAACCCCGGCCTGCATTCTGATCGTGCATTAGTACAGAGTGAAGTCGCGGCCTTGGGATTAGATCTCCCAGTATTGATGGACGACGCCCAGTTAGTAACCGAAATGCTAGGTATGAGTCGCCTAGATGATGCGGTTCTTTACAATCCGAGCAATTTCGAACTGTTATATCGCGGCCCTATTTCCAATATCGAATCTTCGCTACAGCAATTGCTCGCTGGAGAGAAATTCGAGATGGTTTCTGTTGCAAGCAATGGTCCGGTGATTCAATTTCCAAACCTAGGTACACATGCAAACCTTTCCTATGAGAAAGATATTGCACCGATAATTGCCGATAATTGTGCAAGCTGTCACCGCGAGGGTGGCATTGCTCCTTTCGCTATGGATAGCAGCATTAGCGTCCAGGGTTGGTCGCCGATGATTCGCGAAGTCGTTATGACTAAGCGCATGCCACCAGGTCAGGTTGACAATAAAGTCGGTCATAAGATGAAGAACGAGATGAATCTTAGCGACGACGAAATGCAAAAGCTTGTTCGCTGGGTAAACACTGGGTCTAAAGTAGATAGTGATAATGACCCCCTAACAGTCCTAACATGGCCAACTGACAAGTGGTCTCTTGGTCAGCCGGACTTAATTGTAAAAGTTCCTGAGCAATCCATCCCTGCAACAGGCGTTGTAGATTATATGGATATTCCTATCGATCTTGGCCTCGATAAAGACGTCTGGATTAAGGGTAGTGAGGTAGTCCCTGGCAATCCTGCTGTGCTGCATCACATCATTACTACAGTTGTCCCACCAGAAGGTGCTCCTGATTTTCAGAAGATCTTGATGGATTTGTTGGCATCTCTGCCAGCTGAAAAGGCACAGTCGATTCGCACTACGCTTTTCGCCGCAATAGCATCCGGCCAAAAGCCTGACATCGGGGCTATTTTCAAGGAAATTCCTGATCTTGATATAGGCACCTTCTTAGGAAGTAGCGATCCAGATCTAGGATCTGTCGCAGGTTATGCACCGGGTAACAATATCTCGCTTAACCCTCCTGGCGTTGGTGGGCTGCTGAAAGCAGGAACTACTCTTAATCTGCAGATGCACTATACAACTTCAGGCAAAGAGACTACTGATTCGACTGAGATTGGCATCTATTTCTATGATGAAGGGGAAGTACCTAACGAGCGTATGTCAGGTGGCGTCGGTAATGCTTTCTCAATCGCCATCCCTGCTCAGGCGAAAGATCATGAGATGGAGCTAGTTACGCTTGTTCCCGAAGACGCAGAGCTTTATAGCCTTATGCCGCATATGCATTTCCGTGGGAAGCGCATGAAGTTCACTGCACAATACCCTGACGGCAGCGAAGAATTGCTGCTATCAGTTCCTGCCTACTCCTTCAACTGGCAGCTTGCGCATGAACTAGAAAAACCTATTCAAATCCCTGCTGGCACCAAAATTGTTGCTACAGGTGCGTTCGATAACTCTTCACAGAACACATTTAACCCAGATGCTAATATTGAGATCAGCTGGGGTGAGCAAAGTTGGGAAGAAATGTTCATGGGATTCTATACTTGGAAGAACGTTGACCAAGGTGGCTCTGACTAGCACAGAACGCTTAGATAGTTAGGCAGACAGACCGAAAATAAGTTTATGGCGTGATAAGTGATACAAAGACAGAGAATCGTAACTGAGGCTGATTTTACGCCCCATATTGTATTATTTACTATTCAATTATTAAGACAGACAAATAATTGAATACTATTTTTACTTATTCCCACGAAATACGGGACCTTTTGTCAGTTGGCGCATTATTTTGATTAATAATCGCTACTATAGCTAGGAAAATTCTACCGGCCTCCACATTGATGTCGGCTCCAGCTTGGAGCGCAATCTAGTTGGTATCCAGTAATATGGTCTCTCGACCTTGTGCCTTCAACAGCCGATAGGCCGTGGACGCTGAGACCAAACAAGCTCCATCCCTTTAATTTAGCAGGTTAAAGTGTGTGACAAATGCAGAATTCCAGCAGTTATAATGTCTTCTCGGTATTGCAGTACAAGCAAGCCTGAGGTAGGGTTCCGTAGATGATTAGATTGTGCAGCAAGCAGGTCAAAACAATGTTGTGTCTCGCCGTTTCCCAAACTACTTTGCAGGCACATCATACGGGGACCAAATGAATAATATAACTAGGCTTGCACCTCGACTTTCCATCGTAGCCCTACTTGGCGTAAGTCTGGTTTGGGGAGTGATAACTACTGCCTGGCCAAGCAGCCGAACACCTTTGGCAGCTGAAGCGTTCGGTGCCCCGGATATGCAGCAAATCGTAAACTCGTACTGCATTTCCTGCCACAACGACACCTTAGCTACTGCCGGTTTATCCTTCCAAAGCGTAGACTTCACCAAACCAGCCAATCATGCTGACACGTTCGAGAAAGTAGTTAAAAAATTACAGGCGAATATGATGCCGCCGTCAGGTATGCCACGGCCACCGTTTGAAACCTACGAGATAATGACTAGTTGGCTAGAAGGAGAATTGGATCAAGCCTGGGTGGCGAGTCCAAATCCAGGTCGGATCACGCCGATCCACCGGATGAATCGCTACGAATACAACAACACCATCAATGAACTGCTGGGTCTTGATGTAGACGTGATGACACTACTACCCGGCGATCCAACTGCAGACGGCAGCTTCGACAACATGGCGGCGGCCCTTCCCTTCTCTACAGCTCATATGGAAAGGTATATGTCAGTTGCGCGGCAGGTTACTCGTCTAGCCACTGGCTTACCACCTGTGAATCCGGAATCTACAACCTACGAAATTCCCCTTTATATGAAGCAGGACTGGCGACAAAACGACGATATGCCGTTCGGTTCACGCGGTGGTATTGCGGTAAACCATAACTTTCCGGTGGATGGTGAATACCTGATCAGTGTCAAGCTCGAAACTAACTATCAAGATTACGTCAAAGGCTTGGGTTGGCCGCAGCAACTTGAGATACGCCTGGACGGTCGACTGTTGCGGCGGTTTTCAATCGGCGGCGAGGCACCCGGAACGCCTGCACCATTGAGCTTTACCGGTACAGGCGAGCCCGGCAGTATCGACTGGGAACAATACATGATCACTGAAGCTGCGTCGGGTCTGGAAGTCCGTGTGCCAGTGCAAGCAGGGCCACGGCAAGTAACAGTATCCTATATAAGGCAACAGCTTGAGCCGGAGGCTATTCCTCAACCTGCTCAAGGTGGCAGACTCAATACGAATAGCGAAGTCTACCTAGACAATCAAAAGGTTCACTCTGTAGAAATCGGTGGGCCTTACCAGACAGCCTCCACTTCTACCGATTCGCCCAGCCGGCAATTGATTTTTTCATGCTATCCCCAGCAACAAACTGAAGCAGCAGGTTGTGCTACTAATATCCTTTCCCGAATGGCACGAAGCGCATACCGCCGCACCGTCACTGAAAAAGATATGGACTTGCTACTCAGCTTCTACAACCGTGGTCGCGAGCAGGGGGGTAGCTTTGATACCGGCATTCAGTTTGCGCTGGAATATATGCTCAGCGATCCAGACTTCCTGATCCGCAGCTATAGCGACCCACAACAACTGGCAGCAGGAGAAGTATTCAAGCTCAGTAATCAGGAGCTAGCCTCACGACTGGCATTTTTCCTCTGGAGTGCAACACCCGATACCACACTGCTAGATCTGGCCGAAAGCGGGCAACTCAGCGACCCGGTCGTGTTCGAGCAGCAGGTGCGACGCATGCTGCTCGATTCCCGAGGTGTAACAACCTTGGTAGAGGATTTCGCGGCTCAGTGGTTGAATCTCAGACGCCTGGATGAAATACAAATCAATTCGGTGTTATTTCCCAATTATGACATGAGTCTGATCGAGGCATTTGGTCAAGAAACAGAAATGTTTATCGCAAGCACCTTGCGCGAAGATACCAGCATCATGGAACTACTGGGTGCAGATTACACATTCATGAACGAGCGCCTAGCCAGGCATTACGGAGTCCAAGGGATTTACGGAAGTCGTTTTCGCAGGGCAGACTTACCAAATCCTTACCAGCGCGGTGGGTTATTGGCCCAGGGCTCGTTACTTACTGTGACATCTTACCCCGGACGAACTTCACCGGTATTACGCGGCAAGTGGTTGTTGGATAATATGCTGGGTACACCGCCACCGCCACCGCCAGCCAATGTCCCTATTTTACCAGACTCTGAAGCTGGCCAAGTACCGACTTCAATTCGTGAACGACTGGCTCAGCATAGACAAGATCCAGTCTGCTATACTTGCCATACTGTCATTGACCCGATAGGCTTCGCCCTAGAAAACTTCGACGTGATTGGTGGATGGCGAGATTTTGATGAAGTAGGAAATCCGGTTGATGCCGCCGGCACCTATCCCGGCGGTGTGGAGTTCGGTGGATATGCCGCCCTTCGCGACTGGATGCTCAGTCGACCGCAACGGTTTGCGCACACACTCACTGAGAAGCTAATGACCTATGCGCTTGGGCGCCGGGTTGAGTACTATGATCAGCCGGTAGTGCGGCAAATTGTGCGCGATGCGGCAGCGGATAATTACAGCTGGTCGTCCCTGGTTTTGGGTATTGCCCAGAGCCCGGCATTTTTAATGAGTACAACGAACCCGAACCTAGTCGCCACTCCAGTAGAGAGCGAAACAGATAACACGGCAGATTAACAAAAAGGGAATAACAGAATGAAAAAGAATACGACTCGAGCCGTAAATTTTGTTACCGGCAAGGCGGTTTCCCGGCGTGCCATTCTGCGTGGGGCAGGTGCGGCATTGGCACTGCCAATGCTAGATGCCATGACCCCAGCATTCGCACAAAGTGCAGCCCCAGTGCATCGTTTTCAGACAGTCTATGTGCCGAACGGCATGTCCATGGACTATTGGACACCTACAATTTTGGGGCGGGACTTTGAGCTAACCCCAATTCTGCAACCACTGGCCGAGTTCAGAGAAAAAATGCTAGTTCTGTCAGGACTTTCGGCTAACTGGAATGTGGCTCACGCAGGTGCCGGCGGCTCATTTTTAACCGGTATCGCCCAAGGCGGAAGAAATGAGGTCGATATACTAGCAGGCATATCAATAGATCAAATACTCGCCAATCAGCTTGGCAAAAAAACTCAGCTTTCATCACTTGAGCTATCAATGGACGCGCCTGCGCTTGCCGGTGCTTGCACAGCTAATTTGAGTTGCGTTTACACCCATACGCTTTCCTGGCGTGGCGAAAGAGAACCGCTGCCCACGGAACATAATCCCCGAGCCGTTTTTGAACGGCTCTTTGGTGATAGTGGAAGCACCGCACAAACTGCGCGAGAGATTCGACTGCAGCAACAAAGCAGCATCCTTGATGCTGTGCTCGAAAGACTCTCAAGCCTAGAAAATAAACTAGGCTTTGAAGACCGACACCTTATGGCCAGCTACACAGAATCGGTGCGCAATGTTGAACGACGGATACAAAAAGCCGAAGAGCAAATCGACATGGATCTGCCAGAACTCGCACAACCAGCAGGCGTGCCACCGGAATTTGAAGAACACATGGAAATTATGCAGGATCTGCAGGTTCTGGCGCTGCAAACAGACCTGACCCGCGTGATTACCTTTATGATGAGCAAAGAACAAAGTGCGCGGCCTTATCCTCAGGTCAACGTTCCCGATGCCCACCACCCTTTATCTCACCACAACAACAACCCTCAGCTATTGGAAAAAATGTCCAGAATCAACAGTTACCATACGACGCTGTTTTCTAACTATCTGAGCAAGCTTTCCGCAATTCCGGAAGGCGGTGGTTCGTTGCTAGATAATATGACTATTCTCTACGGTACTGGTCTTTCCAATAGCACAATCCACTCTGGAATTGATTTGCCAATTCTATTACTAGGCGGGGGCGCAGGCTGGTTGAAGGGAGGGCAACATCTGCGCTATAGAGATCGACCAACTCTAGCAGACCTGTTGCTGACATTAGCAAGTAAATTCAATATCCCTATTGATCGTATAGGCGGCAGTGCAAGCCCACTGCCGATTGACATAGCTTAATAATTGGGGCCAGAGTAAAAATTCGGTAGTTTACCGACGAACAAGAATTTAGGGGTTGAAGTAGTTAATGCAATTATTATCTAAATATAGAAAATACTGGAAAAACTACTGTGTTTTTACTCTGACAACAATTGTTTGCACTGTTGTGTTTGTTGCTCAGGCTGCCGGACAAAGCATGCCGCCTCTGGTGAGCGCAGCCAAAGCCGCAGATTGGACAATGGTGCAAACCCTGTTAGCCGACGGGGGCGAGGTCAATGCGGTATACGGTGATGGCACCTCAGCCCTGCACTGGGCCAGCTACCGGGATTCTATTCTCAGTGCTCAACAACTGATCTCCGCCGATGCTGATGTGAATGCCAGCACCGACCTCGGCGTAACACCACTATGGCTGGCGGCTCAAAATGGCAGCGCCGCTATGGTCCAGATTTTGCTACAAGCCGGCGCCGACCCCGAGTCAGGGCTCCTTTCCGGCGAAACGCTGGTGATGACAGCGGCCCGTTCCGGCGATGCCAGCATAGTCAAGCAATTGCTCGCAGCTGGTGCCGACCCGAACCCCGCCGTAACACGGGAGCAAACAGCACTGATGTGGGCTGCGGGTCAAGGACATTCTTCAGTAGTAGAGGCCTTGCTGGAATACGGAGCCGACGTCGATGCCCGCACACTAATTCGAACCCAGTATGTTAAAACCGAAAAACCACAGGATAGCCCCCCTGCCTACAAAACTTGGGTAGATCAAGGTGGCAATTCCCCTTTGATGTTCGCCGCCAGAGCCGGTGATTTACGCTCAGCACAATTACTGGTTAATGCCGGTAGTGATGTGAATGCCCTGTCAGCATTTGGCACCAGTCCTGCCATCATGGCGGTGCATGGTGGCAATGCTGAACTATTGAAATTATTGTTGGATAGCGGCGCCAACGCAGACTCTGCAGCAAGCGGCCACACGGCACTGCATGCGTCAGTTTTACGTGGCAACATTGAAGCAGTAAGAGTTCTTCTTAATCATG
>CAVOCG010000062.1:0-14850 GCA_963694095.1 Gammaproteobacteria bacterium
GGGCGGGGCGAAGGGTGCAATATCAGTTACCGCGAATGTAGCGCCAGAGCTAATGTCGCAAATGTGTAAGTTGGCAATCGCTGGGAATCACAAAGCAGCGACAGCGATAGATCAAAAACTAATGCCACTACATCAAAAACTATTCGCAGAGGCAAACCCCATACCCGTGAAGTGGGCATTAACTGAAATGGGAATGATTAAAACAGGAATTAGGCTGCCATTAACGGAACTTGATAGCCAGTTTCATATCCAAGTACGTGACGCTTTGCAGTATGCGGAAATTACGTTGGCAGCGGTTGCCTGAGTGATTATTTAGGAAAACAATGAAAAAGTTATTTGCAGTAATTCTTATCATAGCGCCATTGACAGCTTGTAATTATTTGGCTGGAGACGAGGGTATATTTCGCAATCGAAGCTCTGACTACCGGGAAGCCGCAATATTTCCGACGATGGATGTGCCGGTTGAGCTGGACAGTTACACACTTGACCAGTTGTATGTGGTTCCAGAAAAATTAATCATTGCAGGATCGAATTTTGATGTAATTCCCCGGCCTAGACCAATAGAAACTAGATTTCAAGAGGGTGTAAGAGTTCAGTCATTCGGCGATGAGAGCTGGATAGTCATCGACGCCACGCCCAGCCAGGTTTGGCCGTTGATACGAGATTATTGGACAGAATTGGAGGTACTTCTCGATTACGAAAATGCTATAGACGGGGTCATGGAGACGGCCTGGGTGGAGATAGAAAACGATATATCCACTCGTAACAAATACAAACTCACGATAGAACCAGGCCTGCATCCCGGCTATTCGGAAATCTATGTCCTACACTTAAGTGTTCCCAGAGATGGAGCAGCCCCAGCGACTTTTGAATGGCCAGAAACTTCACATTCGGAAGAAAGGGAGAGTCGGGTAAAAGCTTCAATCTCTCAATACCTAGCTGACAGAAATGATGTTTACCAGGCATCATCGTCCAGTTTGCTTGCAGGGAGTATCGCCGCTGTAAGTAAAGCAAATCTAATTGAAGGTGATGAAGGGGTGCGTGTTCTAGAGCTTCGTGTTGGTTATGATCGGGCTTGGGCTATGGTGCGGACGGCATTGGAGGCAGCGGAGATCAATATTCTTGATAGTGACAGAGTAGAATCAGTATTTAATGTTCAATTTGCTGCTCAAAATGACGAAGAAGATTCACCAGGCTTTATCCGGCGCGTGTTTAGCTTCGGCAGCGAAGATGAAGAGGATGTTATTGAATTTGATTTCCGTTTACGCTTACAGGAAACCGGCAATGCGATAAATGTGATAGCGGAAACGCAGGAAAGTGATGCTGAGATTGATAGCATAAAAAATGCATTGCTGTTGGAGATAAACAATAACTTAAGTTAGCGCACACTCCTGCTTCAACGTTGTTCCCAGGCAAACAAATGACATCAACTGCAATACTCGCTTTGACCCTTTTATGTGTAGCTTTGGTTGTGATCGGGTTTCTGCTGAGAAAATCCAGCAAAGCACAAGTGGAATTGGCCACACTGCGCGAACGAATGGTTGCAAAAGACGAAGAACTAACCAGCCTTTCAAATAGCATTAATGATTCTGCCTATAAAATTCAGTCTCAGGACGCGCTCAATTTAGACAGCCGTGAAAAAATCACCAGGTTACAGACCACACTTGATCATGAGCGAGAAAAATTTAGCGAATCCCGCGACCAAATGACAGTTGCTTTTAAAAACATCGCCAATGAGATATTTGACGATAAGAGCAAAAAATTCACTGAGAGTAATCGAGATAGTCTGTCTGCAATTCTCTCTCCGTTGCAGGAAAGAATCCAGAATTTCGAAAAAAGGGTAGAAGAAACTTATGATAAGGAATCTAAAGAGCGGTTTTCACTGGCGAAAGAAATAAACAATCTCAAGGAACTTAATAGCCGCATAAGTAAAGACGCAGTTAATTTAACGAATGCGTTGAAGGGAGACAATAAGGCCCAAGGCACATGGGGTGAGATTGTGCTGGAATCTATTCTGGAAAAATCCGGATTGCTTAAAGGCAGAGAGTATGAGGTTCAGGTGAGCCTTAAAGCCGAAGATGGTTCGAGAAGTCAACCTGACGTAGTGGTTCATCTGCCTGAAGATAGAGATATTATTATTGATTCAAAAGTGTCATTGAAAGCTTGGGATGCCTACTGTGCAGAAGACGAAAAGATAGCAAAAGAAAACTATCTCAAGCAACACATTCAATCTGTTCGCTTGCATATAAAAACTCTGGCGGCAAAGGATTATCAAAATTTAATTGGGCTGAATTCGCTCGATTATGTTTTTCTATTTATGCCAATTGAGGCAGCCTATGCTATGGCAGCCCAAAGTGGCATAGAGTTGTCGCAATATGGTTTTGAGCGCAATATTATTATTGTAGTACCGTCTACTTTAATGACCACGCTAAAGACTGTGCATAATATCTGGCGGTTAGCACAACAAAATAAAAATGCGCAGGAAATTGCCGATAAGGCTGGGGCCATGTATGACAAATTTGTGGCGTTTGTTAGCGATCTTGAAGACATCGGTTCAAAAATAGATGCGAGTAAAGAAAGTTTTGATAAAGCGCAAAATAAACTGGTGTCAGGACGCGGAAATCTACTGAGTCGTGTAGAAAAACTGAAACAACTCGGTGCCAAGACATCAAAGAAACACAATGCAGAGATAGCTAAAAGAGCAGAAACTGATAAAGAAGAAGACGAGTTGGCTAATACCGGTCAGGGTGCCGGTGCCAAACCTAATGAAAAACTGCGTCACTAGAATGCCAGTCCAGCCATAGATATGTTAACTAAAATCCTGGAGTTTCTTCCCTGCGAGACACCTGACGCCTGGCTCAAGCAGGCGCTATCTAATGAGTCTCTATTACTAATCGACCATGCTAATTGTGAGAAAAAAGCCGCTGCAACTGCGATGAGTCTGATGTATCGGTATGTGTCTTATCCTGAACTGCTGGCCAAGATGTCGCAGTTAGCGCGTGAAGAATTGCTACATTTTCAGCAGGTAGTGGAAATTCTCCATAAAAGGGATGTCCCATACATTCGTTTGAGTCCGTCGCGATATGCAGCGGGCTTGCGCGAGCACATAGGTAAGACTGAAAAACAGGCATTGATCGACACATTGATCATTGGTGCCTATATTGAGGCGCGGTCCTGCGAACGCTTCGGGAGATTATTAACTGTACTCGATGATGAATTGGTTCGTTTTTATTCTAGCTTGTTAAAGTCTGAGGCGCGTCATTTTCAAGACTACTTTGATTTGGCGGTTCAATTCAGTGATGAAGATATCCTGTCGCGCACTCATTTTTTTGCTGAAGTGGAGGAGAATCTCATTCTGTCTCCAGACAAGGAATTTCGTTTCCATAGCGGGCCGCCGTAAAATACGATGACGATTATTTCTTCGCCGGTTTGTGAATAATTTACAGTCAAGAGTTAGTTCCGACATTGAGCCGGCGCAACAAGCTTATCTCCCAGCTTTTGCTGAAGAAGAGCTAACTGATTGCAGGAAATCTGGTCATTTCCCGTCAAGATGACTAAGCTGAGGCTTTGTATGTTGAAAAGTGGAGCAATATCCGCTATGGCATTATTCGCAAGATTTAAGCCGCTAAGCTGATCGAGGCTTTCTAGAGGGGTCAGGTTGCTTATAATATTATTTCCCAGATCCAAAAATCGCAGGAGGCCAAGCCCTCCAATTCTTTCGAGACTTCTAATCTGGGAATTGGGGCAAGAGAGTACGTTCAGTTCTTGTGGATTGTTGAGGCTTTGCTGTCTAATCGCAAGATTGATGCAACCTTGTAGGTCAGAATCTTCCACCTCGTTGGATGGCAATCTTCCGCTGGGGTCATAAAACGATTTATCGTTAATACTCACTGTATAGACCTGGCTGCAGCCACCTAGGGCCAGAAGTATTGTGCTTAGTGCCAGCAAGTAACGAGTAGTTAGTTTCATTGGAAATGATGACTCAAAATATTATAAGCAACCCGTTTTGGTAAGGGAGGGGGTCTCTGGTAATTAGACATTAACCCAGTTAATATGCCCCAACGTTATATAGTTTAGAAAATTGTAATCTGCTAAATTTTGATTGTCCCTTGATTTAAAGGAAATTGGTATGAATATTGTGAAGCATTTCGTCAGGATTACCCTGCCTACTCTACTGCTGATAGCTACTACAGCATCTTTCGCGCAGGGCGATTTGGATTTAGATAACGAGGATACCCGTATTGCCTACGCTATTGGTGTCAATATTGGTGAAAGCTTGGTCGCACAGGGCTTGCTCGAAGGGATTGACCTTGATTCATTCGTCATCGGTATGCGCGCAGTCGTATCAGATAATGTCGAGTTGTCAGAAGAGCAGATGATAGCGGCAATTCAAATATTTCAGGAGCGTATGACGGCGCAGGCACAAGAAGCAGTAGCAGCCAGCCAGGCCGCCAGCGAAGAATTTCTTCAACAAAATGCTGAGCGCGAAGGCGTGGTTACACTAGATTCTGGACTGCAATACATGGTCATTACAGAAGGTCCCGCCGGTGGTGTTTCACCTGGCTTAGAAGACTCAGTATTAGCCCACTATCATGGAACACTGCCCGATGGCAGTGTTTTCGATAGTTCGGTAGATCGTGATGAGCCTGCACAGTTTGGCGTATCTCAGGTTATAGCAGGTTGGACGGAAGCGCTTCAGCTAATGAAACTGGGCGACAAATGGCGATTGTTCATCCCGGCAGATTTGGCTTATGGGGAAAACTCCCCTTCACCTGAAATTCCACCAAGCTCGGCTTTGATATTTGATGTTGAGTTGCTGGAAATCCGCTAGCAAATCCAGGTAGTACGGCCTGCGATTTTGCTCGCAATCAAACGGTCAATCAGACTATGAATGACACTAGTTTTAACCAGGGGTTGATGAATTTCATCAGAAATTCACCAACCCCTTTTCATGCCGTTTCCGAGGTGGCGACTATACTGGATGCAGCAAATTTCGAGCGTATTAAAGAATCCCAGCATTGGCAGCTTGAGAAAGATAAAGCCTATTACACCATTCGTAATGATTCTGCCATCATCGCGTTCAAAACCGGTGTTCACAAACTGGTGGGCACTGGTATTCACCTGACTGGCGCTCACACTGATAGCCCCTGCCTTAAAGTTAAACCGATTCCAGAAATCACCGGTAAGGGGTATGTTCAGCTCGGAGTGGAAATTTACGGTGGTGCACTTTTGCATCCATGGTTCGACCGTGACCTTTCGCTAGCAGGGAGAGTTGAGTATCTGGCAAAAGACGGCGCGTTATATTCTTGCTTGGTGAACCTGGTCGACCCAATTGCATTTATACCCAGCCTTGCGATTCATCTGGACAGGAGCGCTAATACTGGAAGAAAAATTAATGCACAAAAAGAATTGCCGCCGGTTCTGTTGCAGGTAAAAGAAAGTGAAGAGTTCGAGCTGGATTCATTCTTGTTAGAGCATTTGAAGAATAAGCTGGGGCTGGTTGATGCTACAAAGGTGCTTTCTCACGAATTGGCTTTTTATGACTCCCAGCCGCCGTCCCTGATTGGACTGGAGCAACAATTTATAGCAGCTGCGAGGCTAGATAATTTGCTGAGTTGCTATATCGCGGTTTGTGCATTAGTTAAAAGCAAAGATGAATACTCGTCGCTATTGGTATGTAATGACCATGAGGAGGTAGGCAGTTCATCTACAGCTGGAGCGCAGGGGCCCTTCTTAAATTCAGTACTGGAAAGAATAGTTGGCGCAAAAGCTGAACATGCAGACGATTTTGAGCGAGTTATTCGGCAATCTCTATTGTTATCGATAGATAATGCACATGGTGTGCACCCTAATTTTTCCGACAAACATGATGATCAGCACGGACCGATATTAAACGGTGGCCCGGTGATCAAAATAAATGCCAATCAACGCTATGCTAGCAGCAGTAATTCAATTGCGCGGTTTAAATCGCTTTGCGAGAATCTGGGTGTTAGCTATCAGCCGTTCGTGATGCGCAGCGACATGGCCTGTGGCAGCACTATTGGTCCATTAACTGCGACGAGGATTGGCGTTAGCACAGTTGATATAGGTGTGCCTACGCTGGGAATGCATTCTATCAGAGAGCTCGCTGGCGTGGATGATGCCGAGGCATTATGCCGCGTAGTTACCGCTTTTTATACAAGGTAATCAATCGAGATAGCGTCTGTTAAATTATCTTGGCAAGGTGCATCGTTGTTTGCGGGCTAACTATGAATTAATAGTTTACCCCTTAACCTGTCCGTTGCTTCTTCAGGTTTCGAATAACAAAACGGGTAGGGCTGAGGTGATCCATCAGTTCCTGATTGAGAGGTACGTTATCCTGGTTTATCAAACTGGCTAGATACTCCCCGCTGATAGGGCAACTAGCCAACCCATAGGAACCATGGGCTGTAGAAATATAGAGGCCCGGCAGGTAGGCGCCTGGGGTTGTTACTAAAGATTTCGCGTTACGGGCTAACTGGGAATAGTCAGTTTGCATCTGTTTCACATCCGGCACCATTCCAACTATAGGGCTGTGATCTTTACTGCTCGCTCTAATGGAAACCCGGGCATGTGAAATTGGCGTGTTAACTTGATCGTCGTCTTGGAATAAACTCTGAACCCCGCGCTTGTTGGACGTGTTTTCTGCAGCGCGTATCTCTGTGCTTTCATCCTGAACTAGATAACTGGCAGCCACCATATGGGACCCGTTGTATGCCGGAAAAATCGTCCTTTCACCACAAATAACGGCTTTTATGCCATTGCTTTTCTCGGTGCTGAGAAGGTGGCTGGCCTGGCCTCTGACAGGCGTAATGGCTAAATTGGCTGTTTGAGAAAATTGCTTTGCCGAATAACTATTAGCGATTACAACGACCTCTGAGGTAAAACAAGCAGCTGCTCTGCTATGGGCTTTCCACCGGTTTCCGGTTCGCTCCAGGCGCTTAATGGAGGTAGATAAATTTAATTCGACGTTGGGGTGCGACAGGTAGGCTCTGCAGAGTAACCCGGGGTCTAGCCAGCCCCCTAAGGGTAATAACCAGGCACCATGATTGAGTTTTGCGCCGGATAGTGAAGAAGCTAATTCAATGCCTACCTGCCGTATTACTTGCGCTGCATAAATTTTCTTTAGCCCACGAAACGTCAGATCATTTTTTCTATTAGTCGCTTCGGGTAATTGAAGTACGCCGCAAGCTCGCCATGAGAAGTCGCGCTCCAGACTCAATTGCTGGTAGTGACGGGCAGCAAACAGGTAGGCATGTAAAGCGAATGTATAGCCCGATGACTGGTTTTTTTGTAGACGGCATTGCAGTGCAGATTGTGAATTGCCCGAAGAGCCCGATGCGGGGGCATCCTGCTCTTCTATGATTTGCACACGCCAACCCCTGCGGGCCAGGTTATACGCGGTAGAGCAGCCAGCTAGGCCGGCGCCAATGACAATTGCTTGCTTCGCCGTAGTGTCTGATTGTGGTAATTGAAACCACGGTGGCCGGAAATAAACTCCCGCCTCTGCTTTTGGCAATGGGCCCCGGTTGCCAGCGAAACGTGCAGTGAGCATATGCCGCTTGCCTCCGAAACCGGGTTTTTTCTCTACCTCGAATCCGCACTTACTCAAAGCGGAACGTACACTTCCAGCCACTGAGTAACTGCTTAAACTGGTGCCAGATTTACTATTTAAAGCAATCTGTCTAATTAAGCTGGTTTGCCACATCTGGGGATTCAGCTTGGGTGAGAAGCCGTCCAGAAACCATGCGTCTACTTTCGTAGTATCGGCAGTATGGCGTGTGCTCAATTCTTCGCAAGCATCGCCGTAGTGCAGGTCTAGCGTTATCGTGTCATCAAGGATCAACCGATGCAGGCCGGCAGTGTGGTCTGGATACACCTTTAGCAGCCGGTTGCTTAAGGTTGATAAGGAGGGCCATCGGCTCAGAATTTTAATGAGCGATTGAGTTACTATCGGATGCTTCTCAAAAGCCAGGTAATGAAGGTGTGCTGGACGGGTGGTGGCATTGTTCCAGAGCTGCCAGCAAAGCAGGAAATTTAGCCCGGTACCAAACCCCAGTTCTGCGATGACAAAATTGTTGGTTTCACTAGTGTGCTGCAGCCATCGTGACTCAAGTGAGTTGGCTTTAAGAAATACGTGTTGGCTTTCCTCCAGCTCACCATCTTGAGAATGATAGACATCGGAGAATTGCCTGGAGTAGGGCAGGCCTGATTCCAGCCATGAAAGCTCTGCGTTTTTTAATAACATGTAATTTGGACTACAATTTGAGGCAATGATAGCGATTAGTGATGTGCTATGCGAGCTATATACCTTGCTAGTTGGGCTGCTGGGAAAAAGTTACTTATTGCTATTTCTTCGCGTTGAAGTGGTAACTGCAGAGCATTAAGGTAAAATGCGATCTTTCACAATCAGGTTGAAGCAAACGGATGACTGATAGATGCTGGAAATAAACAGCCAATTGGCAATGTTGAAAGAGTTCAGTTCAAAAATGGATACTCTGAGGGGGTATCTTTGACTATGAGCTAAAGCAAGATCGCCTTATTGAAGTTGAACTGGAATTAGCCGAACCCACCGTTTGGGAAAAGCATCAGTACGCGCAGGCTTTGGGTAAAGAGCGTTCCGCGCTGGAAGCCGTTGTCAATACGATTGATAAAATGACCGTGGGGATTAAAGATACTGAGGAGCTGTTTCAGCTAGCGCGGGAAGAGTCGGATGAAGAGCTTTTTGAGATAGCTGATATTGACCTGCTGGAATTGCAATCCAAGCTCGAAGAACTTGAGTTCCGCCGAATGTTTTCCGGGGCCATGGATTCTTCCAGTGCCTATCTGGATGTTCATGCGGGATCGGGCGGAACGGAAGCCCAGGACTGGGCTGAAATGCTGCTGCGCATGTATCTTAGGTGGGGGGAGAAAAAAGGATTCAAGACTGAATTAGTTGAAGTTTCCGCTGGCGATGTGGCTGGTATCAAAAGCGCGACCCTGCACATGGAGGGTGAGTTTGCCTTCGGCTGGCTCAGAACAGAAACCGGCGTTCACCGTTTGGTGAGGAAGTCACCCTTCGATTCTGGTAGTCGTCGTCACACTTCTTTTGCATCTGTTTTTGTTTCTCCTGAGATTGACGATGATATAGATGTCAATCTGGATATGTCTGATGTGCGTATCGACACCTACCGCTCCAGTGGCGCAGGGGGGCAGCACGTGAACAAGACAGATTCTGCGGTACGCTTGACACATGAGCCAAGTGGCATCGTGGTGCAGTGTCAGTCGCAGCGCTCACAGCATAAGAATAAGGACATGGCAATAAAACAACTCAAGGCTAAACTTTATGAGTTAGAGGAATTAAAGCGCAAAGAAGAAATGCAGACCATTGAGAATGAAAAAGCTGATATCGGTTGGGGCAGTCAAATTCGCTCTTATGTATTAGACGCTTCACGGATCAAGGATTTGCGAAGCAATATAGAGGTTACAAATACCGGGGCAGTATTGGACGGTGATCTGGATAAATTTATCGAAGCAAGTTTAAAAATGGGATTATAAGAATCAAGTCATGACAGATACTGAGAGTGAAGACAACTCCAATTTGGCCGAAGAAAACAAACTAATCGCCAATCGAAGGGCGAAGCTGACCGTAAATCGTAGTCGGGGAAATGCATTTCCTAACGATTTTAGACGCAGCGAATTATCAAGTGATTTAGAACAAGCATTCAGTGAGAAGAGCAAGGAAGAATTAGCCGAACTTGCCCATCAAACGGCTGTGGCAGGTCGGGTTGTTCGAATGCGCGGTCCCTTTGTTGTCATTCAGGATGTTGCCGGCAAAATCCAACTGTACATGAATAATAAGACGCTAAACCAGGAGCAGGCAGAGTTATTAAAACAACTTGACCTTGGCGATATCATTGGCGGGCAGGGCGAGGCATTTCGTACCGGCAAAGGGGAACTTAGTATTCGAATCAGCAACTTTCGATTGCTAACCAAATCATTGAGACCGCTGCCTGATAAGCACAAGGGTTTGAGTGATACGGAAATGCGCTATCGACAGCGGTATGTTGACCTCATAGTGAATGCTAAGTCGCGTCGCTTATTTACACTTCGCTTCCAAATCATTCGTTGCATCAGACAATATTTTGAAGCCCAGGGTTTTATGGAAGTTGAGACACCGATGATGCAGATTATTCCAGGGGGAGCAACTGCCAGGCCATTTGTTACTCATCACAACTCACTAGGTCAGGATATGTATTTGAGGGTCGCCCCGGAGCTCTATTTGAAGCGCCTTGTGGTGGGTGGGTTCGAAAAAGTTTTCGAGCTAAACCGAAATTTCAGAAACGAAGGTTTGTCCACAAGACACAATCCTGAATTTACCATGTTGGAATTTTATCTTGCCTACGCGGACTATCATGAACTAATGGATCTTACAGAAGATCTGTTTTGTACTATTGGCAAAGAAGTGTTTGGCACGACGACGCTTCTCTATCAGGGTTCTGAATACGACTTCTCCAAGACATTTGAGCGCCTCACAGTAGAAGCTGCAATAACGAAGCACTGTGATGTCGGCGATGTGGTTACATTTAAATCCAAAGAAAATGTTGTATCTCTGGCAGAAGGTTTGGCGGTTAATTTTGACGAAAATTGGCCTCGCGGGAAAATTCTGATGGAGATATTTGACCAGAAAGTGGAACACAAACTGGATCAGCCTACGTTTATAACTGAGTATCCTATTGAGGTTTCACCACTGGCGAGACGGAACGAGGAGAATCCCGAGGTGACAGACAGGTTTGAATTGATAATAGGTGGCCGCGAATTAGCAAATGGTTTCTCCGAGCTCAATGATCCTGAGGATCAGACTGAACGATTTTTAAAGCAAGTAGCTCAGAAGGACTCAGGAGACAAGGAGGCCATGCACTTTGACGAAGACTATATCTCTGCGTTGGAATACGGTATGCCGCCGACGGCGGGAGAAGGGATTGGTATTGATCGTCTGGTGATGTTATTTACAGACTCCGCCTCAATTAAAGATGTTTTGCTGTTTCCACATATGCGATCTCAATCAGACAGTGCCGGAAAGTAGCGCAGTAGATTTATCTCATATTAAGCTGGCTGACTCCTGGAAGCAGGTTCTTGCTCCTGAATTTAATAAAAAACATATGCAGGGTCTGCGGGATTTTCTAGTGCAAGAAAAGTCCAGTGGAAAGAGAATTTACCCTCCAGGAGATGAAATTTTTAATGCACTTAATAGCACAGATTTCGATGATATCAAGGTGGTTGTGCTGGGGCAGGATCCGTACCACGGACCAGGTCAAGCGCATGGGCTTTGCTTTTCAGTTAAACCTGGTGTGGATGTGCCGCCTTCCCTGGCTAATATCTATAAAGAGTTGTTAGCTGATTTGGCGATAAGCCCGGTGCATCATGGCTGCCTGTCCAGTTGGGCCAGTCAGGGTGTTTTGCTGTTGAATTCGGTTCTGACAGTCCAGGCAGGCAACGCGGCCTCTCATCAAGGTAAGGGTTGGGAACAATTTACCGGCAGAATTGTGAAATTACTTAACGAAAAAAAGGAAAATTTAGTCTTTATACTGTGGGGCAATTATGCGCAGAAAAAGGGGGCGATAATCGACCGCAATAGACATCTGGTTCTGGAATCGCCTCATCCATCACCACTTTCCGCTCACAGGGGATTTTTTAACAACAAACACTTTTCCAAGGCCAATGCTTATCTTGCACAAACCGGGCAAGTAGAAATAAATTGGCAGTTGCCAGAAGTGCCTTGAATACTACTTGCAGTAAAAGTGGCGCCAGCTCGAATTAGTTCAAGGGATTACCAATAATGAAATCAAAAAGCTGCATCATAGTTGGTGCTAGTCACGCAGGAACGACACTGGCGTGTCAACTACGCAGGGAGGGTTGGCAGAGCTCAATTCACTTGCTAAGCAATGAAAAGGACTCGCCATACCACCGACCACCGCTTTCTAAAGAGCTGCTTGCGGGTAAGAAAAACCTTGAACAAATATTACTCAAGCCACAGAAGGTGTTTGAAGATAACGATATTCAATTATTGTTAGACACTAAAGTCACATCGATTGATTCGGAAGCGCAGAAAGTGGTAATGAGTGATAGCTCAGTATTGCACTATGCCAAATTGGCACTTTGCACTGGGGCGAGAGCTAGGGAATTACCGTTTGGAAAAGGAATTTCAAATCTGTTTTATATCAGGACGGCGCGCGATGTGTTGGAATTGAGAGCGAAAATAGATAATGAGAAAAAGGCAGTAATAATTGGTGGCGGATATATCGGATTGGAAACAGCAGCCACCCTAGCGCAATTAGGGATGGAGGTTGTGCTATTAGAGATGGCCGATCGGGTTTTGCAGCGGGTAACGGGAGAGGCCATGTCTACTTTTATGATCGAATTACATGCTAAGAGAAACGTTCTAATCAAAACATCTGCACACATAATCGATATAGTTAATGACGGCACTTCAAGAGTTGTAGTTTGCGAAAGTGGTGATACTTATCAGGCCGATATCGTTATTGTTGGTGTCGGTATTGAGCCGAATGTGAGTATTGCTGAGTCAGCGGGTCTGTCGATTGATAATGGAATACGGGTTAATGAGTTCCTGCAAACAAGTAACGAACATATCTATGCTGTCGGGGATTGCAGTAATCATTATTCGCCTCTCTACCAGCGCCGAATTCGTTTAGAGTCGGTTCAAAATGCCAATGATCAGGCGCGCGTTGCCGCTGTAAATATTTTCGGTAATAAACAAATTTATGATTCTATTCCTTGGTTCTGGTCTGATCAATATAATATAAAGCTGCAAATAGTTGGGTTAAGCACGGACTATGATAAAGTTGTGTTGCGAGGGGAAATGGGTAAAGCTGAAGAGGCGGGCTTTGCTCTTTTTTACTTTAAAAAAAAGCGTTTGATTTCCGCAGAATGTGTGAATCGTCCCAAGGAGTTTATGGTCAGCAAACGGTTGATAAAAGAAGGTGGCGAGGTGGACTCGCAACTACTTTCCGATGAATCCATCGAGCCTGCTAAATTTATAGCGAGCCCCTAGATAAAATAGAGTTAGTTGAGCTGGCTATTCGCCAGAATACACGCAGCCGCTGGTGCAGGTTTCTCTAATTTCAATTTGTGTAAGAAATGGGAGAGAGGGTTTTAGTTTTAGCCAAACCCATTGCGCTATGGTTTCGCTAGTGGGGTTTTCAAGCCCTTCTATCTCATTTAGATAGTAATGATCAAGGCGCTTCCTGATTGGCTCGAAAGCGGCGCTAATATCCGAAAAATCCATCACCCATCCGGTGGTATTACCCACATCTCCTTCAATGGAAATCTTGATTTGAAAAGAGTGGCCGTGAAGACGGGCACACTTATGATTCTCAGGTACGTTGGGGAGGCGATGGGCAGCCTCAAAACTGAATTCTTTGAATATTTTCACATTAATTATCTGAATTATTGATTAGAAATTGCCATCTACCTAAGTCATGCAGCGAAATAACATTAACAAAAGGGCGAGGATGCGTTATCTGGAGCGTGATTTTATCTTTAGATTGATTTTAAGTACAGAATCATTGGCATATAATCAATTTTAGAAAGAATCAGCCCGATTAAAGTATACTATCCATTCATTAATTGCTCGCATAGTATTTGCTGTAAAAGGTGCAGCAACAGGCTATGTGCAAATCCTTGGGTCGCTTTGCTTCTGAAGGTAAAAGTTTGCCGATATTTTAGGCATATTGTTGACCTCCTTTGCACTATGGCTGCACGTTGATGCGTCCGCTTTTATCGATTTCTTGATACAACGCCTAGAATATCTAGTATGGGACCTGCGGTTCAATACGATGCCAAAAGCGGTGAAAGGGGTCGAAAATAAAATCATCATCGTAGATCTCGATGAAAGAAGTTTGTAGGCGGAGGATCAGTATCCCTGGAATCGGATTAAAGTCGGTCGCCTGATTGAAAAACTAAGAGACGCCGGTGCGCTGGTGGTGGCTTTTGATATCACATTTCCTGAGGCCGATATAAACATTCGAGAGCTGCTAGAACCGATAGATCTCACACAGCTGGACGACAGCTTTTCCGAGACATTGGCCCTTCTCTAACCACAAATAAATTCAATTCAGTATTTTGCCAACTAACCATAATTGGTTTGCACTTGTTGACATGCGGGACCGAACCGGTAAAATGCGCACACTCTGTGTTATGGGTGATTAGCTCAGTTGGGAGAGCGTCGCCCTTACAAGGCGAATGTCGGGGGTTCAAATCCCTCATCACCCACCAAGTTTGCAAGTAACGGACCGGTAGTTCAGCTGGTTAGAATGCCGGCCTGTCACGCCGGAGGTCGCGGGTTCGAGTCCCGTCCGGTCCGCCATTTTCTCTTCTTAGTACTTCTCGTCATCTCCTAACAAACCTCAGTTGACTACGCTCGCTCAACACCGGTTGAACTATTTACTCTGCATGGTGATCCTCTCGATGGTGACAGTTGGCAGCGACAAATTCTTGGGCGCTATAACATTCCGCAAAATTGAGAAACCGTCGACCTCTCCGGTGACGGTCGCCTCGATATCGTCGGTGCTGGCAGACCGCTGGGCTTGATGTGGATCGAACAACCAGCGGAGCTGGGCGATGCTTGGAATGGTTTTCAAATAGGCACGTTCCTGCCGGACAGTATGACTGGCATGGAGCTAGCTGACATAGACGGCGATGGTGATATTGACGTGATTGCCGGTAGTTACAGCAGGGGAGATCGCATGGAAGACGACGCCACAATGAACATACGTGGCGCACTAGGAAGAATTGGCTGGTTTGAAAACCCTGGTGATGCCAAGACTGAATGGA